>CAZXQZ010000031.1:12054-29835 GCA_964642445.1 uncultured Anaerolineae bacterium
CACGAAGACACGAAGTAGCGCGAAGGGCGCGAAGCGCGAAGATCACGAAGACACGAAGATCGCGAAGGGCGCGAAGGGCGCGAAGATCGCGAAGGGTGAAAGGAGAAGTCGAATGGTCAAGTGGATTCTGATCGTGGTAGGTTTGTTGGCAACACTGCTTGTGACCGGTTGCCAGGGGGAGGCCCCGCCGGCGACTTCCGCGGTGAGCGGTACGCCGGGGGTGATCGATGAGGTGTGTGGTGACCGCAGCCGCCTGGCGTCGACGCTGCACTTCTACAACTGGTCGCTCTACATGGATGATGCCATCCTCAGAAGCTTCGAGGAACAGTGCGGTGTCAAGGTGGTGCAGGACACATTTGCCAGTAACGAAGACCTGTTGGCCAAGCTGCAGGCCGGTGCGAGTGGCTACGATCTGATCGTGCCGTCGGACTACATGGTGACGATCATGCGCGAGCTCGATCTGTTGGCACCGATCGATTATGCCAACATCCCTAACTTCGCCAATATCGATGAACGGTTCAAAAAGCCGCCGTTCGACCCGGAACAGCAGTACACGGTGCCCTACCAATGGGGAACCAGCGGTATCGCTTACGATTCTAATGTGGTGATCGCACCTATCGACAGCTGGCAGGCGATTTTTGATCCGAGTTACGCGTGCAGTTACTCGGGGCTCAGTCTGCTCAACGACCCGCGTGAGGTGTTTGGCGCGGCGTTGAAGTGGAAAGGTTATTCGCTCAACGACGTCGATCCCGCCCACCTTGCCGAGGCACAACAGGCGGTGATGGCCATCAAAGACTGCGTCACAACCTTCGACAACGAAAGTTTCGCCGACATCCTGCTCAACGGTGAGGTTTCGGTGGGCCACGGCTGGAGTGGCCAGTATGCCAAAGCGATGGAAGAGAATGCCGACCTGACATACGTGGTGCCCAAAGAGGGATCGGTGATCTGGGTCGACAACATGGCTATTCCGAAGTCGGCGCCCAGCCCTTACACGGCCGAAGTGTTCATGAATTACCTGCTGCGACCCGACATCGGTGCGCAGCTCACGAACTACACCTTCTACGCCAGTCCCAACGCCGCCGCGCGGCCGCTGATCGATCCCGAGATCTCCGGTAATCCGAGCATCTTCCCACCACCCGAGGTCATGGACAAACTCGAATTCATCCGCGACGTCGGCGCGGCCACGCCGCAGATCGAGCAGATGTGGACTGAGGTGAAGAGCCAGTAGACGTACTTGATAGGAAGGGCGCATTGCAGTAAAATAGGGGACATTATGCCGTTCATGCACACCGAGCAGTTTACGATCTGGCTCGGCGACTCTGGTCCAGGCCCGTTAGCCCTGCTGCCGGCAACTAACGAGCGTCCCTGGCGCCTGTTGCAGGGCCAGGAGCTGTTGGCTTCGATCCCACTGCCACCGGGAGAAGACGTTACGGCGGTGTTCGCCGCGGTGCAGGCGGCCGCGGCTGCGCATGACTGGCAGGTGCAGGCGTGTGGGGCATGTACCCACTGGCACGCCTCGTCGACGGCAGTCCCTGGTGGTGTTGGACTGTGTACCTGGCAGTATTCCGATCACCCGCCAGGGCCCAGTGCCCAGCAGAATATCCTGGCTGCGCCGTGTGACCACTTCAGCACGACGGACACAACACCGGTTCCGCCGCCAGCACCTGCGCCGTCGCCCACCACTGCGGGACCCGAACCAGGCCGGGTGTGGTGGCAGCGCTGGCGGCCGCGCCGGCCGGACCAGGCCGCAGCTACGTCCCATCGCTGGGAGCAGGCGATCGTCGAACGCAGCGGCAAACGCCCAGGTACGATTCCCTGCCTGGCCTGTCCTGGACGCATGGCGAACCTGGGGGCGCAGAAGTGCCGCACCCACGAAGGTGACGAGCGCACGTTTTCGATCTGGCGCTGCCGGCAGTGCCAGGGTTATTATCTCAACGATTGGACCGACAAGTGGGTGCGCACCGATGCACTCGAGGTTGTAGATCTTTATTACCGGCTGGCACCGCGGGAAGCCCTCACTTGCCTGGAACGTATCGAACAGGCGGGTGAGGGCCACATCACGCCGGCTGAACTCCAGGCCTGGGCAGAGACCTACCTGGCAGGGCGCACACCGATCCGCGCAGAAGTGCGGCGTGCGCGATAGGACCGGTGCGGAGAATTCGTTATTTTCAGGGCTATCGACACCGCACCACCACCCTGCACGAGCCGCCGACGAGACTTCCGAATTCTGACGTTGCAGCACGCAACAAGGAGGTTCATACTTGAGCACCAACGGTTACGATCACGAAGCCGGATATGGCAATGGCGCCGATGAATCGGACTTCGAACAGGATGACCTCATGGACGAAGCCGATGACTTCGACGAGGACTATATCGATCTGGACGACGACGATGATGAAGGCGAATCGGGCCGCATCGTGCCGTACGAACAGCTCTGCAGCATGCTGCTGCAAGCCCTTTCCGACTTGCCCGTCCGGCTCTATCACTTTCAGAGCATGCTCAATTTGAACTCCCTCGAACGTGAGTTCACGATCGTGTGTGGACCCACCACCGCACAGCGCCAGCTGGTGCCGCAGGGTACACGCGTCGAAGTGCACATGGTGTGGCCAGCTGAAAACGCCCTGCTCAGCCTGTACGGCAGTGCCGGTTTCTGCGCACCCTTTCATGATCCAGACGAGTGGTGCACACATCACGAGCAGCAACCGGACGCCTTCGTGAACCTGACCTTCCGCTATTTCGTGCCCGAATCTGCCATCAAGGCCATCAGCAACGATGACGACGTCGATACGATCGGCCAGCAGCTGCAAACCTTGCTCGGCAGCACGCGCCACGACGACATCGTGGATGTGACCTTCGAAGCGCACTATGCACAAGGCGCCCTCGAGCTGAGCGCAGCCATGGCCGGTTACGTGGTAACGCTGGACGACGAGCTGTCTGACTTTGACCTGCTGGAGCACCGCCTGGAAGAACTGGCCCATGAATTGTCAGGCAACCTGAAGAAGATCGACAGCGCGTTTGCACGCAAGTAGAGCGTTTCATGACACACAACCACGGCATCCTACACATCGAGCTGCGTCCGCGACAGGTGATTGTCGCCCGTTATGAGCACCTGCCCTATCCCAACCTGGGTCCCGCCCAGGAATTTGTCTGTGAGGTGGGCATCACGGCCGCCCAACCGGTTACGGTAACCAGTGTCGTGTTCCAGGTCTACGCCGGCAGCCAGTTGATCAGCCAGCGCCACCACGGCGGGCGCCGGTTAGGTGCGATGATTGGCGAAGAACCGCCCATCCGCGTGCTGCCGGGTGAGGGCCTGGCACTGCGTCACTGTTATTTCCTCGAACCCGGCCTGGACAGGCTCACCCAGGTGTTCGTGACGGTCGAAGCCCAAACGGCCGACGGGCAGGCTGTACAGGCACAATGGGGCGCACCGCTGCTCTATTTCGATCAGCAAACCACGCTGCGCTTACCGTTCGACGGTACGTGGTGGGCTATCATGGGCAGCGACTGGACCGATTTGCACAAAGGCGAACCGATCAGCCAGGCCTTTGCCATCGACTTCGTCAAACTTGGGCCCAACAACAACATCTTTGCATCCGATGGCCTCACGAATGAGGACCACTTCTGCTTCGGACAGCCGGTTCTGGCCCCTGCCGGCGGTGAAGTACTGATGGCCACGTCCGATATGCAGGATAATCCCCCTGCCGCGCTGCCTGACCCAAACGAGCTGGGCGGCGACCCACGGCGTAGTTTCGGCAACGCGCTCTTCATCGCACACAGCGATGGGGAGTTCAGTTTTTTGGCCCACCTGCAGGCGGACTCCCTGGTCGTACGCAGCGGCGAGTGGGTCGTGCAGGGCCAAATGGTGGCACGCTGCGGCAATTCGGGCCTGTCACCGGGACCCCATCTGCATTATCACCTGCAAAACGGCCCGCATCTTTACGTTGACCAGGGCCTGCCGGTGCGTTTCAGCATGTTTAGTGTGACGGGCGATCGAATCGAACACGGCAGTGTTCCCTCGCGCCTGATCGTGACCCCATTTGCCAGGGATGAAAATCAACCGCAAGAAGGAGCTGGATCATGACCGTAGAAGACAGACGCAACGGTCTGGAAGATGACGAAGCGTCGGAGATGATGGACCTGCACACCGAAGTCACGGAACAAGAACTGAAGGTGCTGCAGGCCTTGGAAGGCAAACAACTGGCCAGCCTGACCCTGTGGGCCGAATCGCTGGCCTACGCCGAAGAAACGGAAGATGAAACCCCCGAAGAAGACCGCTACTTTTTTGACTGCGATCTCTACTTTGCCAACCACCAGCTCCTCGAACTGTACGGCGCCAGCCTGTACGTCGACCCTGATCAGGACCCCATCCAGGGCATGGACCTGATCACCGAAATGCTGGCCGACATTACCGAGGATGGTGGTACCCTGGCCGAGGTCGCACGCGACGAAGAAGATGGTCTGGTGCTGGTTCTGGCGTCCAACGACAGTTCGCTGGTGGTGGCAGTCAGTGGTTGGGTGCTCGATACCTGGGATGAGCTGCCGGAGTTCGAGGAGGAAGAAGAAGAAGAATAATGATTGGCAGCGGCGGCTGCCGACGTTCCCTTTGCGCCTGAGAGGCCGTTGGGTTGATTCACGCGAAGCCGCCAGGATCGCGACGTTTGTTGTGCGGCTTGGCGGCTTCGCGTGAAATAAGCCTGAGAATCAGTACGAATCACCCGCTTCCAGCAGTTCGATCAGCACGCCATGCGCGGCGCGTGGGTGCACAAACGCCCCGCGACCCTCGGCAGCCTGGATCGGCGCCGTGTGGATCATCTCTACCTCGCGTACCTGCATCTCCTGGATCGCTTCACCAATATCTTCCACTTCCAGGCAGATGTGATGCATGCCCTCACCGCGTTTGGCCAGGTACTTGGCCACACCGGAGGTCTCGTTGATCGGCATGATCAGCTCGATCATGCTGTCGCCGGCGGGCAAAAAGGCGATTTCCACTTCCTGCTCGGGCATGACCTGGCGTTTGTTTAGCTGCAGCCCCAAACCGTCCTGGTAGGTGTGCAGCGCTTTGTCCAGGTCAGCCACCACAATCGCAATGTGATTGATCTTTTTGATCATCGATGCGTACTCACTTTCTGTTCAATCCGGTACAACTTGCCACTCCTGGATCTCAGGATCAAAATCGGCAATGTCATCGAGCGGCATCTTCCAGTATTTGCCCGTAGCCTCCACGGCGACGGTGCCATCCGGCAGCAGCAGCTCACCGCTGCCTTCGAAGAAGAACTGGCGGTCCTTGACAATTCGTCCAACCGCCGTCAACTCCACATCGAGCGGTACCGGCTGCTTGAAACGCGCCGCCAGGGCCACGGTCACACCCCAGATCTCGCCACCGTTGAACATCACGGCCCGGCCCATGGTCTCGTCCAAGATCCCGCTGATCACGCCGCCGTGCATACGCCCGGGGTAGCCCTGGTGTATCTCGCGCCCGGTAAAGCGTGCCAGTACCGTGCCATCATCTTGTTCGTAGAAGAAGACCTTCACCCCCGCCACGTTTTTCATGCCGCAAATGAAACACATCTTGGAATTGGGCTGCTTCTTCGACGTCATACGAACGCTTCCGGCCGGTATTCCCCGAAGACGTCGCGCAGGGTGCCGCAGATTTCACCGAGGGTGACGTAGTGTTCGACACATTCAATGAACAAGGGCATGAGGGGCGCATCCGCCTGGCGCGCGGCCGCTGCGAGCTGGCCCAGCAGCGCAGTGACCTGGTCATTGTCACGACGCGCCCGCAGCTCCGCCAGGCGCTGTTCCTGGCTGGCCTGGACCGAGAGGTCGACACGCAGAATGTCGGCATCGGGAACTTCGTCGGTGACGAAGCGGTTGACACCCACCACGACCTGTGATTTGTCTTCGATGGCCCGCATGGTGCTGTACGCGGCATCCTGGATTTCGCGCTGCATGAAACCCTGCTCGATCGCCCGCAGCGCACCGCCCATGGCCTCGATCTTGTCCAGGTAGGCGCGGGCCTGCGTCTCGATGTCATTGGTCAAGGACTCGATCAGGTAGCTGCCAGCCAATGGATCGGGTGTATCGGCCACCCCCGATTCATAGGCAATCACTTGCTGGGTACGCAGGGCAATCTCCACAGCGTGTTGGGTCGGCAGTGCCAGGGCCTCATCCTTGGAATTGGTGTGCAGTGACTGGGTGCCGCCCAACACCGCCGCCAGCGCCTGCAGCGTCACACGAATGATGTTGACATCGGGCTGCTGGGCGGTCAAGGTCGACCCGCCGGTTTGCGTGTGAAAACGCAGCTGCCACGCCTTGGGGTCTTTGGCACCAAAACGGTCGCGCATGACGTGGGCCCACAAGCGCCGTGCGGCGCGGAACTTGGCCACTTCTTCCAGGAAATTGTTGTGTGCGTTGAAGAAGAATGAGAGCTGGCCTGCGAACTCATCGACATCGAGGCCCGCCGCCAACGCCGCTTTGACGTAGTCGATACCATCGGCCAGGGTAAAGGCAACTTCCTGCACAGCCGTGCTGCCCGCTTCACGAATGTGGTAACCGCTGATCGAGATCGTATTCCACTTGGGCACGTGCTGGCCACAGTACGCAAACAGGTCGGTGATCAGGCGCATCGACGATGCTGGCGGGAAGATGTAGGTGCCACGCGCGATGTACTCTTTGAGAATGTCGTTCTGCACCGTCCCACGCAGCTCGCTGACCGGCACACCCTGTTTTTTGGCCACGGCAATCACCATGGCCAGAAGGATCGCCGCCGGCGCATTGATCGTCATCGAGATACTGACCTTATCGAGCGGAATCTGGTTCAGCAGAATTTCCATATCCTGCAGCGAGGAGATACTCACCCCTACCTTACCGACCTCCCCGTCCGCCAGGGGATGATCGGCATCGTAACCAATCTGCGTGGGCAGGTCGAAGGCGACGGAAAGACCAGTCTGGCCCTGCTCCAACAAATAGCGGTAGCGCAAATTGGACTCTTCAGCTGTCGCGAATCCGGCATACTGGCGCATCGTCCAAAAGCGACCGCGGTACATGTTGGGATAGATACCGCGCGTAAAAGGGAATTCCCCGGGGAATCCCAGGTCACGCTGATAATCGAGCGTGACATCAGCGGGGGTATAGAGCGGATCGACCACAATGCCGGAGCTCGTCGTAAACTCGGTACTCCGTTCGGCGGCCCGTGCCACGAACTTGCGGCGGGTCGTTTCCATCCACTGCTGCTTCGAATCGATAATTTGTGCGTCGGACATAACAACTCCTAAGAGATACCTGTACAATACAATGTCAGGACAGCGCGCGAACACCGTCCCACGCATCCCTACGAGAACGCCTTCGCAGATTCTACGTCTATTCCCGGCGATGCACCGGTTGCGCGTCTTGTACGGACATCTGGGACACAGATCGCACGGTCAACTCTACGTTTCGGCCTGCAGCGTAATCAGCACCTGGCCCTGGTCGACACGATCACCTGGTTTGGCTTTGACGTGGGCCACGATGGCCGCGCGCGGGGCACGCAGGTCGTTTTCCATCTTCATAGCCTCCAGGATGACCAGGCTTTGCCCCGTGTGGACCTCATCCCCCTCGTTGACCAGCACCTTGACCACCAGCCCTGGAATGGGAGCCTTGAGCGCCAATTCACCGCCGGCCGTATCCAGGCCCTTGGCCTGGCGCAGGCGGCGCCAGCGTTCGTCTTCCACGCGGACCGTCATGGCATCGCCGCCAATGATGACGCGAAAGTCGTTTCCTGGCAGCTCCTCAGCGACGACCTCGCGCGATGCGTTGTTGATCAACAGTGAATACACGGGCAGCGCGCCGATCCGCCGCAGGTCGACATCCACAAGCTCGTCATTGACGAACACTCGATTGTCTGCATCGATCTCGACCGTGTACTCCACACCTTCTACTGCGGCAATGTACTTCATACGCGCAGACCTCCCCAGCGGCTGGCTCGTTTCCAGATCGAGGTGCCAGCATCGGCCGATTGACGGACGCTGATCGCACCCCGTTCGGTATCGTGTGCCAGTATCGTGGCAACGATCGCCGCAATGCGCTTGTTTTCCGGCCTGTCCACCGTCTGCAGGGCAAAACGCTGCTCCAGGAAGGTCGTATCGAACGTGCCCCACATGAAGCGTGTGCTGTCCATGATCTGTTGATGGAAGGGGATCGACGTCTTGATGCCGCCGATCTTGTACTCCTGCAGGGCACGCCGCATGCGCAGAATCGTCTCGGCCCGTGTCTCACCCCAAACGACCAGCTTGGCGATCATGGGATCGTAATAGAGTGACACTTCGAAACCCTCGTAGATGCCGCTCTCCACCCGAACGCCAGGACCGGTCGGTTCACTCAGGCTGACGACGCGGCCACCGGACGGCAGGAAGTTGTTGAACGGGTCTTCGGCGGTGATGCGGCATTCGATTGCCCAGCCGCGCGGCCGGATGTCATCCTGGCTCCAGCGCAGGCGCCGTCCGCTGGCAATGGCGATCATTTCCTTGACAATGTCGACGCCGGTGACCATTTCGGTGACCGGGTGTTCCACCTGTAGGCGGGTGTTCATTTCGAGGAAGTAAAAATTGCCCTGCCGGTCGAGCAAAAACTCGATCGTACCGGCGTTGACGTAATTCACGGCTTGTGCGGCCCGCACGGCGATGGCCCCCATCTTGGCCCGCAAGTTCTCATCGACGGCAACCGATGGGGCTTCTTCGATGAGTTTTTGGTGACGGCGCTGAATCGAGCACTCGCGTTCACCCAGGTGGATAACGTTGCCGTGTTTGTCGGCCAGGAGCTGGATTTCGATGTGGCGTGCGTTTTCGATCAACTTCTCCAGGTAGACCGTGTCGTCGTTGAAGGCGCCCTTGGCTTCGCGGCGCGCCGCGCCCAATGCGGCTGCCAGGTCTTCGGCTTTGCGCACGGTGCGCATCCCCTTGCCACCACCACCAGCCGCCGCTTTGATCAGGATGGGATAACCAATTTGTTCCGCTGCCTGGGCAGCTTCCTCGTCGCGCAGGCCTTGCGGCGTACCGGGCACCACTGGCACGCCCGCCGCAATCATGGCCCGGCGCGCTTCGACCTTATCGCCCATGGCACGAATCGCGTGGGCCGGTGGCCCAATAAAGGTAATACCTTCGCTCTCGCAGGCATCGGCAAACTCCGCACGTTCGGACAGAAAACCATAGCCGGGATGAATGGCTTCGGCGCCGCTGCTGCGCGCCACTTCCAGGAGCTTGTCGACGCGGAGATAGCTCTCGCGCGACGGGGCCGGACCAATGCAGTAAGCTTCATCGGCAAAGCGCACGTGCAGCGCGTTACGATCGGCCTCCGAGAAGACCGCAACCGTCGCCACACCACGTTCCTGGCACGCCCGGATCACGCGCACGGCAATTTCGCCGCGGTTGGCAACCAGAACTTTTTTGAACATCGGTGTCACTCTCCACAATGTCACCAGCTAGGTACAAATGCAAAGTCATCGGGCACCGCATGCAGGTCTTGCCAGGCCATGACAACCGCCGGATCGAACTGGGTGCCGGCGTTGTCACGCACACGGTGCATCGCTTCACTGTGCGGCAAGCCTTTCCGGTAGGGCCTGTCCATCGTCATCGCGTCGTAGGCATCGGCGACACTCAGGACCCGCGCCACCTTTGGAATCTGCTCGCCAGTGAGTCCATCGGGATATCCCCCACCGTCCCACCGTTCGTGGTGATGTCGCAGCAGGGCCAGCGCCGACGGTGTCAATCCGACTGCCGCCTCGAGCAGGATTTCCACCCCGGCTTCGGGATGGCGTTTGATCAGCTCGTATTCCTCGGCCGTCAAGGTGCCCGGCTTGTTCAGAATCTCAGACGGCACGACCCGTTTTCCCAGGTCGTGCAGCGGGCCGACGTAGGCCAGGGCGTCCACGTCGGCGTCCGGCAGGTCCAACTTGCGCGCCAGCAGCAAGGCATAACGCACAACCCGGTCGCTGTGGCCGGCCACGTCTTCCTCTTCGGCCGCGTACATATCGAACAACAGATCCATGACCTGACAGATCAGATCGAAGGCACGTGCGGCCTCCGGATTGAGGAGCGGCAGCGGCACGGCGGTCTCTTTCAGGCGCTTGTTCTCCAGCAGTATCCGCCCCAGCGACTGCTGCATGTGCACCCGATCGGCCTGAATCGTCATGCCCAGGTAACGATAGATGCGTTCTGCCCGCTGCAGGCAGTCGAGACCCGACTGGTGCGCACCCGTCGCCAGGTAAAGGGTCCCAAACAAGGCGCTCACATCTGCAACCAGCGAGCGGTCGAAGTGAAACAACTGGCGCACGTGCGTATCCAGTGCCCGGCTGGCATAGGTGCCAGCAGCCAGCAGGTCACCGCGGCGCAGGTAGATCTCACTGCGCATCTGCTGGAAGTAACTGAGGCGTTCCATCCAATCGGGCTGGTGGCCACCTGCCGCCAGGCTTTCGCCTTCGATCAAGTAGTCTTCGGCGGCCTGATAGTTGCCCAGCGCAATCTCGTAGTGCCCCAGGTTCTCCAGCAGGGTAATCAACGCAACTTCGTTGCCCACCGCACGCGCCAGGACCAGCGCCTGCTCCGACAGCACGCGTGCCTGCCCAAAATCCCCCACCAACGAGTTGGCAATCGCCAGGTTGATGTAGGCCCGGGCCAGGGTACGCTGCTCGAACACCGATAACCCGGTCGGTGGAAGTGCTTGTAAAGGTGCCAGTACGGTCAGCGCCTCGCGCAGGGCCCAGACTGCGTCGACGGGCCGCTGCTGTTGGGCGGCAACGAAACCCAATACGCTGTGGGCCGTTGCCACCTTCGTACGGTTGTCATCCTGCAGCCGCGAGCTCAGGCGCAGGCAGTGCCTGGCATGGTCGGCAGCGGCCACGTAACTATTGAGCAAAAACGCCTGATCCTCGGCCAGGTGCAGGCAGATGTTTGCTTCTTGGGCCTCCCACCCGTGCGACTGCGCAAGCACCAGGGCTTTGCCCGCTGCTTCGATCGCCGCAACCGGCAGGCCCTGGTTGTGGTAATAGGCACGCTGCCGCAGAAGCTCCACGATGCGTGCCATGGCTGCATCCCCAGCCAACACCGAATGTGGACGAACGCTCAAGTCAGCCTCAAAGCTGCAGGGTTATGAACACCACATCGGGGCTGAACTGCTCGGCAGGCAGTGCACTCACAGACCGCAGCTCGCCAAACGCGGCCTCAGAGGCACGCAGGCATAGACGTTGAATCTCGCGCACTACCCCAGTCAGGGGTTGGCCCAACAGGCGCACGTCCGCTTCGGCCAGGTGCGCGCTCAAGGCCACCCATCCACTCACCCATTCATCCACCACGGGGGGCCGGGGCTCCGGCGAACAGATAAAACGTACCGGAAGTCCACAGTCAACCTCGAACTCCAGCCAGACGTCCCCATCCATCTGCACCGGCGTGATGCCCGTGACAATGCCAGACATGGCATACTGGCCCGGTGCAATCGGCACCAACAGCCGGCGGCCATCCAGGTGCGTCACCAGCTGCCCACTGCCTCCCGTGTCACCCAGGGTCACCGCTCCCCCATCCAGAATGAGCGTCAACAGGGCGCCAGGGTTGAGGGGCCGCATACCCCCTGCTTCGAACTGCCAGGCTGGCAGCTCAACCGTTACGACCATGCCTGAACCTGCCTACAGTGGAATGTTGCCATGTTTCTTGGGTGGATTGGTATCCCGCTTGTTTTGCAGCATTTCCAGGGCATTGATCAGGCGTGGGCGCGTCTCCTTCGGTTCGATGATGTCGTCGATGTAACCACGCGAGGCAGCCACGTAGGGATTGGCGAATTTGGCGCGGTATTCAGCGACCAGGCGTGTCTTCTCGGCATCGGCATTGGCAGCATCGCTGATCTGACGCCGGAAGATGATGTTGACCGCACCATCCGGCCCCATGACGGCAATCTCGGCGGTTGGCCAGGCCAGGTTGATGTCGCCGCGGATGTGTTTGCTGTTCATGACGCAGTAGGCCCCACCGTACGATTTACGGGTAATGACCGTGATCTTGGGTACGGTGGCCTCGCAGTAGGCAAACAGCAGCTTGGCGCCGTGGCGAATGATGCCGCCATGCTCCTGGCCGACGCCAGGCATAAAGCCGGGCACGTCTTCGAACGTCACAATCGGAATGTTGAAACAATCACAGAACCGGATGAAGCGTGCGGCTTTCCACGACGCATCGATGTCGAGCACACCGGCCAGCACGATCGGCTGATTGGCAATGATGCCCACCGGCCGCCCACCGAGGCGGGCAAATCCGACAAGGATGTTGCCGGCGTAGTGCTCATGGACCTCCAGGAAGTCACCTTCGTCGACCACGCGCCGCACGACGTCCCGCATATCGTAAGGCTTGTTGGGATTGTCGGGCACGATGCTGTCCAGCTCATCGTCCATACGCAGCGGATCATCGTTGGGCTTGTGCAGCGGCGGGTCTTCCAGGTTGTTCTGGGGGAAAAAGCCGAGCAGCTTCTGAGTCAAGAACATGGCCTCTTCTTCGCCTTCGGCTACGAAGTGAGCTACGCCGCTCTTGTTGGCATGCACCTGAGCGCCACCCAGGTCCTCGAAGCTGACGTCTTCGTGAGTCACCGTTTTCACCACCTCGGGGCCGGTCACGAACATGTAGCTCGAATCTTTGACCATGATGATGAAGTCAGTAATAGCCGGTGAATAGACAGCGCCACCGGCACTGGGCCCCAGGATGACCGAAATCTGCGGCAAGACGCCAGAGGCCAGGGTGTTCTGCAAGAAGATATCGGCATACCCTCCCAGGGAGACGACCCCCTCCTGGATGCGCGCTCCGCCCGAATCGTTCAGTCCAACGACCGGTGCGCCGTTCTTGAGCGCCATCTGCATGATTTTTACGATCTTTTCGGCATGTGCCAGTGAAAGAGATCCACCGAACACGGTGAAATCCTGCGAGTAGACATAGGTCAGGCGCCCATCGATGGTGCCGTACCCGGTCACAACCCCGTCACCTAGAATCTTCTGTTCAGCAAGGCCAAAATCGGTGATCCGGTGGGTCACAAACATGTCCAGCTCGCGAAAACTACCTTTGTCGAGCAGCAATTCGAGCCGTTCGCGTGCAGTCAGACGTCCTTTTTCATGGTGCCGGCGGATTCGCTCCAACCCACCGCCCAGCTTAGCCTGTTCTTTTAGATCGCGCAGCTCTTGAATTTTCGCGTCCAGCGTCACAGGGCTGACCTCCATCTCTTGCAGTCTCGCGAAAAGAGAGGATGCACCAACGGGGGGCAATACGTCAACCGCCCCGGCGGTTCATCGGCAACCCTTTGGGCGGCCGATGATCGACCAGGCACGGCTCAGCGTGCCGTCGGTGCTGCCTCAGACGGTTTATTACTGGCTGCCCGCGTCACGGGTGTTTTACGCAGGGCAAGGTAAGCGACCCACGCCACCAGGATCCAGGTCATCACAATGGTATGCCATTGCATGAGCCACAGTGGAACCAACGGGTAGAAGCGCGGGTACTCACCCAGGCCGTAATCGACATAGTCACTGAGCACGAACCAGGCCAGGGCGAGCAGCACATCGCGCAGCTGGGCCCTGAACTGCGTCAGTAGATAAATCCCCTGAACGATCATCCCGAGATGGGCGAGGGTCATCACGATGCCCTCGACCGTCAACGGCGCGCCCCGCAGCCAATAACTAACCCAGAACGTGACCGTCCACACACCATACTTGATCAGGCCAATGGCCGTGATGGTGTAGAACCAGCTCCAGCGTTTCTGGCGGCGCAGCGCCACAAAGGCGATCACGAAAAACAACGCAAACAACGGGCAATCGGGAATGAACACCCACAGCCAGGGCGCGGGTGCACCCAGGCCGTCTTTGCCCACCATGAAGTGAGGACCGTACCAATAGATCGTACCCACGACAAATCCAACCAGGTTGAGCGCAATGATCAACCAGGCAATCGGCTTGATCGCAAAGAGGTCGAAGACCCGCTGCAGCGGGCGTGGCACGGTCAACATAACGTTTCAGTAATCATGGTGTCTCAAGTTCTCCACCCCCCAGCAGGCGAATGGGCACACCGCCCACCACGGCACCGGGTGGCACATCCCGATTGACCAGGCTCATGGCCGAAACGACCGCATTATCCCCAATCACAACGCCGGGCAGAATCGTACAGTTCGCCCCAATTACCACGTTGGCCCCAATCACCACGGGCCCCTTGCGCCATTCGCGCAGCAGGTACTCGTGCGCCAGGACCACGGTATTGTAGCCCACGATAGTGTTGGGGCCGATGGTGATCTCCTCGGGGAAGAAGACGTCGAGCACCACGGCCAGGGCCACAGATGCATCTTTCCCCACGCGGACGCCCAGCCACTGGTACATGCGGCGCTTCACGTGGAGCCAGGGCACATAGCGTGCCGTGTAGATCACAATCCAGTTGCGCACCACCTTCCACAGCGGTACCGTTCGGTACAGGTGCTGCAGCGTATTGCGCGCGTCCGGCGAGGGCCGGATCTGGAGTCTTGACTGGCGTTTGGACGGTGAGTTCAAGGTTCAGTCGATTTCCAGCACCAGTTTTCCAAAATGGTTGTCCGCCATCATGCGGGTCAGTGCCTGCGGATAATCCCGCAGCGTAAACACGTCGTCGATCGTCACCCGCACGCGACCGGCGTAGATCAACCGCATCACTTTCTCGAATTCGGCCTGGGTACCCATCGTCGACCCAATAATGCTCAGCTGGCGTGCAAACACGATGTTGAGCGGGGTCACGGCCTTGTAGCCGCCCGTTCCACCCACGGTGACCAGGCGGCCGCCGGCACCCAGGCTGCGCAGGCTGCTGATCCAGGTCGGCTCGCCTACATTGTCGATCACCATGTTGACGCCTCGTTTGCCCGTTTTGACCCACACCGCCTTGCTCCAGTTCGGCTCGACGCTGCGGTCGATGACCCAGTCGGCACCCAGGGCCAGGGCATGTTCGGCCTTACGTGCGTCCCCGGCCACGACCCAGACGATGGCACCGGCGTAGTGGGCCAGTTCGATGGCGGCCGTATTGACCCCACCCCCGGCACCTACGACCAGAACCGTCTCGCCGGGCTGCAGGTGGCCCTTGGTAAACAGCATACGCCACGCAGTCAGGTACACGGTCGGCGCGGCCGCCGCCACGCGCATATCCACCGTGTCGGGTACCGCAAGCAGGTTACGTGCCGGCACGCGCACGTATTCGGCATAGTTGCCGGGCGCGTGCTCACCGATCAGGCCAAACTCATCGCAGTAGGCGTGTTCGCCCGCCAGGCAGTAGGCACAGTGACCGCACCACAAGGTCGGGTTGTACGTCACACGCTGGCCCACCGGCCAGCCGACCACGTGCGACCCCACGGCAGCGATCGTTCCCGCGCCGTCAGCGCCCAGGACGAAGGGCAGGGGGAGTTCCAGGCCGGGCCAGCCGATGCGTACAAAATTGTCCAGCCGGTTCAGCGCTGCAAACTCGACCTTGACCAGCACGTCGTCGGCCCCGATTTCGGGCACAGGGATGTCCTCCCGGTACTGCAGGACCTCGGGCCCACCGTGGTTAAAAAAGACGATGGCTTTCATGCGCCTACCGGGTACCCAGTTCGCCGCGGGCAATCACCAGGCGCTGAATCTCGCTGGTACCCTCGTAGATCTCGGTGATCTTGGCATCACGGAAATAGCGTTCCAGGGGCATCTCTTTGCTGTAACCCATGCCGCCGTGGATCTGCACGGCCTGGTGGGTGACGAACATCGCCGTCTCGCTGGCAAACAGCTTGGCCATCGCGGCCTCCAGCGTGTAGCGTGCGCCGGACTGTTTGCCGGCCATCTTGGCCAGGGCCGCATTGTAGATCAACAGGCGGCTGGCTTCGATGCGCGTCTTCATGTCGGCGATTTTCCACTGGATACCCTGGAACTCGCCGATGGATCGCCCAAAAGCCTGGCGCTCGACGGCATACTGTTTGCTGGCGGCATACGCGGCCTCGGCCACACCCAGGGCCTGGCTGGCAATCCCGATCCGGCCGGCATCGAGCACCGTCATCGCGATCTTGAAACCTTCACCGGGTTTGCCCAGCACGTTTTCGACCGGGCACACGTAGTCTTCGAAGATAATCTCACACGTGGCACTGGCACGAATCCCCAACTTGGGCTCGGTTTTGCCGCGCACGAAACCGGGCAGACGGGTATCGATCAAAAATGCCGTAATGCCCTGGTGTTTCTTTTCTGGCGCGGTCATCGTAAAGAGCACGACGTAATCGGCCACGGGGCCGCTGGTGACCCACGATTTGCGCCCGTTGATGGTGTAGTAGGTACCATCGGCACTGAGTACGGCCCGGCTGCGCATGCTGCCAGCATCCGAACCGGACATCGGCTCGGTCAACGAGTAGGCACCGATCGCCTGGCCGCTAGCCACCGGTGCCAGGAACTGCTGCTTCTGCGTTTCGGTGCCGAACAAGAGGATACCATGGCCGTACAACGAATTGTTGACCGACATGATCGTGCTGGTGGCCACGTCGGCCTTGGCGATTTCTTCGATCGCCAGCACATAGGCGATCGTATCGAGACCGGGTCCGCCGTAGGCTTCGGGCACTTCGATGCCCATGAAACCCATGGCTCCCATCTTTTTGATGATTTCGGCCGGAAACTCACCGGTTTCGTCAAAATGTGCCGCGACCGGCACGATCTCATTCTGAGCAAAATCGCGCGCGGCATCGCGGATCATACTTTGCTCGGCGTTGAGCGTCAATTCCATGCAAAGCCTCCCGGAATTATCGTATCAAACGTTGTCCTGGCCGGCGCCTTTGCCAGGAGCCTGGTCGTTCATCCTCCTTGGATCAGCAAGGCAAGGATTGACCATACCAGACCACACGCCAGGAACCCAACCAACAAAACGGGTATCGCAACCGCCGTCAACAACAGGCTGGGCACCACGCCCCGCGTCTGGCGAGCCAACAACACCGCCAATCCAAATGCCACAACCAATGTCAGAATCACGGCGGCAATTTGTGCCGCCAACTGGTTCGTGCGCAGCACGCTGAACAAGAAGTAATAGACAGCCGCGCCACTGATGAGCCCACTCGCTGCACTAACCAGGGCAATTCCTAATCGCTTCAAACAGGTACTCCTGCCAGACTATAAGATGAATTCATTGTACACTAACCACCGTAAAACAACAAGGCTACTCGGCACTCAACAACCGTACGGTCGCCATGATATGATCGTAGGTGATTTCGAGTGCCTCCGGGATGACGCGCGTCCCGGCGGTTACCGACATATAGTTGGTGTCCGCGTTCCAACGCGGCACGATGTGCAGGTGAACGTGTTCGGCAATGCCGGCCCCCGCCACCTTGCCCAGATTGATGCCCAGGTTGAAACCATGCGGCCCCAACGCCTGGCGCAGCACCGCCAGACTCTTGTTGCACAACAGCATGATCTCCGTCAGGGTGGGGGCTTCCAGGTCTTCGAGGCTGGCACAGTGCCGGTAGGGCGCAATCAAGAGGTGACCGTTGTTGTAGGGGTATAGATTGAGCATGACGTACGCGTGCGCGCCGCGCAGGACAATGAGTTCTTTGCGATCGTCCGTGCACGCGGGTTTCTCGCAAAAAACACAGCCCATTATCCTGTCCTTGCTGCTCAAAATATACGACATGCGCCACGGCGCCCACAGGATTTCATTCACGCTGCCACCTGGTAGTTATGGGTTAGTCAGCGGCCAGGCCGGTGAAGCTGTGCAGGATACAAATAAAGTGTAACAGAAACTGCGCGGCGCGTCAATTCTTTTCGATTTTGGATTTTGG
>CAZXQZ010000032.1:0-29683 GCA_964642445.1 uncultured Anaerolineae bacterium
CGCTTCGACATGGACGCCCTGCCGGTCCAGGAAGTGAGCGATACCACTTACTGCTCGTTACAACCCAACGTCATGCATGCCTGTGGTCATGATGGACACACTGCGATCGGCCTGGGCGTTGCATCACTCTTGAGCCAGCACCGCGCCCAGCTGCGCGGCCGGGTCAAGCTGGTGTTCCAGCCGGCCGAAGAGGGGCTGGGCGGGGCCCTGGCCATGGTGCGCGACGGTGTGCTGCATCACCCGGGCCCGGATGTGGCCTTTGCGCTCCACCTGTGGAATCCTTTTCCTCTCGGACGGGTGGTCGTTCAGGAAGGTCCGCTGCTGGCGGCGGCCGACGAGTTCGAGCTGACCATCACCGGGCGCGGCAGCCATGGGGCCATGCCCCATGAGGGTATCGATGCCATCGTCGTCGCCGCCCAGGTCATCAGCGCGCTGCAAACGGTGGTCAGCCGCTCTGTGGACCCGGTGCAAACGGCCGTTCTGACGGTCGGCACCATCCACGGTGGACAGGCTTTCAACATCGTGGCCGACCAGGTGGTAATGCGGGGCACAGTCCGTACGTTCGACCGGCAGGTCCGCCAGCAGGTGCTCGATCGAGCCCACGCAGTGGCCCACGGTGTCGGCCAGGCACTCGGTGCGAGCGTCAGCTGGGCCGCGTGCGGCAGTCCAACGTCGGCTGTGGTCAACGCACCGGCGGCGGCGGCGATCATGCGCGCAGCGGCGGCAGAGGTGTTGGGCAACGCGCAGATCGATCGTATCACGCCGCTTATGATTGCCGAGGACGTGAGCGAGTTCCTGAATCGTGTGCCTGGCTGTTTTGTGCTGTTAGGCGCAGGACCCCACCCGCACCCACATCACAATGCCAGCTTTGACTTCGACGAGCGTGCCCTACCCATCGGCGTTGCACTGCTGTGCGACGCGGCCGCACGTGCCCTAAACGGTGCTCATGGGCCATCATCACCTGCGTGAGCTGTCGGCCACGCATGCATAGGAGGGACACCCGTGCTGGAAATCGAAGGTTATTTTATCGATCGACAGGGTCACCCACTCGATCAGTGCCTGGTCGAGGTCGTGGCCTGGGAAGGCGAAGTATTGGCCTCCAGTGTGGACTGGTCCGACCATTTTACCTTTCGGATTCCCAATGTCACGGCCACGACGCCGGTGTTCTTTCGCATCAAGGCACGGAATCCGGCCGCGGTCAGTACGCATCACGAGATCGACTCACCCGGTGTGGTGCTGGAACCCGGCGACAAAAAGATCCGGCTGCTGGTGGCGGCGGCACGTACCCCACAAGACGAAACGAGCGCGCCGGGAGAATCCTCCCGTCCGGCCTGGGTAATCCTGCCTATTCCCGAAGGCCGGTCGGTACGGCGTGTCAATTGACGAGTAGATCATGAAATTCCCAAAACGCACACTGGTAACCGTCGGCCTGGTCATCGGCGGACTCGCTGCCTGGAATCAACTGTCGCGCCGTGGCGTGGGTCCCATCGAGACATCGCTCGGCGGCACGGAGCATTTTTATCCGTGGCGTGATGGCCACGTCTTCTACGAGGAGGCCGGTGCACACGACGCACCCCCACTGCTCCTGCTGCATGGGTTCAACGCCGCAGCTTCCTCGTACGAAATGCGCAACGTCTTTGCCGGGCTGCGTGACACCTACCACGTCTATGCGCCCGACCTCCTTGGCTACGGCCGTTCCGACCGCCCGGCCATGAAGTACACCGCCGATCTGTACGTCGATCTGATCAGCGATTTCGTACGGGACGTGATCCAGGCCCCGGCGCATGTCATTGCCAGCTCACTGGCCTGTGCACACCTGGTGGGCGCCGTCACACGCCACCCTGAACGCTATCAATGTTTGGTGCTCATCTGCCCGACCGGTCTCGATTCCCTGGCCAACCCGGCGGGTGTGGGTGCCCAGGTCTGGCACCGCTTCCTGGCCACACCAGTCATCGGCACCGGGGTCTTCACGGCGGTTGCCTCGCGTCCATCGCTGCGTTACTTCCTGCGCAACTTCACCTACAAGGACCCGCAAGCGGTCACCGAAAGCATGATCGACGACTACTACGTCGAATCGCATCAGCCGGACGCCAGGTGGGCCCCAATCAGTTTTTTGTCGGCCCAGCTCAACCGTGATATTCGTGCCGAGTGGCCGGTGCTGGCCAACCCGGTGCTGATCGTGTGGGGCCGCAGCGGGCGCTTCAGCCCGATCGGTGAACTGCGCTCGTTCTTGCTGCTGCGACCACAAACGGCGTTTCACGTCTTCGAAGAGGCCGGTGTGCTGCCGCATGACGAACAGGCCGATGCCTTCAATGCCTACGTAAAGCACTGGCTGGCAAACAGGGATGGATAAGGACACCTTACAGCGTGACCTCTTCGAGCGCCGGCGCGATGTGCTGGCCCTGCTGCGCGGGCTGTCCGATGAGGCAGCCATGACGGTGGCGCGCCCAGGGGCATCGTCGCTGCGCGACATCGCCGCACACCTGGTGGCCTGGGAAGACCGGCTGTTGACGATGGCCCAGAAGGTGCTGTGGGGTGATGGAGACAAGATCGACTGGCTGCGGTCGGCAGCTGACGTCGATGCCTGGAACGAGCAGGCGCACGCCCGCCTGGCCGCCTGGACGTGGGCCGAAGTCCTGCGTGCGCTGGCTCTGCAGCGCGAAGAGACCGATTGGAACGTCACCTACCTGACAAATTCACAGATCGACATGGCCTACACGCATGCGGAGGGTATGGTGACGGTGGGTGAGCTCTTGTACCGCATCGCCGAACATGATCGTGAGCACCTGCCTGACCTCGAGGCGCTGCGTGCAGCTGTCACATGACTGATCCTATCCCGGATGTCGAGTTTAGCGAGCTCGAGCTGCGCCAGTTCGATGGCCAACGCGGCCGCAAGGCCTACATTGCCTACGATGGTATCGTGTACGACGTCAGTCAATCTGCCCTTTGGCGTCGCGGCGAGCACAAAGAGTTGCATTACGCCGGCCTCGATTTGACGCGTGCCCTACGCAAAGCGCCGCACACCGCGCAGGTATTCGACCGTGTGCCGCGGGTGGGGCGGCTCAAGCGTGAGGCATGAATGGTTGGATGGGTGAATGCGAAACAAACCAGATTGGACGATCATCGGGCTGGGCGTGGCCCTGGTCTTTTTATTGGGACTGGGCATCGTCGCCCTGGTGGCTTATATCTCATTGAACAATGCCGCCAGTACCGCGCCCGATGTGACGTGGGCACAGCCCTGGGACATCGTCGACGGACAGCGGGTACCCCCGGACCTCGGTTTTCTGCCGCTGGCCGGCGATACCATCGATAGTGTCGTCCGGCGTGCGCTCGAGGCGCAGGAGCTGCATGCGGGCTATGCCTTGACGGTACAATCACCGGAACTGAGCGATGCACAGCGTGCCGGCAACCTGCTGTTGTTGGGCAAGCGACAGGCCGCAGCCGGCGAGAAAGCGCCGGCTTCCCTGGCCTTTCGCCTGGCGCAGGAGGTGGCAGCCCTCAGCCCGACCCTGCCGGACATCGCCCGGGCCGAAACCGCGTTACAGGCGGCCGATGGCTGGCTGGCGATCGGTGAGCCCGATCTGGCGCGTGCCAGCCTTGACATGGTCGAGGTGTTGGCGCGCCACAGCGTCTACCTGCTGGAACCGCAGCGGGCCGACCTGTTCAGCCGCCTGGCAGCGGTCTATCTGAAGCTGGACGACCCGAACAAGGCGCGCACGCTGCGCGACCTGGCATCCAACCTGCCGCCGCGCCCGCAGCCGCCCCAGCGGCAGCCGGCACTGGCGCTGGACGCCCTGGCGACAGAGCTGGCCGTGCCCGAGACCCTGACAGCGACGATCGAGTCACGACGCGAGGCATTCGACAACGTGGTGAACGGATTGTTGGCCGGGCGTTTTCTGACCGATGAAGACGTGATTGCCCTCGAACCCACACTGGTGGCCGAGGATCAGGCGCGCCTGGCCTTTTATCAGGAGGTGCTCGACGGCTCGACCAGCGCCGCCACGCGCGCCGCAGCGCAGCTGGCCCTGACCAACTGGCTGACACTGAAGCTGCGCGCGGCCCGGCTCGATCTGCAGGCCAGGCTGGTGCCGGATTGGGAAGCCGCGCACGATACCCTGCGCAATGACCTGGCTGCCGCCAATGCCAACCTGTATGCCTTGTACCGCGACCTGGCCAGCGAGCTGCCCAACCCCGAGGACGTCAGCCGGGCGCGCTACGAGGTGCTGCGGGGTGAGATCCTGCGTGGACGGTTGGGGCTGTACCCCGATTACCCGCTGGACGAAGGGGTACAGCGGCTGCTGGAGGCACAGACCAGCCTGGCATCGGCCGGGCAAGGCCCGCAGCTCACCCTGCGTGACGTGGACGGTCAGCGCCTGTTCACCCTGCAGGCACCACCCGACTCATGAACCATACGTTGTATGTGGTTGGCACACCCCTCGGCAACGTCGCCGATTGGTCGCCGCGTGCGCAGGAGGTTTTGGCCGCCGTGCCGGTCATTGCCGCCGAGGATACACGGGTTACTGCGCGCCTCCTGGCCGCCTGTGACATCGGTGGGGCACGCCTGGTCACCTATACGGATGCGTTTGTGCCCAAACAGGCCCAGCGTCAGGCCGAGGTCCTGGCCGCGCTGAGTCAGGGTGATGTTGCCCTGGTGGCGGATGCCGGCATGCCCGGCATCTCCGATCCAGGATTTTCCCTGGTGCAGGCCGCCATCGAGGCGGGGCACCGTGTTGTACCGGTACCGGGACCGTCCGCCGTCATCACAGCCCTGGCCATTTCTGGGCTGCCGGCCGACCGGTTCCTTTTCCTCGGATTCTTGCCCCGGCGGCAGACCGATCGGCAGCAGCTGCTGCGGCAGGTGGCCGATGAGCCGGGCAGCCTGGTGGCGTACGAGGCGCCGCACCGCCTCCTGGAAAGCCTGGCCGACCTGTTGGCCGTGTTGGGTGACCGTGTAGTGCTGGTTGCGCGTGAGCTGACCAAACCGTACGAAACGCTGTGGCACGGTCGTCTGGCGGAAGCGGTTACTACGCTGGCCGCAGACACGCCGCGCGGCGAATACGTCCTCGTTGTGGCGGGTGCCGCGGGCAGCTCTCGAGAGACGGATGGCTGGCCCGCGGCCCAGGTGCGAGAGGCATTGGCCGTGATGGCCGCCGAGGGCGTCGACACGCGCATTGCGCAGCGTGTGGTGGCGCGGCTCGCAGGATGGCGCAAGAAGGATGTTTACCGATTATCATTCGTGGCGGAGGCAAGCCAAGATGATGAATCTTGATGATATGGATGCCATGGCGAGCATCGACACGCGTCAGATGCTGCGCCTGGTTGGCGAACTGCCGCAGCAAGTGCGCGCAGCCTGGCAGCAGGTGGGCAGCCTGGTGCTGCCCGCCGCCTACAGCCAGCTTGACCAGATCGTGGTGGCCGGCATGGGGGGATCAGCGATCAGCGGTGACCTGGTTGCCGGCCTGGTGAGCGAGAGCTGCCGGGTGCCGATCGTTGTGCTGCGTGATTACACCCTGCCGGCGTGGGTCAATGAACGCACACTGGTGATTGCGTCGAGTAATTCGGGCAATACCGAAGAAACCCTGGCGGTCGCCGAAGCCGCCCACACCCGCCAGGTGCCGCTGTTGATGCTGGCCGGTGGCGGTAAGTTACTCGAACTGGCTGCCCGCTGGCAGGTTCCGGTTGTTCGCTTTACGTACGCGGCCCCGCCGCGCGCCGCACTCGGTTACCCGTTTGTCTTGCTGCTCGGTATCCTGTTCCGTCTTGGCTTCATTCCGGATCCCAGCGCTGACCTGGAAGACGCTTTACAGGCCATCGACGAGGTGTCTGCCGAGTCGCGCGAAGACGTGTTGATTGCCGACAACGGCGCCAAACAGATGGCCCTGCGCTTGTTCGACCGCCTGCCGTTTGTGTACGGTGCCTCGTTCCTCACCGCCGCGGCGCGCCGCTGGAAAGGGCAGTTCAACGAGAATGCCGATACCCTGGCCGGCTACGAGGAGCTGCCCGAAGCCGATCATAACGCAGTCGTGGGTACCCGGGTCGCCACCGGTGTGTTGAGCCGTTC
This sequence comes from uncultured Anaerolineae bacterium, assembly GCA_964642445.1. Lineage (GTDB taxonomy): Bacteria > Chloroflexota > Anaerolineae > SSC4 > Amarolineaceae > SSC4. Next base: position 6,062 of record CAZXQZ010000032.1, read on the forward strand.
TACCGTGTTGATCCTCTCTTCACCCCTCTTTCATCCGCGTATTCAGCTGCGGATCGAACTGACGGCCGAACTTCTGGAAAAACGGCGCCTGCGTGTCGAAGTGATCGAAGGACGCGGCCAGACCCGCCTGGCCCATATGCTGTCACTAATTCACTTCGGCGATTACGTCAGCGTCTACCTGGCCCTGCTCAATGACATCGATCCTTCAGAAATGACGCCGATCGATTTTCTGAAGCAGCGTATGGCCGAGTCATAAGGCGCAGCGTGCAGCAAACGTCAGGTGGCCGAGGGTCAGATTTGCTTGACAAATGGGGTAGGGACGGGTATACTGTCACTAACGATTGGGGGGGAGCGAAGGTGCGCAGAAGGACGACTTGGCGGTTGATACCGCGCAAGCTGAGAAGTATTCTTTTGCGGACTCCACGGTGCGAAAGAGACGATCGGGCACGACCTTGTATGATCAACATGGTTATAGCTCACCGCCAATTGAAACCAGGGTTATGAGGGGCACCGGAGGGCGCGTGGCGCCGGTGCCTTTTTGCATTTCACTCCGCATCCAGCAGCAAATTTCCAGGGTCGAGGCCTGGCCTTGACCCCGCATGCAGGCAAGGGAGGCTTGGTTAATGGATTCAGGCATGATCGGCAAAATCGAGAAGGGCAAACGGTACGCCCACGAGACTGACCGTGTCCATGTGTCGTACCTCCGGGTCAAGTTTCACGGCGAACACGATGACCACATCGTCGCCTATGATGAAGGTCAGTGGACGTGTGACTGCAGCTCATACCAGCACCGAGGGTTGTGCAGCCACATCATCGCACTGGAGCAGATCTTCATGGGGTACGTCGCACCGGCACCGATGCCGTCGGCCAATCTTACGGCAAGTGCGATGACCGGCTGAGATGCAGGCGGGTTAACCCCCCGGACAGACAGGGTACCACGGCCGCAGCCATGCCTGGGGCTGTCCTGTCTTCGTGTGTTTGGGTGTCTCGTTGCGGACGGGCCCAGGCGGTACGCTGCGGCCCGTCCGTTTATGTCATAAATTGTGTGGAGTGACGTTTGAAACGCTGGCAGTTTTGGTTGGGTGTTGCAGTAAGTGTTGTGTTTGTCATGCTGGCCGTGCGTGGTCTGAAGCTAGAATTGGTGTGGGATTATCTGCGCACTGCCAACTATGCGTGGCTCATTCCCGGTATCATCATCTATTTTTTTGCGGTGTGGGCGCGTACCTGGCGCTGGCACTACCTTTTGAACCCCATCAAGGTCATTCCGCTGCGGCGGCTTTTTCCCGTGGTGGCGATCGGCTACATGGGAAACAACATCTATCCGGTACGGGCCGGCGAGTTCATCCGCGCCTACGTGCTCAAACGCGGCGAAGATGTGCCGATGAGCGCATCCCTGGCGACGATTTTCATCGAGCGCATCTTCGATGGCCTGGTGATGCTGCTGTTCGTGTTCGTGGCCCTGCCCTTTACGCCGATTCCACCCGCTTTTCGCCAATTGGTGGTGGTGTTTAGCGTGCTCTTCTTTTGTGCCCTCGGTTTCTTCATGGTGATTGCGGCTAACCCGCTGCGGGCGCGGCGGTTCTACGATTTTTTTGTCAATCGTTTTTTGCCTCGCGACTGGCAGGACCGTTTGGGCGGGCTGTTCGATCGCTTTCTGTCCGGGTTGGGTGCTCTGCGCAGCCCACGCGATATGTTGATGGTGTTTCTGACCTCGATCGTGATCTGGTTGGCGGAAACGGTGAAGTACTGGTTTGTGATGCATGCCTTCGATTTTTCGGTGTCGTTCATGGTGCTCATGCTTATGAACGGTATCGTCAACCTGGCTACGACCCTGCCCGCCGCGCCAGGTTACGTGGGCACGTTCGACCTTCCGGGTATCGCCGTTCTGAAAGCGTTTGGGGTCAACCCGGAAGTGGCGGTTGGTTACACGCTGGTGCTGCACGCCGCACTGTGGCTGCCGATCACGCTGGTGGGTGCCTATTTCATGTGGCGCGAGCAGCTGGGCTGGCGTGACCTGGGTCGTGCAACCGGACCACGGCGTGAGCTGGAGGCGATGTAGGAATTTGACCACAGAGAGCACACAGAAATCGGGCGTGTGCTGGGTGTGTCCTGCGTGGTACACGGCGTGGTTGGCCGTACGTCTCTGGGGTGTGTAGACGGGGCGTGTCACGCCGGGGGCGTGACGAATATCTTAAGTGTGGGTCGGGAGTTGTTATCAATGGAAGATCTCGGTTTCACGAGTACGCGGCTGGACAATGGGCTTCAGGTTATTCTCAAAGAAATGCATCACGCGCCAGTGGCATCGTTCTGGGTGTGGTACCGGGTCGGCAGTCGCAACGAGCGGCCGGGCATCACTGGCGCGTCGCACTGGGTCGAGCACATGCTCTTTCGCGGTACCGATCGTTTTCCTGGTAATGCCGTGCACAAGCTTGTCTCGCGCGAGGGGGGTGTGCGCAACGGGTTCACCTACATCGACTATACGGCCTACTTCGAAACCCTGCCAGCCGACCGGATCGACCTGGCACTGCAGCTCGAGTCCGACCGGATGATCAATGCCCGCTTCGACCCCGCAGATGTGGAAGCCGAACGGACCATCATCATCTCAGAACGCGCCGGGCGCGAAAACAGCCCCGGTTTTCTGCTGGATGAAGCCCTCAACGCGGCCGCGTTTCCGCATCACCCCTATGGGCATACCGTGATTGGCTCGCGCGCCGATCTGACATCGATGACGCGCGACGACCTGTGGGGGCACTACCGCACCTACTACGGACCTGACAATGCCATTGCGGTGGCCATCGGAGATTTTGAGGCGTCCACCCTGTTGGATCGTATTGCGGCCCTCTTCGGCCCGGCCCAACCGTCCGGCATGCCGATCCCGCCGGTAACCGCTGGCGAGTACGAGCAGACCGCCTTGCAGCGGGTGGAAGTGACCGGTGACAGCCGCGTGGCCTACGTCGAGCTGGCCTTCCGGGCGCCGCATGCGTTTCATCCTGACTTCTTTCCCCTGGTAGTGCTCGATGCGGTGCTGAGTGGGGGCAAATCCCCGTCCGCGTTTGGCGGTGAGGCGTTAGGACGCAGTGCGCGCATCTATCGTCAGTTGGTCGACACCGGCCTGGCTGCCAGTGCTGGCTCGTTCATTCGTCCCAGCATCGACCCGCACCTCTTCAGCTTCTCGGCCACGGTACGCGCCAACCAGGCACCCGCGATGGTCGAGGCGGCGTTGTGGGACGTAATCGATGGCGCGGCGGCCGGTGACATCAGCGAGGCTGAGGTCGCGCGGGCGATCAAACAGAGCCGCGCCCAGTTCGCCTATGGCCGCGAGAGCATCAGCCAGCAGGCCTACTGGCTCGGTTTCAGCTCGGTCGTGACGTCACCCGAATGGCTGGCCCGCTATCTCGACAGTATGGCCGCAGTGACGCTGGACGATGTGCGGCGCGTGGCCGCTGCCTACCTGCGGCGCGAACGCTGCACGGCCGGTTGGTACGTGCCGCGCAACGGGGACCATTGATCTGCCGTCCCGCGCCTGAGTGCAAGGATCTTACAGGTATCTGGGGATGACGATGTTTTCTGAAGGTGTCGTTCGTACGATTCTGCCCAATGGGTTGACCGTCCTGGTGAAGCCGGTGAAAAGTGCGCCCGTGGCGACCCTCTGGCTGTGGTACCGGGTCGGCAGCCGGCACGAGGTGCCGGGCATCACCGGGGCTTCGCACTGGGTCGAGCATATGCTGTTCAAGGGCACCGCCGCTTTTCCGCCGGGTGAAGCAGATCGCCTGGTTGCGCGTGTCGGTGGCATCCGCAATGCGATGACCTGGCTCGATTTCACAACCTATTTTCACACCGTACCCACCACCAGCTTCGACCTGGTGCTGGCCATCGAGGCCGATCGTTTGGCCAACAGCCCCTTCGACCCGGACGAGTTCGAGAGCGAGCGTACGGTGATCATCTCGGAGCGGCAGGGCGCGGAGAACATACCGCAGTTTTTGCTCGACGAGGACATCAAAGCGGCCGCGTTCAAGGTGCACGGTTATCACCACGATACGATCGGCTGGCAGTGCGATCTGGAGCAGATGACGCGCAACGACTTGTACGAGCACTACCGGCGCCACTACACGCCCGGCAGTGCTATCCTGGTCGCGTGCGGTGCCTTCGACGCGGCCGACATGACGGCGCGGGTCATCGAGCAGTTTGGCCACCTGCCGGCCGGCGCCGCCCTGCCCCCCGAACGCGCCGTCGAGCCAGCGCAAACCGGTGAGCGGCGGGTGGTGCGCGAGGGACCGGGTGATACCGCCTACCTGCACGTCGCCTACCACGCGCCCGCGGCATCCCATCCCGACTATTTTCCCTGTACCGTGTTGGACTCGATCCTGGGCGGAGCGCAGGCCATGAGCCTGTTTGCCGAAGGGGAACCCAGCCGCAGCTCGCGGCTCTACCGTGCCCTGGTCGAAACCGGGCTGGCGGCCGACGTGGCGACCCAGTTGGTGCCCACGGTGGCACCGTACCTGTACGGAATCAGCGTCGTGGTCCAGGCCGGCGTCGACGTGGCAGCGGTCGAGGCGGTGCTGCTGGCCGAAATCCAGCGCATGCGCGACGAGCCAGTCACAGCGGCTGAGCTCACCAAGGCGATCAAACAGACGCGCGCCGAGTTCATCTATGGCGCCGAAAGTGTGACCGACCAGGCCTACTGGCTCGGTTTTGCGGAGCTGGTGGCTTCACAGGCCTGGCTCGACACCTATCTCGACCAGGTGGCAGCAGTGACGCCGGCGGACATCCAGCGGGTGGCACAGACCTACCTGGGTGCGGCGAACCGTACGGTGGGCACTTTCGTGCCCCAGGCATGACGATCTATCTTGACAATGAAGGCGATTTTTATGGCAGACCAGGCACAACTCGAACGAACGCACACCGTACCCGATGCCAGCAACGTGACGCGGCACGTCCTACCCAACGGGCTGGTCATCCTGGTACGCGAAAATCACAGCAGCCCCTCGGTGGTGGTCAACGGCTATCTGCGCTGCGGCGCACTGCACGAGACGCCGGCACAGTCCGGTCTGGCCAGTTTTGTGGCCACGATGCTGCGGCGCGGTACGGTATCCCGCACCTTTGCTGAAATCAACGAGACCCTGGAAGCGGTGGGTGCCTCCATCGGTGTCGGTGGCGGGCGCCACATCACCGATTTTGGCGGCAAGAGCCTGACCGAAGATCTCGACCTGATGCTGGAAATCCTGGCCGACGTGCTGCGCCAGCCGGTATTTCCCGAAGAACACATCGAAAAGGTGCGCGGTCAGATTCTCACCGGCCTGCAGGAGCGGGACAACGACACCCGCAGCATGGCTTCGCTGGCCTTCCGCAGCCTGCTGTATGGGCCGGATCACCCCTACGGCCGCAGCCTGTCCGGCGAAAAAGAGACGATTTTACCCATGCAGCGGGATGACCTGCTGACGTATTATCAGCGTTACTACGGGCCGGCCGGTGGCGCAGTCGTGCTGGTGGGTGACGTGCACACCGAACAGGTGATAACGCGCATCGCCGGGCTGCTGGGGGATTGGACGAGTCCGCCCACGGCGGTCGAGGGTGTGCTGCCAGCCATCGCAGCCCATACCACGGTCGAGCGGCGCAGCCTGCCGATTGCCGGCAAGACGCAGACCGACGTCGTGCTTGGCTGCGTAGGACCGACGCGGCAGAATCCGCATTATTACCCGGCTGCTGTCGGCAATACGATCCTGGGCCGTTTTGGCATGATGGGACGGCTGGGTGATAACGTGCGCGAAAAACAAGGATTGGCCTATTATGCCTACAGCGCCCTGGAGGCTGGTGAAGGCCCTGGACCGTGGATGGCGGTCGCCGGCGTGAGCCCGGCGATGGTCGAGCGCACGATCGACAGCGTCCTGCACGAAATCGAGCGGATGCGCGAGGATCTGGTATCGACGGAAGAGCTGAGCGACTCTCAGGCCTTCATGACTGGCGTCTTGCCCCTACGCCTGGAAACCAACCAGGGCGTCGCCGATACCCTGGCTGATATCGAGCGGTTCGACCTGGGACTCGATTACCTGAACCGTTTCCCCGATCTCATCAACCAGGTGACGGCCGAACAAATCCGCGAGGCCGCACGCCAGTTCCTGGCCCTGGATGCCTACATGGTGGGCATCAGTGGGCCACCCGACCTGGAATCGTAATGGCGCATGACTCGATGCAGGCCGTGGGGGTAGATATCGTCGAAGTGGCACGCGTGCGCGCCATCCTTGAGCGCCATCACGACCGTTTTCTGGCGCGTGTCTTCACCGCCCAGGAAATTCTGGACTGCGGCGGTCGCATCACCTCGTTGGCGGCACGCTGGGCAGCCAAAGAGGCGGTTAGCAAAGCGCTCGGTTGCGGCTGGGAAGGCATTCGTTGGACCGACATCGAGATCATGCGCCTGGAGAGTGGACGCCCGACGGTGGTGCTGTACGGCGAGGCGCAGCGGGTGGCTGAGCGTCTGGGCCTTGTGACATGGGCCATCAGTCTCTCGCATGCGGATACGTACGCCATTGCCTTCGTCGTGGCATCCGGTCCGGCATGAAAGGCACATCGTGAGTAGCCTGGACACCCTGTACATCGCAGCCAACGCCAACCTCCATGCACTCATACAGGCAGCCTTGCACGATCTTGGCCGCCTATTTTGGCTGGAGCCAGGCGGTGGATGGCAGGATTCCCTATTGGATGGGGCGGCCTTGCTGCTGGACACCAGCCTGCCGGGTATCGACGCGACCTGGTTTGCCGGGCTGCGGGCCGAACAGCCCGCGCTGCCGGTGATTCTACTGACAGCACCGCCTGACTTGACCCTGGCAGCACAGCTAACGCACTATGACATCGCCGAGGTCGTGCTGCTGCCCACCGAAGTACCCTACCTGCGTGCGGCAGCGATTCGAGTCCTGCAGCGGCAGCGTGTGACGCACGAAATGGTCCGGCGCACCGCGTTGATCCCGCTGTACGAAACGAGCCGCATGTTCATGCTGCAGACGGACCTGGACACGCTGCTCAACCGTATCCTGGAAACCGCGGTCAACGAAACCGGTGCCCAGCGCGCCTCATTGATGCTGCTCGACGAAAACCGGCAAGATCTGACCATTCAGGCGGCGGTGGGGATCGACAGCCAGGTGGTAGCGCAGACCCGGGCTGCGATGGGGGAGGGCATTGCCGGTTGGGTGGCTAAGATCGGTGAGCCCCTGGTCGTCAACGGACCTGCCGACCTGCCCGAATTTCTGCGCGAAGGCATGCGCGGTGGGCCGCTGCGTTCGGCGGTCAGCCTGCCCCTGACTGCCAAAGGCCAGGTGATTGGGGTCATGAACCTGGCCAAGACGACGACCGAAGACCCGTTTCTGCCGGGCGATGCCGAGATGTTGTCCGTGTTGGCTGGCCAGGCTGCCATCGCCATCACCAATGCACGCCTGATCGAACAGATGGAAACGGCGTATGGTGAGCTGTCGCGACTGGATCATCTCAAGACCGAGTTCATCAACGTAGCCGCGCATGAGCTGCGCACGCCGGTCAGCGTCGTCGTTGGTTATGCCAATCTCCTGGCAGAAAAGGCGTCGCCGCGCCTGAAAAACCTCGTCCAACCCCTGGTCGAAGAAGCCCGGCGCCTGCACCGCATTGTCGATGACCTGTTCCGCCTCGATTATCTCAAGTCACTCCGGCAGCTCGATCCTGAGTTGGACATTCAGCCGGTCGACATGGTGTCGGTGGCGCGCAGCGCGGTGCGCGAAGCACAGCCGGTGGCCGATGCCCGCCAGCTGAGCCTGCTCCTGGATGCGCCGGACCCGGTCATCGTCTTTGGTGATGCCCAGGGACTGCGCCGCATCTTGCGTCACCTGCTGGACAATGCCCTGAAATTCACACCGGCCGGCGGGCAGGTGGTTGTGCAGGTCAGCACGCAGCACGGCGAAGGTTACCTGCGCGTGGCCGATACGGGACCCGGCATCCCGCCCGAAGAGAGCGAACGTATCTTTGCCCCGTTTTACCAGTTGAGCCCATCGTTGAGACGGGTGCACGGTGGCATGGGCGTAGGGCTCAGCCTGGCACAGCGCCTGGCCCAAGTTCAGGGTGGACGGCTCTGGCTCGATCAGTGCCCACCCCCGGGCGCGACTTTCTGCCTGGCACTGCCCCTGGTCGAACAGGGAGAGGGCATCGAATGAGGCGCTGGGGTTTGCTGATCCTGCTGGCAGCCGGCCTGATGTGGATCTACCTGACACGCGCCCAAGATCCTGCCCTGCTGGCACCGCCCGGGCAGCGTCCGCCCAGTCCGCAGGTCGGTTTCCCCGCACCCGATTTCAGCCTGGCCAGGGTCGACGGTCAGATGGTGCGCCTGAGCGATTTACGCGGCCAGCCGGTGGTTCTCAATTTCTGGGCGACCTGGTGTCCACCGTGCCAGGCCGAAATGCCCGCACTGCAGGCCCTGGCCGACGAATATACCGACCCGGGCGTCACGGTCCTGGGCATCAACCAGGCAGAGACCGCGCCACAGGTGCAGGCCTATGTGCAGGGTAGGGGTATCGACTTTCCGGTCGTGCTCGACAGTGATGCCGCCGTCAGTCAGGCCTACCGCGTGCGTTCCCTGCCGACGACCTTCTTCATCGATCGGGACGGCGTGATCGATGAGATCGTCATCGGTGGTCCGCTGAACCGGGCCCTGCTGGAGAGCAAAGTGCAGAAGCTGTTGGGGCGCTGAACCATGCTGCGCACACTGTCGATTGCCGGCCTGAGCGTGCCGGTGAAGCCGATCCTGGTGCTGCTGGCCCTTTATGCTGGGCTGTGGCTCGCGGCACGCCAGGCCCGAGCGCGCGGCATCGAGGGGGATCATCTCTGGAATGCTGGCTTCCTGGCGGCGGCGGTTACGCTGGTAGCGGGGCGCCTGTGGTACGCCGCGCAGTACTGGCAGATCTATGCCCAAGAGCCCCTGCAGGTGTTCTCCCTGCGCCCCGGCACCCTGGCCTGGACCCCGGGCATTGTGATCGGGCTGCTGGCCGGGACGGTGTACCTGGTGCGGATGCGCGTGCCACTGGCGGCGGCGGCAGACTGCCTTGCCCCGGGTGCGCTGCTCGGGCTGACGATCCTGAGTGTGGCCGACTTCCTGGCCGGCGATGCCTATGGCACGCCGGCGACGGTGCCCTGGGCAATCGATTTGTGGGGCGCACGGCGGCATCCCGTCCAGCTCTACCTGGCTGTGGCCCTGGCTGCGAGCACGGCCGTAGTGCTGGCTGACCGGTCGTCGAAGCCAGGGCATCGTGCCTGGTTGGCACTGTTCCTCTACGCTCTGACGCGCCTGGTGTTCGACGCCTGGCGCGGCGACAGCCTCATCCTGGCCGGTGGTTTTCGGGCCGATCAGATCGTGGCATTGGCTGTGGCACTGGTGGCGGCGGGGATGCTGCTGCGAAAACCCCCGGCGCATGTCCCCCTGGTGATGAACGAGGAAAACCAGGACCAGTGTCGGGTGCATACCCGGTGACATCGCCCGCTTTCCCGCGGGCATGCCACCGGACACCAGCCCGGCACCGGACGATCATGCCTCCCCGTTCGCAATGCGCTGTGCCAGCACGCGCTGGATGTCACCGGGCGTACCGGCGATGCGTTCTACCTGGCTGCCAGACGCAACCAACTCCTGTTCGGTGGCCAGCGATACCCCCCCGGTCGGACTGCCGATGATGGTCACCCGCTGCGCCCGGCGCGCCGTGTCGGGCTGTGTGCCGGCCGCCAGGCCAAAGGCCTGGATGTACGGCACAGCGAGCTGCCAGTCCACCTGTCCGGCGGCCTGCTCGGCTGGCGCCAGCAGCACGAAGTGGCTGAGCGGTTTTTCCGCCACGGGGTTGGGATCGTCACCAGCCTGCGCACGTTGGAAATCGATCGCAAAACTGTGACGAAAGAGGGTGTTGCCGGGGGGCTCGTCCGCATGGGTGGTATGCAGACCGGTGACTCGATCACTGGGCAGGTTCGTGCCCGGCTCACCCAGGGCGATGACCTCATACACCTGGTGTTTCCAGAGGGTAACACGACCGCCCGGCACGCCCGCTGGTTGGTCGATTGTGACGATCTCCTCACCCCCGTCCCACTGCACACGTGCCTGTGCTCCATTTACCCGGCTGCCGCTTTCGTCGAGCAGATCGAGGTAGAGGTGCTGGTTTCCGGCATTTTCTTCCGGCAGCAGATGATGAATGCGCACCACTCTCCAATAGGGCGTGCCCGCCGGCAGGGTCTGCCTCTGCACGTCCACACCATAGGCCACGGCATCGTTCATGTCAGCCTCCCAATCGAGCCGCAATGGCGTAGAGGTCGCCCTCGATGCGCGCCACGGTGCAACCGGCGGCCTCCAGCTCTTGTTGGACCTGGGGCGAGAACACATCTTCGCCCCCAACCAGGATGACGTGTTCGGCGCGCACGGCTTCGGCCACGCTGTAGCCAAAGGTGGATTCGGGAGAGGTCACCAGGTAATCACCCACGATCTGCAGCAGCACGAGCTGTTCGGCGATGGCCGGGCCCGCCACGCGCGGCAGGACGATGTACTCGGACAGCACTTTGTTCTGGTCGAGCGGTGCAGGGACGGTGAGCACCAGCGACTGCACCTGCCCCGCCGCCAGGGTCACTGCGCTGCTGAGGTCGAAATCAGGCAGAAACAGGTAATACGTGGCCGGCTGCAGCCCGGTGAATTTGAAACCACCCGTCTCATCCGTTTGCGTCTGGGCGATGATCTCACCGCCCAGGTTGATAAACACGTCGCTGCTGGCCTGGGCCTGACCGTTGGTATCGACGACGTGGCCTTCCAGGTCGGCGGTCGTTGTGGTCACCAGCGTGAACGGCGGTACTTCTTTGCGCTGGCTCTCGGCCAGTACGATGTCGGTACTGGTTTGGTCGGCGACACGTACCTGGTAACGACCGGGGGGCAGGCCTGGGAACCGGTAACGCGCGTCCGCTCCCAGCCCGGTAGTGCGCTGCCAGCCCAGCGGACTGACGCGGGCCAGGGTGACAACCAGGCCAGCCGTGCCGCCGTTCACCAGGCCGCCCAGCTCGGCCGTCAACGCCATGCTGCGCGTCACCTGGTTGGTGCCGTCGAGCGCAAAGGGCCCGCCAATGCGGGCAATCCCCTCGATCGTCAGGACATAATCGGGGCCAGCTGGCAGCTGCTCGAAACGAAAATCTCCTGCCGCCGGCAGGGTTTGACGGATTGTTTCCTCACCCAGGACGCTGCCACTCAACGCAATGACTGTACCAGCCGGTGCATTGGTGACCTGGCCACTGACGACGCTCTGATCGGTTACTTCGGCCACCAACTGAAAATCGACCTGCCAGGCAAACGACGTGCCGGTCTGTCCGCTGACCGTCGTCGTGTCGAGGGGTGAACTGACCTCACTCGGCCAGTCGCCCTGCACCACCCGGACCCGGAACTCACCCGCCGAAGCCAGGAATTCGTACGAGCCAGGCGGCTTGAAAGGGTCATGGCCCGTCAATCGGGTTGGAAATACGGTGCCGGGCTCGGGATTTGCCCACAGCATTTCGACTTTGACCTGGTTGAGGCCCGTGTTCTGGGCATCGGTCACGCGGCCGAAAATGCGCCGTGTGCTTGATGCCGTGGCCTGTTCGGCAGTGACCGCATAGTGCATGGCAGTGGGTGCCGGCAGCCGGACCTCGAGCGTGCTGGTGCTCCAGCCGTCCAATTCGAGCGCGGCCGACGTCGTCGTCTGGACAGCCACGCGGTAGGTGCCAGGTGCCAGCGAGGCAAAACTGAAACGCCCTTCGGCACCCGCTACCCCCTGGCGCATGACCGTCTGTGCCGTGCCTGTGACGGCCAATAAGTCGACACTGGCACCAATCGCGGGCGTCCCATCGTGGTTCAATACCTGTCCCTGCACACCTGACGCTTGTGCTGCCCCGGTCAGCACCACGTCCAGGTTCCTGGTTTCGCCGTCGGCCAGTGTGATATTGCTGGCCACGGCACCGGCATCGACGACACTCAGCTCGTAGGTGCCGGCCGGCAGCCCGCTGAAACGAAACGCCCCACCCGGCTCACTGTCGAGCGAATAGGTGCCACCACCGATCATGGCCAATGCCAGGCGCACAACACCCAGGGTTGCACCCGCCGGCCGGCGCAGCTGTCCTTGCAGCACACCGGTGCCGGTCGGTGCCAGCCGGTTGACGCTGGGCAAGGCCTTGAGGGCGTCGATGACCGGCAGCTGGCCGTTCAGTCCAAAACGTTCATCCCAGGCATGGGTGTACCATCCCATCTGCTCCCAGGTGGGGTTCCAGTCACCCAGGGCACGGGCCGCAATCAGCCAGGTGCACATGGTGAAGTACCAGTCAGGCACGCGGTTGTTTTGCATCAGCCGCACGATCTCGGTCTGCATCGCCATCTGCTGGTCAGGCACCAGTTTGTTGTAGCGCAGGTCGTCACCCCAGCCAACCACCGGTCCTCCCTCGGTGCTGATCACCGGGACGTAGAACCCGAGGGCATCGTAGATCATCTTGCCAGCCGCTTCGTAGCCGCGGAAGCAGTTTGGATCATCGTACACCGTGCTGCCAGGGTTTTTGCGGTCGCGCCGCAGCTGGTTGATGTGCTCCAGCGAGCGATAGTCCCATGACCAGGTGCCGTAGCGGTCGTATTCGGCCTGCGTCAGCGGCACACCCGCCTGGTTGACCGGGTCGTCGGGGTAGTCGAGTGGGTGGTTGAGGGTGTAGTTGTGAATCGCCACCCATGCGCCGCGCTCGAACAGGTCGCGGCGGCCGCGCGCAATCACTTTGGAGATAGGGTTGTCGCGACTGCCCGGTCCCATGGCGGGGAGGGCCGGCAGACCCCCACGACCCAGGATTTCGTCAGCGTCGCGGATGAAATTATCGACGACAATGTCGAGCCAGTTGTCGGGCATGTAGTTATCGCGCCACTCGGCCGGAATATCGGGCTCGTTATTGGTTTCGAAGTAACGGACACCCACCTGCACCAACGTGCTCACGGTGTTGTACTCACGCCCGCCGACGCCGCCCGGGTTGGGCCGTTCTCTGTACAGGCGCACGACCGGCATGATGCCGGCCTGTACCAGGCGCCGGCACAGCTCACGTGACGAGCCACCGCCGTCGTCCAGCAGCTTGACCCACTTGATCTTCATGGCCTGCAGCTCGTTGATCCAGTGGGTCAGTTCACCCTGGGATGGCGTATACGGCAAGGGCTGCCAGGTGTCGGGTGCTGGAAGTTCGACCGCGCGTGCAGTGCTGCCACCAGGTTCCCGATAGATACGCGGTGCAGAGGCGGCCGGTGCCACCACACCCAGGGTGCGAATGCTGGGATTGTCAGAGGGATGGTAAACGATCGATGACCAGTGTACACCGCGACCATTGTCGTCCGGCGGGCGAGGAAAGTCAGGGATGCGCATCATGGAGATCACTCCCACGGTGAGAGCAGCCCGGTGGGCGGTCACACGTTACCCGGCTGGCTGCGGCGTTGTCATTGGTTAGGAAGGGCAACTGGGGTCAAGATTAAGCCAGGGAGGGTCATTTGTCAAATCAGTCTGGCGCCAGACGCACCATTTCGATGAGCGGACGACCGCTGCGTTCCCCGAAGACCGTTATCACCTCCAGATGCTGGCCGGTTGCTGCCGCCATCTGCTGCAAGGCTTCGCGCCGGCCCTGGAACACGGTGAACTCGGGGCTGTGAAGGAGATAGACCGTCGTCGGGGTGGCGACATAGGGTGCCAGGCGGCTGGCGAAGGCTGCATCTGGTTGGTCGATACGGTCGTAACCAAAGGCTTCGATGGGTGACACGCGCCCCTGCGAAAGGTAGACCAGGGGGGCATCGATGCCCCAATCGAGGACGAGCGGTGCGTTGATCTGCTGTGTTGCCAGGTGCTCGGCCAGGCGGTAAGAGGTGTCGGCATGTGCTGCATAACCACCGCTGACGGTCAGAATCTGGTGATAACGCAGCGTATTCCACAGGTCACCGGCACCCCATACCAGCAGCACTGCCAGGGCCAGGATGGCGGGCGTGCGACCGTGGCGGGCAATGATGCTGGCTGCGGCCGCCCCGAGCAGCGGAAAGAACGGCAGCATCAGGTAGAAGTGCGTGATGAAGAGGCCGGATACCGTGAAGCTGCTCTGCACGATCATGAGCACCAGCAGCAGAAGGACGGCCAGCAGGCGGCGGATTTCTGCCGGTGCCGTGGGGGCCGCAGCGGCCAGCCACGGCGGCAGCGGCTCGTCGGCCGGCGCTGACGAGGGCGTGCGCACGGCCGGCAGGGGCAGGTAGAGCTGAAAACTGAGCAGCGCCACTGCTGCCAGCAGCACGAACAGCGCCCAACTGGCCAGCGGGTTGCTGTACACCTCCCCCAGGTACCAGAGGTGGTTGCCACGCAGCAAAATAGCGACCTGTTCGAGCCGTGCCAGCAGGTTTGCGGAGAACGCCGTGTTGCTGACGCCGTAGTAGGAAGTGCCCAGGTTGCCGAAGATGCTGAGCAGCGTGCCCTGGGTTTGGACGTTGAAAAGCAGGAGGGGTGAGGCACCAACCAGCATTGCAGTCACGCCTCCCGCCAATGGCACCAGCCAGGTGCGCCAGGGTACAGCGGCGCGCAGCGGCTGCTGCCGCCATCGCCACCAACGGCCAATGCCCCATACCACCATGACCCCGATCACGGCCACGATACCCCACAAAAAGAGCAGCTTGGCCCACAGGCCGACACCCCACAAGAAGCCGGTCACCACCAGCCAGGCGAACCGGCGCCGCCCGGAGGGTGCCGCCGTGGCACGCAGCAGTGTCCACAAGCTGGCCAGAAAGATCGTCAAGGTGACGTTGGTAACGAAGATACCCTGCCGGCTCCAAAAGACGAAGGATGGATTGACAGCCAACAGGAGCACAGCCGCGGCCGCCACGCGCGCCGAAAACCAGCGCCGGGCGAACAGGTAGAGGAACACCAGGGTCAGCAGGCCGCAGACCACCGCCAGGAGACGCAGGGCAGAGACGGTGGTACCGCCCACGGCCAGGAAGGGCAGCGCCAGGTAGACGTTCAGCGCACCGATGTAATCCTGAACCATCAGGGGCCAGGTCTGGCCAAACAGGTCGATACCGGCGCCGCGAAAGGCGGTCAGGGGCTGGTGCTGCACCAGCTGCATGGCATTGATGCCGGCCTCTTTGGCTTCATCGTAATGCAGGCCGGGCAGCGTCAGCTGATAGACCGCCAGGGCGAAAAAAAGCAGGAGCGCCAGCAGCAGCGGCACCCAGGCGCGTACGCGTGTCTTCATGCGGCGTCACAACCTGGCGGGTGGTGGCCCCAGCCAGCGACCGGCCACCGCAGCGAAACGACGGTGAGGGTCATACGGATCGCCCGCTACCTGACCAACAGCTCGGGCTCAGCCACCATGCTCTCGAAGTTATAGCCCGACGCATAAAAACGGATCCAGTTCAGGCGGGCCGGGCGCGTGTCTTTCAGCAGCTCAGTCAGGTTGGGTGACTCGTAGGCATACCAGACGGCAGGTGGGATTTTTTGCACATTACGCAGCGGCCAGGGCACGGAGGGATCGAGGTCCTTGTAATAGAACCCCTGCGTCCACAGGCGTTCCTCACCGTAGATATCGGTGTAGTTGAGCTGAACTGCCATCGGAAACTCGGAGCTCTGCATGCCGGCGCCCTGCAGGCTTTGGAAGAGAAGCTGTACGTAGAAATTGATGTGGAGATCGTCGAAATCGAGGACGTCGATGTCGAGCTGCTGGCGTATCTCGGTTTCGGCATGCAGGCCCTCACGCCCGCGACGCGTGAATAGAACGGCCTCACGCCCGTCGCGGTTGACCAGCTGCACCGTACCAACCCCGACATCGTCGGCCGCGTCGACTTGAACATCCACGAAACTCTTCCGTGTCCAGTTCTGCAGGTCCTGCCCAAAATCACCGTTGGCCAGGAGATCACGCTCGACGGACACGGGGGTTTCCGGGGGCTGGTCAGTTACCACACGCGTGCGCTGGCCAGCTGGCACAATGACCTGGTGGTCGGCCGCCGTCACGGTGGCCACGCCCGAACGGCTGGTGACTTCAGTTCCCTCTGGCATCACGTCGACCGAGAAGCTGCCGTCACCAAAGGTTGCCGTGGAAGTGGGGGTTTGCACTTCGACATCGATGGGACGGGCTGACCGAGCCTGGGGACTGACCCGAATACGACCCTGCTCGAGGCGCAGGCCAAGACGGTCGGGTTCTGTGCTGTAGCCGAAACGCGGCACGCGCGACGCGTCGACCACCAGTGATGCATTGTTGTAAAGCGTGATCGTGGCCAGCAGCGCGCGGGCATCGTCGTCGGCGTACAGGTTCAACGTGGCACTGGCCTTGTTGTCCGTTTGCACGCGCGTGCCTTCGTTGATCTGTGCCTGGTCTACCACTGGTCGGGTGTCGGTTGTATTGATCGGTGTCACCTGGACCGCGCCGGAGACGACCGTCATGGCCAGGGGGCGGGCGATCGTGGCCTGGGTGATGTAGGAGCGAACGAGCACCGGTATGGCCACGGCCAGCACACAGAAGCTGATGAACGCTGCTACCATGACCAGCCACGCCGTGCGGGTTGGATTCTCGCGCAGCGCCCGGGCGCCCAAACTGCGCGGGTTGGTCTGCTGCGTGACCCGTGGTGGGCTGATGGGCTGGACCCCTTCGTCGACCCTGAGCGGACTGTTAGTCATCGCTGGCTTCAGTCTCCCCCATTGATTCGGGCTGCGACAGGCGCTGGAACCAGGTGCGGGCGTCGCGATCGTCCGGATCGACCTCGATAGCACGGGCAAAATGGGCACAGGCGCGCTCGATGTCGTTGCGCTCGCGATAGATGAGGCCCAGGTTATAGTTGATATTGGGCGCCTGTGGGTCGATCTGCAAAGCACGCTCGAATGCACCAATCGCTTTGTCCTGCACATCGCGTGTCGACAGCTCCAGTCGCCCCAGGTAAGCGGCTGCCAGATTGGTCCAGATCATCGGATTGTCCGGCTCAAGGCGCGAGGCCGCTTCCAGGATGGGCACCGCCTGCCGGTGTTTGCCCTGCATGATGTACGCACCACCCAGGTTGATGGCCAGCATCACATTCTCAGGTGTCAGCTGCCTGGCCTGCTCCAGGCGCGTCACAGCCTCACCTGGGCGATGCTGCTGCAGCAAATGGGCGGCCTCGTTGAGCAGCAACGTCACGCGTGCCGCATCGGCCATCTGGCCCTTTGCCGGCCTGGTGGCGCTTGATTTGCCTGGGCGTTTTGGTTTCGACTGGCTCATCGGGTCGACCTGTTTGGACAAAGCCGTGTGTCCTGGCCCTTATCTGCGCCAGGTCGTTTCGTCGTCGAAATCATCCTCATCGTCGAAGGACTCCTCATCTTCGATGTCCGCATCCCAATCTTCGGCGTCCCACGCCTCTTCGCTGTCCCAATCGTCGTCTTCGTCCCAGCTCACGTCATCGTCCAGCAGCTGGTTGAGTTCCGCCATCGTGTGCTGGCGGTCGGGATCTCCGGTGTCACCGCTGGCACCCTCCATCACCAGGCCGAACAAATCGGTCATTGCCGAGAATTCTAACTCACTCAGGGCATCTCTGGCAACTTCGCTGAGCACCTGATCATCGTCCTTTGCCAGTCTGAGCAGTGTCTGGCGCGCCTTTGGGCCACCGATACGCCCGAGGGCACTCACGGCCGCCATGCGCACATCTTCCTCAGGATCGTCGACCAGGCCTAGCAGCTGCGGTACCGCATCGGCCACTTCGATTTCACCCGCAGCATACGCCGCCTGGGCCCGCATGGCCGGATTGGGGCTGTCTAGCTCATCCTGCACCTGCGGCCACCAGTAGGCATCGCCCGTGTTGCCCATGGCGTGCACGGCGCTTGCACGCATGGTGATGTCAGAGTCGGCGTACGCACGCTGCACAATGGGCCTCACATCAGGCTCAGAGGCATAGGCGATGGCCTCCACGACCAGCCGCCGCACGCCTGCTTCCTCGGATGCGTGGTCCAGGCTGGCCAGCAGTGTGTCGACGGCCAACGCAGCCGCGGCGGGTGACGCTTCGCCGAGCTCACCCAGCAGCACGAAACGGCCCAGGGCGTGCGCAGCGCCGGCACGGACGTCACTGGCTGGATCGTGCAGGAGCATGGATGCCAACAGGGACACCAGCGTATCATCGTTGTCTTCCCACAGACCCGAGATGGCCATCTGGCGAATCAGCGGATCGTCGTCCTCCAGCAGCCAGCGTAAGAACAGGTTATAGCTAACCTCGATGTGCTCCTCGGCATAGGCGACCAGGTCGGCCAGCAGTGCCTGACGGCGCGGGATACTGATTTGTCCCCAAACTGACTGCAGGTCCAGCAATTCCGACCGGTTGAGGTCCGACAGGGCGCGCAATGTTTTGGGTGAGATAACGTGCTGTTCATCCCGCAGGCGATCCAGGGCTTGTGTAAGCTCACGACTCATGTCCAGGTAAACTCCCAGGTACTGCTCGGCGGACTCACTGGCGCTGTCCCGATGATGCGTCCACCTGCGTCACGCTGCGGTGCAACCACGGTTACCCGCCAGCTGTACTGCCGCCCGGTCTGTTGGTCGGCCCGTCCGAAGGCGGCCGCCGGTACGGCCCAGCTTGTCGTCTGCACGACATCGGACAGGCGCCATTGGAAATTGCCATCGACCGGATAACCCAGCTCGACCAGGTAAGCCAGACTGTTGTCCATGCCGACCGGTGCCTGCCAGCGCAGCTCGATGAACGTGTTGTCGCCGGAGAATGGTGTACCGGAGCTGGGGGCGACCAGGATTGGCGCTGGCACACGAATTGCCGGCTGGGTCGGCACGACCGGTACGCTCGTTGGCGTGCTGCTCGGTGGTGTGGGCTGGGCAACGCGTGCCAGCACGATGGTCTGGCCTACCTGCAGGCGGTTGGGGTTCAGGCCCGGATTGAGGGCCAGCAACGCGGCAACGGTTGTATTGTTGGCCGCCGCAATGGCCGATAAGGTATCGCCGGCGCGTACACGGTACGTTCGCTGCGTACCGGGCCGTGCCGTGGGCGTGGCTGTCGGTGGGCGCCGCGTCGGCGTGGGTGCCACCGTGCCCCTCGCGGGTGTCGCACCACTGGAACCTGGCAGCTGGATGACGGTACCCACCTGCAAACGGCTGGGGTTGAGACCCGGATTGAGGGCCAGAACTGCGGCGATGGTGGTGCCGTAGCGGCTGGCAATGGCGGCCACGGTGTCACCCGGACGGATCGTGTAACTGGCCGGTGCGTCCGGCTTCACCGTACGCGTGGGGGTTGGCGTGGCCGAAGGAACCGGGGTCGGTGTCGCCGTTGGGGGTGGCGTCGACGTGGCCGTTGGTGGCGGTGTGCGTGTCGGTGATGGCGTGGCGGTTGGTGCCACGGTACGCGTGGCGGCGGGCGGCGTGGTCGTCGACCGGGTGACCCGGGTGGGCGTGGTTGTCGCCTCAGGACTCGCGGTAGCCGTGGGTGTCGCCGTTGGGGGGGGTGTATGGGTTGGCGTTGCCGTCGGGGACGGCGTCGGCGTGGGCGTTGCCGTCGGCAGCGGTGTGTGCGTCGGCGATGGTGTGGCCGTTGGTGTGCCGGTTGGCCGCAGCGTCGGCGATGGTGTGGCCGTCGGTGAAGCGGGTACTGGGGACACCGTTGCGGTGAGCTGTTCTGCCGCCACCTGCACTGTAACCGCCGGCACCGGTTCCGTCGTGACCGGCGGCGCAGCGGGGGTGGTCATCACCGCAGTGGCTGAAATGGGTAGGGTTGACGTAACGACCCCGGTCACGATCTGGCTCGTGGTGATGGAGATCGATTCGGTGATCACATCGCTGTTGTCGGTTTCAAACAGGGAAAGCACGTCTGGCAGCTCATCGGCAACCAGCTCCTGGGTGTCGCGTGCGGTGTCCTCGGTCACGGTCGCGTCCAGCGCAAAGTCCAGGGCGGGAATGGCGGCAATCTCGGCACCAGGCACTGGGGTCGGTGTGGCAACTTCGGGCAGCATTGCCAGCAGTACATCACCGGCCCGGTTCAAGGGCAGGCGGGTAATACCCAGGATGACGATGATGGTCGTCACGACCGCCAGGATGATCGTACGGCGCGGCGGAAAACGGGCCGGTTTCAGCGCCTGGCCGCAGTGTGGGCATACCAGCAGCGAGGCGTTGGCCTTTTTCCCGCACTGCCGGCAGCGAACCTTCGGTGCTGACTTAGGTTGGCGGGTACCGCATGCCGGGCACACCGCTGCGCCACGCTGAAGTGGAGCACCGCAGCGTTTACATTGCATGAAACAACCCTTCACCTTGCAAGATGGTGCATCTATGTTGGGGGGTGTTTCCCATTATCCCAGGTACATCACCCAGGATAGTTGGATTATACACAATTCTCACGTCCACGCAAAGCCCAATCCAAAATCTAAAATCGCAACCGCGTTCCCACATCTATATTCAAATCCCCGAGCACCCGTTCCAATGCGCCGGGTTGTTCACCGCTAAAAAAGCGCACGGTCAGGTCTGGCAATTCGGTGACCAGATGTGCCATCGCCCGCACCTTGCTCGCCATACCGCCGGTGACGTCGGTGGCGTACGAGCCAGACAAACCGCCGGCCAGGCTGGCCACCTCGTGGGCCGCCAGCTCGGCGACGTGGCGTGCCTGGGGATCGAGCAGCGGATCATGCTCGTAGACCCCATCCACGATGCCGGCCAGCAAGATTGCCTGGGGCTGCAGGCGGTGCGCCAGCCAGGCAAACACCTCTTCGGTGGAAACGATCGTTCCGCCGCGCACTGCATCCAATGCCACATCCCCATGCACGAGGGGTACCAGTCCGCGCGCAAGGGCGACATGAACAGGACGATCGGCCATCTCGATCAGTTCCCCGTCGCGGCACCAGGCACTGGCCGAGGGTGACAACGACCACACCGGCACGCCAGCCGCGGCGAAGATGTCGGCCACCAGGCGGTTGAGGCGTGCAGCAATGCGTGCGGTTTCGGCGAAACCGCGCCAGCCGGCCGGGGTACTCACCCCCTCGCGCGTGCGGTGGGCGCGAGCCACGACGTGACCAAAGGAGCCGCTGCCGTGTCCCAGCACCAGCTGCAGGTTTGGCTGATGTGCCAGTGCAACCGCCGTCTCGGCCGCCAGGCGTTCGATGACCTGGGTACGCGCGGTTGCCACGGCACGCTTGTCGGTAATCAGGGAGCCACCCAGCTTGAGAAAGATCAGCGCCATCGTTGCTTATGCCTCGGGGGCAGCCTGACCTGGTGATTTCGACACGACCACCTGGGCGCCGTCGATGGTGACCCAGTCGCCGGTTGCGATCTGCGTGACATCGATTTGGTCGACCATCGGAATATCGGCAATAATGGCCCCCACGGCGACGATTGCCTCGCTCTCGTGGTTGATCATTGCGGCCGGTGCGACGCCGGCACGCGCCAGGCGCAGGATGGTGTAGGACCCGACAGTGCTGCCTTTGCCGGTGGGAAAAACGAGCACCCGGCCGGCCACACACTCGCCGCGCAGCGGATGGTTTGGCTCGATCACCACGCCGGATTCGGGGTCGATACCGCCCAGGAATCCGATGGGTGCCGGTGAAACCAGTGCTGTGCCGGCAGCCATCCCGGCCCGTATGACACGTCCCGCAAAAATCAATGTATCGTTATTCATCAGCTGCTCTGCCATAGTGCAAGTATTGTTCCCAACAAAGCCTCTTCCTCTGCGGGCAACACGGTGCGTGCGTCGAACAGCACCCGGTCATCGGCCACGCGGGCCACGACCGGTGGGCTGCCGGTGCGCAGGCGTGCCAGCCACGCCTGGGGTGCCGGCACGTCCAGCGCCAGGCTCCAACTTGGCAGTGTCTCACCCGGCAGCGAGCCGCCGCCCACGGTGCTGTCGGTGGGTACTGCACTGACCGGCAGGCCGGCCGTGCGCAGCCGTTGCACCCACGTTTCCACTCGCGTGCGCAGGGTGTCCGGTGCACTGCCCATCATCTGCCACACCGGTATTGTGGTGCGGGCTTCGCCGCGCACGTAGTGCAGCAGGGTGGCGTTGAGCGCCGCCAGCGTCAGCTTGTCGACGCGCAAGGCGCGTGCCAGCGGATGCGTCTTGATGCGTTCGATCAACGCCGCGCGGCCAACGATGATTCCGGCCTGGGGACCGCCGAGCAGTTTGTCGCCGCTGAACGTCACCACATCGGCCCCCGCGGCCACACTGGCCTGCACTGTCGGCTCGGCTTTCAAACCGAACGCGGTGGTGTCAAGCAGGGTGCCGCTGCCCAGGTCATCGACGACCCACAGGTCCTGGTCTCGCGCCAGGGTGACCAGGTCGGTCAGCTCGACCTCGGCCGTAAAGCCGAGCTGGCGAAAGTTCGAGTAGTGCACGCGCATCAGGGCGGCTGTTTGTGGACCGATGGCGCTGGCGTAGTCACGCACGTGGGTGCGGTTGGTGGTGCCGACCTCGACCAGTTGGGCACCGCTGGCGCGCAACACGTCGGGAATCCGAAAACCCCCGCCTATTTCCACCAGTTGACCGCGTGAAATGACCACCTCGCGGCCTACGGCCAGGGCGGTCAGGGTCAAAAAAACGGCGGCGGCATTGTTATTGACCACCACGGCTGCTTCAGCGCCGCTGAGCCGGCAGAGCAGCTCAGCCGCATGGACGTAACGCGAACCGCGAGTACCTTGCGCCAGGTCATATTCCAGGTTTGAGTAACCGGCCGACAGCGCGGCCAGCGCCTCACGCGCGTGGTGGCTGAGTGGTGCGCGGCCCAGGTTCGTGTGGATGATCACCCCGGTCGCGTTGATCACCGGCTGCAGACTGGGTCGAAACAGGCGGTTGACCTCACTGATCACCTGGGTGACCAGGTGTTCGGTGCCGGGTGCCGGCGCGCCGGCATGCACGGCGGCCCGCGCAGCGTCGAGCACCGACCGTGCGGCCTCGACCAGGACGTCGTGGCGGGCGAGGCTGGGGGCGTGTGTCTCGACCTGTTCGACCAGGCGATCGACCGCCGGTAGTTTACGTAATTCGGATGTGTTCGCCATCACCGCCGTTCCTGTTGAAACATGCGCTGTCCTACAAAAAGAAAGCCGTCGGGGTTCGCCGACGGCCCTGGAAGAGAAGGTGGGCAACACAGGACTCGAACCTGTGACTTCTTCCTTGTAAGGGAAGCGCTCTAACCAACTGAGCTAGTCGCCCGCGCGCGTCGATATTCTACACGAATGGGAAGCGGCTGTCAAAGCGGGAGGAGGGAGTACGGGGGAACGGATTGAACGGACAATTTGGAGTGCGCAAGCATGGCTTGCGCTTTGGCCCCGCGGCAGTTGGTGGAGCGGATTGAACGGGTTGCTCAGGGCTGTCGTTGTGGCGCGTCAGGTGAGGCGTTTGGCCATCAGGATGTCGGGGTTGCCTGGACCGTTGGCATCTGGTATGACGCCGACGATGACGTAGCCGCATTTCTGGTAGAACTCGAAGGGGTGACCGCCCGGGTTACGGATGGCTGCGATGTGCTGCCAGACGTCAGGGTAGAGATCGATGCCGCTGAGGCTGGTCAGTCCGTCTTCGTCATCGGTGCCCAGGTAGATTGTGTGGCCGCCGCGGGCACGCACTTGCTGCTCGAAGTCGTGGACCAGGGCGCGGCCAATGCCGCGTCCTTGAACGTCGGACCGCACAACCAGGGGATG
>CAZXQZ010000033.1:0-28832 GCA_964642445.1 uncultured Anaerolineae bacterium
TTGATCGCCAACTCTCGTTTTAGCGCC
Source organism: uncultured Anaerolineae bacterium (assembly GCA_964642445.1). GTDB lineage: Bacteria > Chloroflexota > Anaerolineae > SSC4 > Amarolineaceae > SSC4. The sequence continues at coordinate 28 of CAZXQZ010000033.1, forward strand.
AGACTACGGCTGGGCTGTTCTTCCTGGCCCTGGTGACGTGGGTTACCTGGCGTATGCTGATCCGGCGCACGCCGCCGCCGCCCGACAGTGCGGCACGGCTGGTACTTTCAGCGGGGCGCAGCGCAGTGCTCGGCGGAGCGGTGTTGCTCATCCTGGCGCTCCTGCACCTGGCGGTCACACCCACCCAGCAGGCGCGCTTGCGGCGCGAAGTCGAAACCGGTTTTCAGCGGGCGGCCTACGCTGTGCCGGCCCACCTGACCCTGACCGCTGGCCAGCGAACCCAGGTGCCGGTGCACATCACCAACCTGGGCGAGCTGCCCTGGCGAGCCGATGGACCGCAGCCGGTGCGGTTAAGCTATCACTGGCTGGACGCGGCGGCGGCCAATATCCTGTATTTCGAAGGGGATCGTACAGCCCTGCCCGGCGATGTGGCACCCGGTGCCAGCCAGACCGTCCAGGCCTACGTGCTGCCCCCCGCTCAGCCTGGTGACTACGTGCTGGGATGGGATCTGCTGCAGGACCAGGTGGCCTGGTTCTCGACGCGCGGGGTGCCCCTGGGGCAGACGGCGGTCACCGTGGTGGCCGGTGCCGCCCAGGTCACACCGGGGCCAGCCGTGACACCGGTGCCGGTGGCGCTGCTGGGACAGGCACAGGCGAGCAATCCGGTGCCGCGTTCGATGCTGTGGCGGGCCGCGCTGCAGATGTGGCAGCAGTACCCGCTGTTGGGCGTAGGGCCCGACAATTTCCGCTACCGCTGGGGCGATGAGCTGGGTCTGGTCGGCTGGCGCGACAGCGCCAGTGGCTCGGTGCTGCACAGCAACAACCTGTACCTGGAGATTCTCGCCACGCTGGGTCTGGCTGGGCTGGCCGTCTTCGCCTGGCTGCTCGGCGTGTTGGGGGTCAATGGCTGGCGTGCGTGGCAGCATCTGCTGGCTGCGCCGGGCACGCGCCTGGTGTGGCTGCTTGGCCTTTCGGCCGCACTGCTGGTCTTTCTCGTGCATGGCCTGTTCGACTATTTCCTGGAGTTCACGCCGACCTATCTCCTGTGGTGGATCGTCACGGCGCTGTTGGTGGCGACGATTTCGGTCAGCACGAAACGTACGAACGAGCACCGATGATGCGCATTGGCTACGACGTAACGACCCTCGAGGGGGACATGACCGGGGTCGGTTTCTACACGGCCCGGCTGCTGGCACATCTGCTGCAGCGTAACGATGGCTGGACTTACGAGCTGCTGAGCAACCGCCGCTCGGCCCGCCTGCCGGTCGATGCGCCCGACCAGAGCATGCGCATGCACGGACCCTCCGGTCCCTTCATGCCGCTGCGCCCGCTGTGGCTGCAAGGCGTCATGCCGCTGTGGCTGGCACACCGTGGGCTGGATGTCTGTCACTTTACCAACTCACTGCTGCCCCTGGCTGCCCCTGGTCGTCTGCTCGTCACCATTCACGACATGTCGCTGTTTTTGTTCTCGGGCTACCAGCGCCCGCGCACCCGGCTGATTGTGCGGCCCCTGGTGAAGCCTTCGGCCCATCGTGCCCAGGCTGTGATCACCGTCAGTCACAGCGCCAAGGCCGACATCGTGCGCATCCTGGGCATACCGGCGGACCGCGTGCACGTGATCTACGAGGCCGCTGCGCCGCACTTTCGCCCCCTGGGAAACAACGACTGCCTTGAGATCGTGCGCGCCCGCTACCGGCTGCCGGAGCAGTTTTTGCTCTATGCGGGGACGATCGAGCCGCGCAAGAACCTGGTGCGTGTCGTCGAAGCCCTGGCCAGCGTCCATCGCCAGGGCTGCCGGGTACCCCTGGTCCTGGTGGGGCAGTGGGGGCCGCGCGCGTATCCCGAGCTCAAGGAGGCGATCGAGCGGCTGGCGCTGACGCCCCACGTGCGGTTCCTGGGTTATGTGACGACCGCCGACCTGGTCGCCCTCTACAACCTGGCCACGGTGTTCGTGTTTCCGTCCGAATACGAGGGCTTTGGCCTGCCGGTGGTCGAAGCGATGGCGTGTGGGTTACCGGTGGTGGCGGCCGACCGGTCCTCCCTGGTCGAGATTGTGGGCGAGGGGGGATGCTGCGTCGATCCTTATGCAGTCGATGGGATTGCGGACACCATTGTGCGCCTGCTGCGCGATGCCGATCTGCGCGCTGGCCTGGGGCAGCGCGGCCTGGCGCGGGCAGCCGAATTCTCCTGGCAGCGCGCGGCGGCGCAGACGGCTGCCCTCTATGCACACGTGGCAGGTTCCTGAGGACAGGATGGAACGGCCAACCGGACTGGGGCCCTGGTACCCCCCACTGGCGTGGGTCCTGTACGCCCTGTTTGTGCTCGCGGCGCTGCTGACACCGGGCTGGCGGGTGGGACCGTTTACCTGGCTGCCGGTATTCCAGGGCGACCTGGCCGGCCGGCCGGCCACCGTCGGCCTGTTGGTGCTGCTGCTGCCGGCGGCCGTTCTGGTGGCGCTGGGGCAGTCGGTGCAGCATTTCAGGCGGACAACGGTTGGCCGGGATTGGCTGCGCGACCTGGGCCAGGCTCTGGGGCCGTGGCAGATTGCCCTGCCTGTATTTTTGTTGGGCGCATGGGTGCTCCTGCGGCTGCGCCCAGCCGCGGCCCCCGGTGCCGCGCAGATCGTCGCGGTGGCGGTGCTGCTGTTCTGGGCCAGTCACGTGTGGCTGGCCGGCTGCCGTCCGGGCCACGTCTTGTATGGCCTGGCTGGCCTGTTTGCACTGGTGATCTGCGTACAGGGTGTGGTGGGAGTGGCTCAGTTTTGGCAGCAGCGATCGTTGGGCCTGGTAGCGCTGGGTGAGCCTCTGCTGAACCCCGCCGTGGAAGCTACCAGCGTCGTGGGACAGCCGGGTGCCCACTATCTGCGTGCCTACGGCCTGACGGCCCATCCCAACGTGCTGGGCGGGCTTTTGGCGATCGGTCTTCTCTGGGTGGTCGCCGCCGCGCTCAGTGCGCCGCCGCGGGCACGGCCGTGGTGGTTGGTTGTTATCATCCCGGGTTTGACAGGCCTGCTGCTCACCTTCTCGCGCGCCGCCTGGGTTGGGTTGTTGGTGGGACTGGTCTGGCTGGTGTGGCGCTGGCCGCAGGTCCGGCGCTGGTGGTTGGTTTTGGCGGCGCTCATTGCAGCCGCAGTGGTAGCACTGCTTTGGTGGCAGCCGGAACTCTTGTGGACTCGCCTGTTCGATTTGTCGGCGCCGCTCGAGGCGCGCTCGCTCAACGAACGGGCGCAGTACCTGGCAACCGCCCTGGACGTGGTGCGCACGCACGTGTGGACCGGCGTGGGGAGTGGGTTGTACCTGCAAGCCGTGCCGGCCGCCGCCGGGCAAACGGCAGTGCACAATGCGCCGCTGCTGGCCGCCGCCGAGTTGGGCATCGTGGGTGGTGCGCTGTGGCTGTGGCTCAACTGGGCCTGGTTGGGGGTTCGTTGGCCGTCACCGCCAGCGTCCGCCCCGCCGCACCGCTGCGCGTCTTACACCGTTTTCCACGCCGCGGTTGCCAGCTGGCTGGCGCTCTTCGTGATCGGCCTGTTCGACAATTACACCTGGTTGACCGCCTCCTGGCGCGCGGCGATCATGGTCGGTTTGCTGGCGGGTGCGCTGGCGGCCGCAAGCCGACCACCAGCCGAAACAGCCTGACTCAGCGCAGAGCACGGCGGCAGAAATCCTCGTCCAGCAGGGTGGTGCGCAACAGGCGCGCCAGCTTGGGGTCCCGCAGATTGAGGGTACGCCGATCCTCCAGGTACGTGACCAGGCCTTCGGCGAAGTAGGTGTGCGGATCGTTTATGGCGTCCGCCGAGGCACCGTAGCCCAGGTCCGCCAGCTGCTGGATACGTTGGCCCACCTCTTGCCAGCGCGCATTGAATCCCCCACCGTCCGACAACCAGGGCCCCGCCGCGGCCCCGCCGGTTCCGAGATGATGATCCAGCAAAAAAGCCAGCCAGAAGAACAGGGCCGGACGGATGACATCGTGCAGACTGACCTGGACCACGTGCTGCATCCGGCGCGGCTCATCGGGCAGCTCGCCCACCGTGTAGCCGCTGGTATCAGCCGTCACCAGGATATGACCCGACGGCAGCTCGCACCACCAGTCGAGCAAGGCGGCCGGCAGGCGTGCACAGCGTGCCGCCACCAGCTTGGCCGGCGCAAATGCATCGGGGAAAGCCCCCGTCGCCCTGGCCGGCGCCGTGCGCCACAGGTCGGGTACCAGGTGAATGTGATGCGGCAGCAGATGCCGGGCAGCGGTCAGTCGCAGGTCGCGGGTGGTGGATGGCATCGACAGGCGTTGGTTTTGTGTTATGAATTGGGCGCAGCAAAAAGGGCACTCGCGTGCCCTTTTGCTCTGTTTACGGCAGGCGCAGCACCTGCCCCACCTGAAGAATCGATTTACCGGTCAGGCCATTGATTTTCGCCAGGTCACGCCAGTCGATCTTGTAGCGTGTGGCCAGGCTGTAGAGCGAGTCCCCTTTGCGTACGGTGACCGTGGCCGTCTTGCCGGTGGTGGTCGCTTTGGCCGCTGACGCGCCGCTCAGGCGCAGGACCTGGCCGACCTGCAGGATCGAACGGCTGTCGAGGCCGTTGATGGCTGCCAGGGCTTGCCACGTCAACCCGTAGCGCGGCGCAATCGAAGCCAATGACTCCCCGGCGCGCACCGTGTGAGTCGCCGGTTTGGCGGCCGGGACGGGTGCCGGTGCGGGTTCTGCCGCAGCCGGGGCGGGTGCCGGTTCTGCCGCGGCGGGTGCTGCTGCGGTCGGTGCCGGCGCATCCGCAGCCACGGGCGCATCCGCCGGCGGCGGTACCGGCGCGGCAGCTGCTTCGGGTGCGGCTTCGGCGGTCACGACTGCGGGTTGCGCGGCCTGGCCCGGGATCTCCAAGGCCTGGCCAACTTGCAGCAGGGTTGGATCGGTGATGCCGTTGTGTTCGGCCAGACGCTGCCAGGGTATACGCAGGCGGCGGGCCAGGGCGTCGAGGGTATCGCCGGCCTGGATCACGTAGGTGCTGCCATCGAGTGGTGCTGGCTCGGCGGCTGCCGCGGCTGTCGCGTCGGCCGGGGGGTCACCAATCAGGATACTGTCGGGTGCTGTACCATTGGCCCCTGTAGCAAAATCGACCACCCACACCTGCCCCCAGCCGTTAGGATGGTAGGCCATGCCGACACCGATCTCCGTAAAGTTGCGGTGCAGGATATTGGCACGGTGGGGTGGATCGGCCATCCACCAGCGGAAGCCGCGCACCAGGTCGCGGCTGTAAACCCAGTTCTCGCTGACCTGGCTGGCTGCATAACCGACCCGCTGCAGCCGGCCGGCGACACGGCTGCCGTCCGAGCCGACGTGGCCCAGGCGGCGGTTGGCCAGCACGTCATCGACGTGCGCCTGTGCAGCCTGGCTTAGAACAGGGTTGAGCAGATAAAGGGGGAGGCCGCGCTGGGCGCGGGCCTGGTTGATCAGGCGGACCATCTCGAGCACTGGCGGGGGAAAGTCCTGTGCATACGAGCGCGAGGGAAGGAAGGTTGTGAGTTGCAGCGCCAGTACAATGCAGCCAAGGAGGCGGCCCGCCAGTTTGAGCTGTGAAATTGGACGCATGGGGGGGATTATAACCAGCGAGGGGCATTTGTCAATTCCAACCGGCTTCTGTGGTAGAATACGCAGGCCGGTGAGCGGCTCAATTTGCGGGATGCCTGAGTTGGCCGTGACGAATCACCGGGTGCGGGGTTATACCAACGCGGGCTGACATGCGACGCAACAGGCCAGCGGCTTCGTGCAGCCCCGGTTCAACCGCACAACACCGAACAACCCGAGGAGGTACTGCAACTCGTGACCGATCAACCACTCAAAGGCAAATGGGCCTTGATCCTGGGCGCGTCCAGTGGCATGGGCGCCGCCGTCTCCCGTGTCCTCGCCGAAGCCGGCATGAACATCTTTGGCGTCCACCTGGACATGAAAGCGACGATGCCGCTGGTGCATGCCCTCATCGCCGACATCGAAGCGGCGGGCAGCCAGGCGGTCTTTTTCAATACCAACGCCGCCGATGAAGGCAAACGGCAGAAGGTGTTGGACAAGGTACAGGCGACCCTGGCCGCGGCCGGCGGCGAGCAGACCGTGCACGTGCTGCTGCACTCCCTGGCCTTCGGCACGCTGCTGCCGTTCATCGATGACGACCCCGAAAAACGCATCAGCAAGGCCCAGATGGACATGACGCTCGATGTGATGGCCAACAGCCTGGTCTACTGGACGCAGGACTTGATGGCGCGGCGCCTGCTGGGCCGTGGCAGCCGTATCTTCTCCATGACCAGCGAAGGCTCACACCGCGTCATTGTCAATTACGGTGCCGTCTCCGCGGCCAAGGCGGCGTTGGAATCTCACACCCGCGCCCTGTCACAGGAGCTGGGCAAATACGGCATTCTGGTCAACTGCATCGAAGCCGGCGTCACCGATACGCCGGCCCTGCGCAAGATTCCGGGCAACGAACGGATCGTCAGCGAATCGCTGCGGCGTAACCCTGGCGGGCGACTAACCACACCGCAGGACGTGGCCATGACCATTCGCCAGCTTTGCCACCCCGACATCCGTTGGATCAGCGGTTCCGTGATTTTTGTCGACGGTGGCGAAGATGTCTCGGGGGGCACGTGACCGACGCTGAGCTGCTGGCGCTCTACGATGAGGAAATGCGCCGTAATCCTGCACCGCTGGCGGGGATCCGGCGGGAGGAGTTTCCCGGCATCGTGCGCTACATGCACGACCGTCCCGCCGAACACCGGGGGTGGATTCTCTATACGCGCCTGGACAACACCACGGTCGATGCCGCGATCCAGGGCCAACTCGATAACCTGGGCTGGGAGGGCGGTAAGGTCGAGTGGAAGGTCTACGACCACGACACACCGCCCAACCTGAAGGCGCGGCTGCTCGCCCACGGCTTTCAGGCCGAGGAGCCAGAAGCGCTGGTGGCACTCGACCTGGCGGATGCCCCGGCCTACCTGTGGGAACCGATCACGGCCGACATTCGCCGCGTGCAGGATGCGGCCGGGATCGACGTGGCCATGCAGGTGGAAGAAATCGTGTGGGCCGAGTCGCATGCCTGGCTCGGCGAAGAGCTCAAACGCGATTTGCTGACCGCACCGGCGCTGCTCAGTATCTACCTGGCGTACGTCAACGACCAACCGGCCAGCAGTGCCTGGATACGTTTTCACCCCCAGCGCCAGTTTGCCGACTTGTGGGGCGGCTCAACTTTGCCCGCCTTCCGCCGGCGCGGCCTGTACACCGCATTGGTGGCCGTCCGCGCCCAGGAAGCACGGGCCCGTGGCGTGCGTTTCCTGACCGTCGACGCCAGCCCGATGAGCCAGCCGATCCTGGAAAAGCTGGGTTTTCGCACGCTGACGTATACGCAGCCGTTTGTGTGGGGGGGGAGTAGGGAGTAGGGAGTAGGGAGTAGGGAGTAGGAGCGTGCACAGCGCACATTACATTGTTGTGCGATGGGCTTTTTGCCAACCCCCAATCCCCAACCCCCAATCCCCACTACTTCACAGCGCGCACTTTGATGCTGGCCATGACGCGTGTCAGTGGCAGGTCGTGCAGTTCGGGGGGCAGGCGAGCGCTGAGGGCGGTGATGTCGTCGGCGCTCAGTGTCTCTTCGACCGGCAGGTAGTCACGGCTGACAACCACCACTTCGCGGAAGCCGGCGGCGGTGATTGCGGCCAGGTAATCGGTCTCCAGCCAGGCGCCGGCGACGCAGCCAGCCCACGAATCGAGGTCCGCGCGCAAATCCTCTGGAATTTCAACCTCGAACACCATGTCCGACACGGCCAGGGTGCCGCCGGGGCGCAGCACGCGATAGGCTTCACGAAAGACCTGTGGCTTATCGGGTGACAGGTTGATGACGCAGTTCGACAGGATGACATCGACCGTCTCGGCGGCCAGGGGAATCTCCTCGATCTCACCCCACTGAAACTCGACATTGTGCAGGCCCAGTTTCTGGGCATTACGTCGCGCCAGACGGATCATGTCGGTTGTCATGTCGAGCCCGATGACACGACCGTTGGGGCCCACGCGGCGGGCCGCCAGGAAACAGTCGATGCCGCCCCCGCTGCCCAGGTCGAGCACGGTTTGCCCCGGCTGCAGGGTAGCAATGGCGGTTGGATTGCCACAGCCCAGGGAGATCGCAGTGACGGTGTCGGGCAGGCCGGCGAGCTCGGCGGGGGAGTATAACAGGTCGGCGGTGCCTGGCACCGCGCCGGACTGCGGACCGGTGGTGCTGTCCCAGAGGTCGATCGCCGCTGCAGCGGGGGCACAGCAGCTGGTGCCTGTGTTCGACGGCCCGCAACAGGAAACCGGTGCCACGTCGTGCGCCGGGGCTGACAGGACGGCCTGTGCCCGGCTGCCGTAATGGCTGCGGACGTGCGCATGCACGGTGTCGGCAGGAGATGGTGTTGGGTCTGGCTGCATGGTTTTTACCTCTTTTATCATCGATAGACGTCTATGCATTCGGATGCAAAAATCCCCGCCGCAAGGCAGCCCTGCGGCGGGGAAAACGAATCAAGTGCTGCTGAGGCCCACCGGCAGTGGTAGAATCTCCCGTTCCGGCGCATAACGCTGCAGGAGCACCCCGCAGCACATGGCGACGCGGTCTTGGTTCAAGGTGTAATACGTCTGCCGGCCAGCCGGCCGTACCTTAACCAGGTTGGCCTGCCGTAAAACGCCGAGGTGGTGAGAAATGGTGGGCTGGCTCACGCCGCGCGCCCGCTAGAGGCGGCTGCGTTGACCAACAGGGCACCAATGACGCCGGGCACCCAGCCCACGAGGGTCAATATCGTCACCAACAGAACCGTCCCGCACCCACGGTCCAGGACCGCCAGGGGTGGGAAGACAATACACAACAAGGCACGTCCACAACCCATTTTGTAATCTCCTTTTTGCAGATTCGTGATTCACTGCATTGACTTATACGCAGCAGTGTCTCCAGGGTTGCACAACTGCCAGGGGCGGGCTCAGCGTGCGAGCAGGTCGTCGATGTCCAGGCCGCGCGCCACCAGCAGGGCGCGTACCCCGGGCGCGTGTTCGGGGCTGATGCTGGCCAATGCCCGCAGTGGATCGGGGGGGCCAAAACGCGTCAGGAAGGGGGCCAGTTCCGGGTCCTCCAGCAGCTCCTCGAGCACCTCCGGCGAGTCGAACTGGATCAAGGTCAGGGTTTGCATGCGTGCCGTGCCAAAGTACCGCGCCCAGGTCTTGACCGTGGCTGCCAGCGGCGCGGGCAGCGGTCCGATGTGCACCGCCTGCACGGCATCGAGGATGGAGGTTGCATTCCAGCCCTGGTCGATGGCGGCCTGCACGGCTTTGGCAGTCAGCCGCCAGCTGCCATCGGCACTATGTTCGGTGAAAGGGGCCAGGTAGGCGTACAGGTAGACGCTGGGCACCTGTTGTTGAAACGTGATCGTACCGGCGGCGTCGACGACCAGGCACGGGCGGGGGGCAAAACGTTCGTGACGCGTACGGTTCGGCAGCTGGCCCTGCTCGATCAGCACCTGCTGCACGTCGTCGGCGTGGATGCCCTGGTGAAAGAGAACCAGCCGTGGATCGGGACGGCTGGCGACGGCGCTGGCCAGGCGCTCGCCGCTGAGCAGGTTGTCGAGCAATTCGGGGGTACGGGCTTCGAGAACCACCACCTGTTGGCGGACGACAATGCGATCGAGGGCCGTCTCCCATTCGGCCAGGTCGCGGACGACATTTTGTGGCAGCGATGCACCGCAGGCTTTGCTCAGAAACTGGATGATGCGCGACACAGGCCAACCGCGTTTGCTGCCGCGGTAGATCGACTGGCGCGTCAGCCGGTAGTGGACGGCCCGTTCGGCACTGAGGCGTTCGCAGAACTGATCGAGAGCCGCCAGCACCACGTCCGAAACCGGATCGAGAGCCAGGACATCAAAATTGGGCTGGACGATCACGCGTCCGCTGTCGGTCGTCACCTTGGGCGGTGGTTCGCCCAGCAGCAGCCAACGCCCCATCTCCGTCAGTCGATAGGCCGCGATGCGCGGTGGAGGTTCGCTGACCGAATCACCCGCCGCGGCTTCCGAATCGTAGCCGAGATCGAGCAATCCCAGCCAATACAGCCCCTCACGCAGCACATTCAGCACGAAACCGCTTTCGACCCGGTTCCAGCCCGCTTCTTCGTTGAGCATGTCCTCGAAGGTCCAGCCGTACACGTTGTGCAGGTACGGATTGAGGCGAAAGCGGTGGGACAGCGTCGATGCGCTTTGGTTACGCTGCTGTGGGCGCGGTATGAGAAATTCGTAATCGAGGTTGCGCAGTCGTTTGAGCAGGGCCTCGGTGCGCACCCAGCCTTCACCGGGCAGCTCGGCCAGGTGACGCAGAACCGTCGTGCGTGCCGCCACGACACCGGGTGGGGCCTGGTTCAGAACCGTATCGGCTGTATGCAGGCGGACGCCGTTGAGGGCATAGATTTCGTTCCAAAACCGGCCCTGGTGCCAGAGATCGAAACAGCGCTTGACCCGTTCCAGGGGATCCAACCCCAGGAACGGCCCGGTCTCGACCGCGGTGAGCTGGCCGCGGCGGGCCGTCAGCAGGTCCAAACCTTGCAGCAGGCGGCGCAGGAAAAAGAGACGCCGCGCATCACGCTCGTTGACACTGGCGCGCAGGTCACTTTTCGACAGCAGCACCGCATTGACATCGCGCAGGTCGTGCTTACGCAGCCACTGGGCCTGGGTGAGCGCAAGCGGCGTATCCCGTACGTAGCTCCAGTACAGGTACAAATCGCGCTGAAGCGTGCGTGCCGAACCTTCACGGACCACGCGCAGCGGGATCTCTGTTGGCCTGGCTTCGGGCAGGGGGGGCAGCAGACGGCGCACTTCGTGTGGCATCCAAATGTAGGCACCGGGCCTGAGATCGACCAGGCTGGCATCGCCCCCCAACGGTTCGCGGCTCAGTACCAGGCCGTGCTCCATCAATGCGATGGTGACCGCCTCGAACGTACTCCGTTGGACAGGGGTGGAGGCCGCCGGCGCAGCACCATCGGGCGAATCGACGACGCTGCGGGCGCGCACCAATTCGGCTTTGAGGGTGCTGCTGCGCACCTCGCCAGCCATTGCCTGCAGACGGTGCAAGACGGCCACATCGCGCGCAGTGAGGTGTGCCAGGGCGCGCGCAATGCCCTTGGGCGTATACAAACCATCCACCAAGGCCTGCACCAGGCCCTCTTTGCGACGATCTACCACTTCGATCTCGTTCACGCGCGCCATGCGCATGAGTGCGGCAAGTTTGTAGTTGGTGAGGGCGTCACGCAAGGCTAACATGAGCGCAGCACCTCATCGATCCCATGCGCTTTCATGTCATGCCGGCTCCACCCTGGGCATGTAGCCGCGCATTTCCAGATCCGCAACCAAAGCGTCAATTTGTTTGGGCTGTACAGCAATGACACGCGGCGAAAAGATGTGGACGAGATAGTGGCGCAGGCCGCTGGTTCGCAGTAGCTCCTGCAAGATGAAATCGTCGGCCAGCTCGACGATGCACAGGCTGTCGTACAAGTGCAGGTTATCAGTTGCGGCCACCCAGCGCTCGACCTGTTGAATCACCTCGGACGGCAGCGGCCCGTCGACCGCATCCGCCAGCATGACCAGCACCTGACCGGCGGTCATGCCCTGCTGGAGGGCGCTGGCCAGGCCGAGGGCCGACAGACTGGGGTTGCCGTCTTGTGCGTCCTGTGCCAGGTACTCACCCAACGCCTGGCGTAACCGGTCGCCACGCCCGCCGGCGTTGGCCAGGTCGATACGAATCGTGCCATCAGCTGCCACCCCGAGGGTTTGTGGTGCCACCGTCGGTGCCGGGGTGACGGTGACCGGCACCGCCGCTGTCCCCGCGGTCGATGCGGGGCGTACGCCAAAACCAGGTGGCGCAACGCCGTGAAACAGATCGGGCTGGCGACACCACAGCATGATCACAGCGGCACAGTGCGCACAGCCGCCGCCGGCTGCGAAGGGGCAGGTGCAGTGCCAGCGGCACGCCGCCGCGCCACGCTGGCATTCGAGGGTCACGCGGTAACTGCGCCGGGTGCTGCGCCGGACATCGGCGGTCACCTCGATGCCGCGCGCCGTGTGCTGCAGCGGGTACGGCGTCACCGCCCCCGCGGCCACGTACGCCTCACCCTGGTTCCAGGCGGAAGGCGAGAAGCTGGCACGGACTGTTTCTTCATCGACGTTAGGCAGCATCATCGATCACCAGGACGTTACACGCCAGATGTGCGTGTGAATGACCACAAAGTTTAGCACGCCTGGCTTAATCCCGCAACTACCGGCCAATGTGGGGGTCAACACCAGACCCTTCGGGTTTCTCCCGGTGACCGGCAGAGGCTGGTGACCGACGGCACTTCCTCCGAGCGACGAATCACGCCCATCGGTGCGAAACCCGAAGGGTCTTGCCCCCATCTCGCACCAGACTTGACAAAACGGCCGGCGCCGCTATAATCAGCACCCAAGGCGCATTCGTCTAGGGGCCTAGGACGCCGCCCTCTCAAGGCGGTGACAGGGGTTCGAATCCCCTATGCGCTACCATACCCCAGGTACACCCTGCAAGCGAACACACTCAGCTTGCAGGGTGTCTTTTTGTTACCCCGCCGCCAGGCAGTCTTAGTTGCATCGCGACCACGTTTTTTGCAGTCTGCGCAAACCTTAAAAATTTCGCACATTTACCGATTCGGTCCTCCAACAACTAGACAAACAGACAAATACCCTGTATAATCCAGGACAAGTGGGGCAATGTGGGACATAAATCCTACAAATTAGCGATTCTAGCCCCTAAAGTGGGATAAAAAGAACATATGTTCTTAGGTCGATTCGAGCACGTCCTGGACAGTAAGTGGCGCTTGACCGTACCGGTCAAGTATCGTCCCGCGCTGTCGGAGGGTATGGTGATCACCAAGGGCCCGGGTGACTTCCTGGTGCTGTTTCCCGCCGGCGAGTGGGAAAGCCTGGTGGCACGCTCGCGCGACCTGCCCACGCTGACCGATGAAGATGTGGCTGAGCTGCGCCGCTGGTTGTTTGCCGAGGCGGCCGAAGTGGAGATGGACGGCCAGGGCCGCATCATCATTCCGCCCGAGCTGCGTGAGCATGCCGGTATTGCCAATGCCGTGACTCTGGCGGGCGTCGATACGCACCTTGAGCTCTGGACACCGGCCTATTGGCAAAACCGGGCGGCGCACCGCATGCAGGACAACGAGCTGACCGCCTCGTTCCGCACGTTACGTTTGTAGGGAGACGGGGCGATGACCGGCGTGCCGGAAGGCCACGTGCCCGTGCTGCTGCGGGCGACCCTGGAAGGGCTGGCCCTGCGACCGGGAGCGCATGCCATCGATGGCACGCTGGGTGGCGGCGGACATGCGGCGGCCATCCTGGAGGCCACGGCACCTGGCGGGCGCCTGCTGGCCCTCGATGCCGATGCCAGCGCCGTGCAGCGGGGTTACGCACGGCTTGCCGGTTTTGGCAGCCGGGTGATCCTGGCCCAGGCCAACTTCGACCAGGTTGCCATCGTGGCCAGCGCCTATCGTTTCGTGCCGGACGCCGTCTTGTTCGACCTGGGACTGTCGTCCTACCAGCTGGGTGATGCGCAGCGTGGTTTCAGCTTTCAAACCGAGGGCCCGCTGGACATGCGGTTCGACCCGCAGCATGGACGTCCGGCCGCAGACCTGGTCAACACACTGGACGAGACCGACCTGGCCGACCTGATCTACCGCTACGGCGAGGAGCGTTATGCGCGGCGCATCGCGCGGGCCATTGTGCAGGCCCGTCCTGTATCCAGCACGCGGGCCCTGGCAACGTTGATCGAGCGCACGGTGGGTGGCTACGAGCGTATCCATCCGGCCACCCGCACCTTCCAGGCCCTGCGGCTGGCGGTCAACGATGAGCTCGGTGCCCTGGAGCGGGCCTTGCCGCAGGCGGTGACGCTGCTGCGACCGGGCGGCCGCCTGGCTGTCATCAGCTTCCATTCATTGGAAGACCGGCTGGTCAAACAGTTCATGCAGCGTGAGGCGCAGGACTGTATCTGCCCGCCCAGGCTGCCGGTGTGCGTGTGTGGTCATCGGGCAAGCCTGCGCCTGGTGACACGCAAGCCGATTATGCCGGTGGAGGAAGAGGTCGAGCAGAACCCGCGCAGCCGCAGTGCTCGCCTGCGGATTGCAGAAAAACTGACGGCTACGAGCTGAACCGTTCGTCGAGGGGGTTTGTGTGATTATCAATCTGCCGCGTCAGCTGCTGCGCCCGGAAGCCGTGCTGCAGCGTCGTCGTCGACCATTGAGCAACGAAGCGCGGCTGGCCCGTTACCTGGTGTTTGTGCTGCTGGTTTGCCTGGCTGCCTATGTGTACCTGCTGCCAGCCAGCAATACGGTCGCCGTCCGCGCCGAGATTCGAAAGGTTTCGTACCAATACGAAACCCAGCTGACGGCCAATGCGGAGACCGTCATTGCCATCAGCCAGTACACCAACATGGCCGCACTGACGGCGCGTGCACGGCAGAAAGGTTTCGAACTGCCGGCCACACCGGTGTTCGTGCCGGTGCCGGGTGGTCCGGGCGGTCCACTGGCGTCGAGCCTCGAGCTCAGTGAACGTGCCCTGGGCGCGGCACCGATCGGGGTCGAGACCGCGAATGCGCCGGCACGTTGAGCCCGACCATGTCCGATTCGAACGACGTTCGCTCCGTGCAGCGTATTCGGCTCATCTTTTGGTTCGTCGTGGTCGTGATGGGCATCCTGAGCCTGCAGTTCGTACGTCTGCAGGTGCTCAAGGCCGAAGCGCCACCGCCCAATCCAGTGCAGCCGGTGTTTTCGGTCGAGCGCCCACACCGGGGCAACATCGTGGACCGCAACGGTTATCTACTGGCGACGGACGCCACGCGTTACCAAATTGTGGCCGTGCCATCGGTCCTGACCGAGACGATGGTCATTTCGGTGGCGCACGACCTGGCACCCCTGGTGGGCATCGCTGAGAATGAGCTGGCGCGCCGGGTCTTTGAGGCCACGACCGATACGGTCATTTTGAAGTACTACGCATCGCGCCAGGCGGCGGATGCTGTGACGAAGTGGGAGCGCAAGGGGCTGCGGGTCGAGCATCTACCACGCCGCTTCTACCCCGAAGACCGTTTCGGTGCCTTCGTGGTCGGTTTTGCGCAGATCGATCAGAACGGCAGTTATGGCATCGAGGCCAAGTACGACCAGTTTCTGCGTGAAAACGGCGACGTTCTGCCCACCGCGGCCGAGGGCGACGCCCGATCACTGGCCACGTCGTTCAGTATGCACCTGCCGTCGGCCGTGGGTCGTGACCTGGTACTGACCATCGACCGGCGTATTCAGGCCATTGTCGAAGAGGAACTGCAGGTTGCCCTGGCCAAATACAAAGCGGTCAGTGGCACCATCATTGTGATGAATCCCAAAACGGGTGAAATCCTGGCCAACGCCTCGCTGCCCAGCTTTTCACCCAACACGTTCTATGAAACGGCGCCGCTGGCTGACGATCAGGATCCGTTCATTGACCCGGCTGTGGCGCGTGCATACGAACCGGGGTCCGTCTTCAAGATCGTAACGATGGCGGCCGGTATCGACTCCGGCACCATCACGCCCGAGAGTGTATTTCGCGACGATGGTGTGCTCGTCGTTGGCGAGCGCGAAATCCGCAATTCCGACCGTCTCGCCCATGGCCAGGTCGATATTGCGACGATCCTGGCCAAATCGCTCAATATCGGTTCGGCCCAGGTCGCGATCAAAATGGGTGCACCGCTCTTTTACAACTATGTCGAGCGTTTCGGTTTCGGCAATTTCACCGGCGTCGATCTGTCGGGCGAAGTCAAAGGCATCCTGAAGAAGCAAGGGGATACCACGTGGAGCCAGTCTGATCTGGCGACCAATGCTTTTGGACAAGGCATCAGTGTGACGCCCATGCAGATGATCAACGCGGTGGCAGCCGTTGCCAACCATGGTGCGATGATGCGCCCGCACGTGGTCAAAGCGGTCGTGGCCAAAGGACAGTGGTACGAGATCGAACCGGCCCTCTATCGAACCGTGATCTCGCCGGCCGCGGCCAAAGCCTTGACCGACCTGCTGGTCGATGCCGCCAACGTGTCGATCCCGTACCGTGCCGCCATGCCGGGTTATGCGATCGCCGGCAAAACCGGCACCGCGCAGATTCCCAGCAAAGAGGGCTACGAGGAAAACCGGACGATTGCCACCTTCGTCGGTTATGCACCGGCCTACGATCCGGCGTTTGTCGTCCTGGTGAAGCTCGACAAAAGTGAAGTGTCAGTGTGGGCGACGGAAACGGCGGCACCCACCTTCTACCGGGTAGCCGATCGCCTCTTCGCCTTGCTGAACATACCGCCGGACGAGGTTCGTCCATGAACGCCCGGCTGACGCTGGCGCACCTGGTGGCCGCAGTGACGGCACAGCCAGTCGTCGCCGGTGAATGGCTGAACACCCCGATCACCGACGTGGCCGTTGATTCACGGCGCGTCACACCGGGCAGTTTGTTCGTGGCCCTGGTGGGTGAAAAGGCGGACGGCCACCGCTACGTTGCAGAGGCGCTGCAGCGTGGCGCGGTGGCCGCCCTGGTAGAGCAGGACATGGTTTTCGATGCTGAGTGTTGGATATTGGATACCCGAGCACCAGTTATCCAACACTCAGCTTCCCTTTCACCGATACCGGTCCTGGTCCGCGTCGAAAATTCCTTGCAGGCGCTGCAAACGTTTGCTGCGCACTGGCGTGCAACCGTCGCTGCTCCATCTTCGTTACGTGTCGTAGGTATCACCGGCAGCATCGGAAAGACGTCGACCAAAGAGGTAGTGGCGTCTGTCCTCAGCCAGCGCTATGCCACCATCAAGTCAGCTGGCAATCTGAACAACGAGATTGGCCTGCCGCTGACCCTGCTGCGCCTGACCCCCGCGCACCGGCGTGCGGTGCTGGAGATGGGCATGTATACCGTGGGCGACATCGCTCTGCTCTGCCGCCTGGCACAGCCACACATCGGCCTGGTGACCAACGTCGGCCCCGTGCACCTTGCGCGGGCCGGTTCGATGGCACGTATCGCCGAGGGTAAGGCTGAGCTGGTACAGGCCTTACCGCCCGACGGTGTGGCTATCCTGAATCGAGATGACTCTATTGTAACCGCGATGGCCCAAAAAACGCAAGCGCGGGTCTTCACATTTGGACTCGATCCGGCCGCCGATGTCTGGGCCAGTGAGGTGACCAGCGAGGGGTTGGAAGGCATCCAGTTTCGCCTGCACTACCAGGCCGAAGTGCTGCATGTCAAGGTGCCGCTGCTGGGCCGGCACAGTGTCCATACGGCCCTGGGTGCCGTGGCCGTCGGCCTGGTCGAGGACCTCACCTGGGAGGAGATCGTCGCCGGCTTGCAGGACGTCGAGGCGCAGCTGCGCCTGGTCCTGGCACCAGGCGTCAACGAAACGACGTTGTTGGATGATACCTACAGCGCCAGCCCGGCCGCAACCCTGGCTGCGCTCAACTTGCTGGCCGACCTGCCGGTGCCATCCGGTGCGCGGCGCATCGCTGTCCTGGGCGACATGTTGGAGCTGGGCGATTACAGCGAAACCGGGCACCGCAAAGTGGGCCAGCGCGCCGCGGATGTGGTCGACCTGCTGGTGACAGTTGGCCCCATGGCACACTGGATCGCCGAGGAGGCGCTGATTGCGGGCATGGCCGCCAGCGCCGTACGGGCGGTCGATCAGAATGCCGACGCGGTGGCGGTGCTGCCGCAGGTGATGCGCAGCGGGGACCTGGTGCTGATCAAGGGCTCACGCGCGTGCCGCATGGAAGAGATTGTCACTGCGCTGAGCCAGCCGGTGACCGGAACTGGTGAGCGCGCATGGCCTACTCACTGACCCTGGGAACGGTCGCCTTTTTCCTGGCGGTGATTTGGGGGCGCCCGCTGATCCAGTTTCTGATCCGGCATCGGATCGGCAAACAGATCCGGATCGAAGGCCCCAGCACCCACCAGGTCAAAACGGGCACCCCCACCATGGGGGGATTGATGATCCTGATTCCAGTGATCGTCATCACCGGCTTGTTGAACGTGGCCAACCTGTTGGGCTGGACCGTGATTGGGCGTTCGGTGTTGGTGCCGATGACGGTGCTGCTGCTGTTTGGCATTTTGGGTGCGATCGATGACCTGGAAGGGGTGCGTGGCCGCCGGGTGCGCGGCGAGGGCATCATGGCCCGGACCAAGGCCCTGGCCCAGGTGATCCTGGCGACGATCGTAGCCTTGTTTCTTCATTTTGTATTGGACCTGCGCAGCCTGGCCATCCCCGGGGTGACGCAGAAGATCGATATTGGGATTCTGTACATTCCCATTGCCGTGTTTTTGATCGTGGCCTTTTCCAACGCGGTCAACCTGACCGACGGCCTGGACAGCCTGGCGGGCAATCTGGCGGCGATTGCATTTGCCTGTTACGGGGTGATTGCCTTTTTACAGCAGCAGATCTGGCTCGTCGCCTTCTGTTTCACCGTGGTGGGGGCCGTGCTGGCCTTTTTGTGGTTCAACGCCCACCCGGCCGAGCTGTTCATGGGCGATACCGGTTCGCTGGCCCTGGGTGCCACCCTGGCCGTGGTGGCCCTGATGACCGGCCAGTGGCTGCTGCTGCCGGTGGTGGCAGCGGTGTTTACGGCGGAAACGCTGTCAGTGGCGCTGCAGGTGACCTGGTACAAACTCAGCCGCCGTTTGTACGGCCAGCCGCGACGGCTGTTCAAGATGAGCCCGCTGCACCACCACTTCGAGCTGAAAGGGTGGTCCGAAACTCAGGTAACCCAGCGGTTCTTCCTGGCCGGTATTCTGAGCGGGATGCTGGGCATCGCGCTGGCGCTGCTGTGAGGATTTCCGAAGTCCGAAGCGGACGAAGGGCGTGCCATGACCACGGTCCAACTGCACACTGCACAGGCAATTCCACCGGCCAGCACCGTTGTCCAGGCCCTGCTGCTGGCACTGCAGCACGTCGGGCAGGCACTGCGAGCGGCGTTCGAGGATGACGATCGTGCCCAGGCCGCGGCGTTGAGCGCCCAGGTGCTGCAGCACGTCTCTGCCGCCTTCAACGCACAGCGGATGGTGCCGGTCACGGATGCCCTGGTCCAGGCCCTGGTCCTGGAGGTGGCCTTTCAGCCGCTGAGCGCCCAGGCCGATGGCACCCTGGTCGATGACTGCTTCGACGTGTGGATCGATCACCGGGCCTGGCAGGTCGAGCAGGCGAGCGTGCCGGCACTGTTCGATCAACTGTTGACCAGTCTGCGGGCGGCTGGCCAGGGCGTCGCGTGGACGTGCCGGTCGACAGATGCCGGGCGCATGACCATTCAAGCCTGGGCACCCCTGGGGGGCTGAGGTGAAGACCATGCCAGGACTCAGCGACCTGCGTCACCGGCGGATAGTCATTCTTGGCCTGGCCCGGCAGGGAACGGCCCTGGCACGCTACCTGGTCCAGGCCGGCGCCCACGTGACGGTGAGCGATATGCAGCCCGCCGAGGCACTGGCCGCAGCGTTGGCAACGATTGCCGACCTGCCGGTTGACCTGGTGTTGGGCGGTCATCCGCTCTCCCTGCTCGATGGGACCGATGTGCTGTGCTTGAGCGGCGGCGTACCGCCCGATCTGCCCATCGTTCGTGCAGCGCAGGCGCGCGGCATAACGCTCAGCAACGATTCACTGCTTACCTTGCAGCGCTGCCCGGCCTTGACCGTCGGCATCACCGGATCGAGCGGCAAAACGACGACGACGACCCTGGTGGGCGAGATGCTGAAAGCCAGTGGTCAGCCCACCTGGGTGGGGGGCAACATCGGCACGCCGCTGATCGACCGTCTGCATGAAATCTCGGCCCAGGACCGGGTGGTACTCGAGCTGTCCAGTTTTCAGCTCGAACTATTCGATCCCGATTTGTGTCTCGATGCACCGGTGAGCCCCCACGTGGTGGGTGTGCTCAACGTAACGCCCAATCACCTGGACCGTCACCCGTCGATGGCGGCCTACGCGGCGGCCAAACACCGGATTCTCGAACATCAGCCGCCGGACGGTGTGGCCGTCCTGGGGCTCGACAACGACATTACGCGCGGCTGGTGGGAGACTGCACTGGATGTGCAGCGCCTGGGGTTCAGCCTGCAAGAGGTGCCGCCGGCCGGTGCCACCGTGCGGCAGGGTGCCCTGGTACTACGGGACGCGATGGGCGACGAGCAGGCGGTGTGCCGGGTGGAAGAGGTTCGCCTGCGGGGGCGGCACAACCTCAGCAATCTGCTGGCGGCTTTTTGTTTGAGCCATGCCGCGGGTGCGACGATCACGGCGATGCACCAGGTCGCAGCAACCTTCGCCGGCGTTGCGCACCGCCTGGAGCTGGTGCGCCAGTATCGCGGGGTGAGCTGGTACAACGATTCGATTGCCACGGCCCCGGAACGGGCGCTGGCCGCCCTGTCCTCGTTCAGCGAGCCGATCGTCCTGCTGGCTGGGGGGCGTGACAAACACCTGCCGTGGGAACCGCTGGCCGCAGCGCTTGGCCAGCACGTGCGCCACGTCATTACGTTTGGCGAAGCGGCCGGTTTGATCGAACGAGTCGTGGGCGACTATGCGGCGGATCACGCCGACACGCCGCCGGTGCACCACGGCGGTGACCTGGTGCAGGCGGTCAGCCTGGCTGCAACGCTGGCCTGCCCCGGTGACGTGGTACTACTGTCACCCGGTGGCACAAGCTACGACGCCTACCGTGACTTTGCGGCCCGGGGCGAGCACTTCCGGGCCCTGGTGAGCGCTCTTTAGATGGGATGGAACGCATGACGCGCGGCTTACGCCCGACAACACCGAATGGCCGATACCCCGTGCTCGATTATGGGCTGATCGCAATTATTGCGACCCTGCTCGTGATCGGGCTCATTATGGTGTTCAGCGCCAGCTACCGGCAGGCCGTCAATTCCCTGGAGGTGCCGGCCACCTATTTTGCGCAGAAGCAGCTGCAGTGGATCGTCATTGGCATCGTGGCGATGATCGCGATGTCGCTGCTCAATTACCAGGTGTTGGCGCGCGTGGCGGTGCCCTTGCTGGCGATCGTCCTGGTGCTGCTGATCATAGTGCTTATTTTTGGCCAGCGGCTCTTCGGCTCGACGCGTACCATTTTCGATGGTTCGGTACAACCCAGCGAAATCGCAAAGCTGGTGATGGTGATCTATGCTGCGGCCTGGTTGTCATCGAAGGGGTCCAAGGTCAAACTTATGTGGTACGGCCTGGCCCCGTTCGGTGTGCTGTTGGGCATCGTGGCCGGCCTGATCGTCATCGAGCCGAACCTCAGCACGGCGATCCTGATTGTGGCCACGGCCATCACCATGTTCTTCATGGCCGGCGCCACGCTTAAACAGGTTCTGCTGTGTGGGGTCATCGTGATCGTCACCTTTGCTGTCTTGATCACCCAATCCGGCTATGCGCGCTCGCGTTGGCAGCAGCTGGCCAATTCGGTCGGTGATCCCACCCAGGCCGAAAATGAACAGATCCGGGCAATTGGTGAAGCCCTGACGGCCGGTGGACCCCTGGGGCGCGGCATTGGCGGCGGCACTACCAAGGAGCGGATCCCGCTGCTCTGGTCGGACGCCATTATCTCGGTCATCGGCGAAGAGCTGGGACTGCCGGGTACGTTGTTGGTGATTGCGCTGTTCCTGGCCCTGGTTTTTCGTGGCTTCCGCATTGCGATCCGCGCGCCCGATGACTTTGGTTTTCTGTTGGCCTTTGGCGTTACCATCTGGTTGGTTTACCAGGCTGTGATCCATTTTGCGGTGGCGACTGCGTTGGCGCCGCCGACCGGGATTCCACTGCCGTTCATCAGTTACGGCGGCTCGGCGTTGGTGTCGAGCCTGGCGGCGGTTGGGGTTCTCATGAGTGTAGCCCGCAGCTATGGGCGAGGAGCAGCGCAGAATGCGCGTTTTGATTTCGGGCGGTGGAACGGGGGGGCACGTCTATCCAGCAATGGCCGTCGTGCGGGCCCTGCCAGCAGTCGCCGGCGTAGCAGCAGTGTCGCCCGCCGCACGACCGCCAACCGCTCCCGCGTCATTCCACGACCCGTCAGTCGACCCGCTGCCAGCGGGCGACGTACCGCCGCCAGTGGTCGCACCACCACCGGAAGCCGCGGCGGTTCTGTACGTCGGAAGTGAGGGCGGTGTGGAGGCTGACCTGGCAGCACGGGCCGCTTTGCCGTTTCGAGCGATCAAAACGGGCCAGCTGCGTGGGCGTGCGCCCTGGACCGCGGCGCGCAACGCCGGTCACATGCTGACCGGTGCTCGCCAGGCGCGGGCGATCATCGACAGCTTCCGCCCCGACGTCTGTTTCGTCACGGGCGGTTACGTCTGTGCACCGGTGGTGTGGGCCGCCAGCCGGGCCGGCGTGCCCATCCTGATCTTCCTGCCGGACCTGGAACCGGGGCTGGCGATTCGTGTGCTGAGCCGCTTTGCCAGCCGGGTGGCCGTGTCGTTTCCCGAGGCATTGTCGTGGTTTCCTGGCAAAGGGGTGGTCACCGGCTATCCGGTACGGGCCGAGTTTGTCGCCGCCGCCGCCGACCGGGACGCGGCGCGTGCGCACTTTGGATTGGTGTCCGGCGTCAAAACGCTGCTGGTGTTTGGCGGCAGCCGCGGCTCGCACTCGATCAACCAGGCCGTCAGCGCGGCGCTGCCCCAGCTGCTGACAGCCTGCCAGGTGATCCACATCAGCGGTCCGCTCGACTGGGATGCGGTGCAGGCCCAGGCGGCCGGTCTGCCGGAGACCCTGCGGGCGCGTTACCATGCATTTGCCTATTTGCACGACGACATGGCGCAGGCCATGGCGGCCGCCGACCTGGTCGTGGCGCGGGCCGGTGCCTCGACGCTGGGTGAGTTTCCGGCGCTGGGTCTGCCGAGTATCCTGGTTCCGTACCCGTATGCCGGGCAGCACCAGGACGTGAACGCCGACTACCTGGTGGCCCACGGTGCGGCCATCAAGGTGCCGGATGAGGCATTGACCAGCCAGCTGGCATCCCTGCTGCTGGCCCTGCTGCACGACGACAGCCGCTTGCATGCGCTGGCGGCTGGCGCCCGGTCCCTGGCGCGACCCGGTGCAGCCCACGCGATTGCACAGGAGCTGCGACAGCTGGCGAGGAATCCGACATGGCTGTGATCGATACGCTGCGGACAGGTTTCGTCTTTCTTTTCCTGGGCGTGGTGGCGGCGTTTCTTGGCTACCGCCGCGGTGGTTTGCGCGAAATCATCACGATGTTTTCGCTCATCTTCCTGGGCCTGACCGCATTTTCCACCCAGTTCAAGCTGGGGTACGCCTTGATCAACCTCATCAACGACATCGGGCGCCTGCTGCAGGTTTACGTCTTTCAACGCGGCGAAGCGACACTCGAATCGGTGGCCAATTACTACGTGATTCCACCCAACCGGCAGGAGCTGGCGCTGTTCGTCATTTATCTGGCGGGGGTCTTCTTCACCTACTATATCACGTCGACCTCATCGCGGCTCAAAACCAAAAGCCCACCTTCGATCACCGGTGCACTGTTTGGCCTGATCAACGCCTACATCCTGGGCTTGACCCTGTTTCCGTACATTCCCAACGGTCTGCCGGCGCCCTCCATTGTCCTGGAGAACCGTGAGCTGGCACAGCGGGGGGTGCAGGCCTTCGAATCGATGATGGAAACCCTGGGCCTCAACCTGGCACCCAGCACCTTGACCCTGCTCGTCTTCATGCTGATTGCGTTGATCACGATCCAGGCGGTGCGCGAGCTGCGGCGTCGGTGAGACGATTTTAGATTTTAAGATTTTGGATTTTGGATTGTGGGACCAATCGAGGTACTCTGGATTACGGTTGTCGTGATGTTTGTCTTCATCGGGATTGCGCGTGGGTACGACAAGGAGTTGGGATCCACGATCGTGATCCTGGTGGTATTGCTGTTGTTCAGCTTGTTTGGTGATACGCTGACGAATCTTTTGCAGTCGGTATTTGGGCGTTTTACCAGTGAACAAACGACAGACCTGCTGACGATGTTGGTTTTTCAAGGCATCTTCATTGCCATCACGGTGGCCGGGTATGCCGGCGTTACCTTGCAGTACCCGGGCGCTCCACCGGCGGGCTGTTCGGGGATTACACTCAACGCCTTTTTTGGTGGCATCAATGGCATCCTGGTCGCCGGCACGTTGTGGTATTACCTGGCAATATTCAATTATCCCCTGGACTTCATCGATGCCAGCCAGCTCAGTCCATTTGCGGAGGCGGTGAAGGAATACTTGCCACCCACCTGGTCTTCTACGGTGCTCATCCTCTGGCTCGCCCTGTTGATCATCCTGCGGGTACGGCGGTGAGAGGTGGGGGTCAGGGGCCAGGGGTTGGGGGACGTGGGTTTGAGGACTGCGGGTGGGGGCATGGGAGAGGGTGGTTTGGGCCGGGTTCTGGGGGGGGCGTCGACGCAGCGCAGCTCGGTGCACATTCACCTGGTGGGTATCGGCGGCAGTGGGTTGTCGGCCATTGCCCGGGTGCTGCTGCAGCAGGGCTACACCGTGTCTGGCTCCGACCGGCAGGCGAGCCCCGTTCTGCAGGCGCTGCAGGCCGCGGGTGCACGGGTGGCGGTTGGGCATGACGCCGCCAACGTGGTGGACGCCGACCTGGTGTTGATCTCGTCGGCGGTGGCCAGCGACAACGAAGAGGTCGTGGCCGCCGCGGCCCACGGACTTCCTATAGTCAAACGGGGCCCGTTTTTGGGGACATTGCTGCGTGACTGCGAGCTGGTGGCAGTGGCGGGCACGCACGGCAAGACCACGACGACGGCCATGATTGCATCGGCGCTTGAGGGTCTGGGCCACCAGCCCGGCTACATCGTCGGCAGCGAAGTAACGGGCCTCGGCACGAATGCTGCGGCGGGTGCCGGTACATTGTTCGTCATCGAAGCCGACGAGTACGATCACATGTTTCTGGGTTTGCACCCGCAGGTGGCACTGGTCACCAACGTAGAGTGGGACCACCCCGATTGTTATCCGACGCCGGCCAGTTTCGACCAGGCGTTTACCGATTTTGTGGCACAAATCCGGCCGGCGGGGTGGCTGGTTGCGTGTCACGACGATGCGGGTGCGCATGCGCTGGCGGCACGGTACCGCGCCCAGGGCGGCCCGGTGCTGACGTATGGGCTGGCCAGTGAAGCCAATATCCGCGCCGAGGCGGTGCACAGTGAGCCAGACGGTGGTTTCGCTGCCACCGTGCGCATGGGGGACGAGCATCTCGGCGAGCTGCGGCTGCGGGTGCCGGGGCTGCACAATCTGCGCAACGCGTTGGGTGCCCTGGGTGCCATCCGTCAGCTGGGGATCGATCCGGCCCTGGCGCTTTCCCAACTGGCCGGTTTCAGCGGTGTCGGGCGGCGGTTCGAGCGCAAGGGTGAAGCCGGCGGTGTGACCGTGTACGACGACTATGCCCACCATCCTACCGAAATCCGCGCCACCCTGGCGGCCGCCCGTGCCCGCTGGCCGGCCGGTACGATCTGGGCGGTGTTCCAGCCGCACACCTACAGCCGCACGCAGGCGCTGTGGGAAACGTTCACCCACGCCTTTGGGGATGCACAGCACGTGTTGGTTCTCCCCGTGTACGCCGCGCGCGACGCCGCGCTGCCGGGCGTCACCGGTGAAGCACTCGCCGCCGCCCTGGACCATCCCGATGCCCACTACGTGCCAGGTCCGTCAGCCGCCGTGGCCTACCTGACGGCATACCTGCGGCCGGGTGATGTGCTGATCACCCTGGGGGCCGGTGATGGGTACCGGGTTGGCGAGCAGCTGCTGGACGCACTGCATTGCGCGTAGTAAATAGATGAATGGCTCGGACTGCGCATGCCCGTGCCCACTGCGGACTTGCCAACCCGGACGCGTGGAAACACGAAAACGAACATATGTGCTTTGTTTGACGGCACAGTGGCGATTTGCCTAAATTGGACTATGTCGAGTATAATGACTTTTGTACCACATGCAAAAACCGTTCAGGCGAGACGCGGAACATTTGTTGAAGCCGCACAGGCGGCTGGTTTTGTCGTCAGCCAACAGGTGCTTCTCGCCCCACTGACAACTTTTAAGATCGGCGGTCCGGCCGATCTGCTGATCAGTGTCGAGCACGTCGCTGACCTGGTCCGTTTGATCGAGCTGGTACGTGCCCACGCCATGCCCTACCTGCTGTTGGGGGGTGGCAGCAACGTCCTGATCGCCGATGCGGGCATTCGTGGCCTGGTGATCGTCAACCGCTGCCGCCAGGTTCTGCCGCCCGAACCGGCCGTAGCCGCAGAAGAAGATGGCAGCGTCCTGCTGGCGGCGGAATCAGGTGTCCTGTTGGCCGGGCTGGCGCGCCGGGCTGTTCGGGAGGGACTGGCCGGCCTGGAATGGGCGATTAGTGTGCCGGGGACGGTGGGTGGAGCCGTTGTCGGCAACGCTGGTGCCCACGGTGGCTGCATTGCCGACAACCTGTGGCAGGCCCAGGTGTTGGATGGCCAGGGTGTACTTGGTACCTGGTCAGGCGCTGATTTCCGCTATGCCTACCGCAGCAGCCGCTTGAAGCACCCGGAAGATCCGCAGGCAGCCGGGGCGGTGGTACTGACGGCCGTATTTCGCCTGCCGCGGGGCGAGCGGGCAGAGCTCGAAGACCGGGCAGCCCGCTTTTTGGCCCACCGGCGGGCTACCCAGCCCACTGCAGCCAGTGTGGGATCGATCTTTCGTAATCCGCCAGGGGATTATGCTGGGCGCCTGATCGAAGCGGCTGGCCTGAAGGGAACCCAGGTGGGTCAGGTCCAGTTTAGCCCGGTGCATGCCAATTTCCTGGTCAACCTGGGCGGCGCGCAGGCACGTGACGTGATGGCGGCCATCCATCTGGCCCAAGACACGATTGCCGCCCAATTTGGCGTCACGCTCGGGCCGGAAATCTTGTTCGTGGGCGAGTTCGAGGCGTAGACCATGCCAGGGAAGAAACTGCGCGTTGGCGTGCTGTTTGGCGGCAAGTCCAGTGAACACGACGTGAGCCTGATGTCGGCCCGTTCGGTGATGGCGGCGCTGGATGCGTCGGCCTTCGACGTAGTGCCGATCGGGATCGACCGCAGCGGGCGCTGGGTGTGGGGCGATGACCCGATGCGCACGCTGACCGGGGGCGCCCATGGCAGCCCCCAACTGACCGGGCACATTGACAATCAAACCGCTGCCGGTGCAGAGAGGGTGGTGGCCCTGGCGCCCGCGCTGCCGCTGGGCCAGATACTGCCTGCGGTCGACGTGATCTTTCCCGTGCTGCACGGTCCGATGGGCGAAGATGGCACAGTGCAGGGGCTGCTGGAGCTGGTGGACATCCCTTACGTCGGTTGTGGGGTGATGGCGTCGGCCCTGGGCATGGACAAGCTGCAGTGCAAAGCCATTTTTGCTGCGCACGGTCTGCCCCAGGTTCCGTACCTGGCCGTCCTGCGCCGCCGCTGGGAAGGCGACCCTGAACCGGTGCTCGACCAGATCGAAGCCAGCCTGTCCTATCCACTGTTCGTCAAACCGGCCAACATGGGTTCGAGCGTCGGTATCAGCAAAGCGGGTGACCGGGTGGCGCTGGCGGCCGCGCTGGATGAGGCGGGCCGCTTCGATCGTAAGCTGGTGGTCGAACAGGGTATCGACGCACGTGAAATCGAGGTCAGCGTCCTGGGCAACGATGAGCCCCTGGTTTCGATCCCGGGCGAGATCGTGCCGGGCAACGAGTTCTACGACTACGATGCCAAATATTTGCTCGACACCTCCGAGCTGCTGATCCCAGCTCCGCTGAGCCCGGCGCTTGTGCATGAGGCACAGCAGCTGGCACGGGCCGCTTTTTTGGCCCTGGATGGTGCGGGCCTGGCCCGGGTCGATTTTCTGTTGGAGCGGGGCACCGACCGGCTCTACCTGAACGAGGTCAATACGATGCCTGGCTTTACGCAGATCAGCATGTACCCGAAACTGTGGGAGGCTAGCGGCCTGAGTTACGCCGGGCTGGTGACGCGATTGGTCGAGCTGGCCCTCGAACGGTATGCCGATCGTGCACGCAACCAGGCGACGCGCTGAGGATGAGGCTGGAGTGAATACTCGCCGGACTGGCAAATCGAGCGCAGTGCTACGACAGAAACGGCCAGCACGGCGACGTTTGGACGCCAGCCTGGCCGTGGGACCTGTGCGGATCCAACGTACTGCGGTACGCGGTTCGGGGTGGTATCCCACCAAACTGCTCAGCCTGTGGTTGATTGGGATGCTGCTTGGCCTGTTGTACGTGTTCGTGTCCTTTGACAATTTTTACGCATTTGGGGCCGAGGTGCGCGGCACGCAGCTCCTGGTGGCTGAAGACGTGTATGCGCAGGCCGGGCTGGAAGGTCACAACATCTTCTGGCTGCACGAGCGGGCGGCCGAAGACGCCATCGAACAGGCAGCACCATACGTGGCGGCGGCGCGGGTGCGTTTTCGACTGCCAGGGCGTATCCAGATCGACGTCACGGAGCGGGAACCGGTGATCATGTGGCAAACCGCCCAGGGCACGGCGTGGGTCGATCGCGAGGGGGTGGCACTGCCACCCCTGGCCCAGGGTCCTGCCGTGCCGCTGCTGCAGCTGCTGGACACGCGGGGGGAAGCGGTGGTGCCGGCCGCGACGGACTCGCCGGTGCTGGGCCCAGGTGGGCTGCCGGAGGTGCACATGCAGGCACCGCTGGTAACGGCCCTGCTCAGCCTGCAAACGCTGCTGCCGGACACGCTCACGTACCAGTACGACGCACAAAACGGCCTGAACTTCCGGTCCAGGCAGGGCACCAACGTTATTT
>CAZXQZ010000034.1:0-28246 GCA_964642445.1 uncultured Anaerolineae bacterium
CCGTCGCCCACCTGCCGGACCCGCGCCTGGTGGCTATCGGCATGACGTACAAACCCGACACGGAGGACACCCGCGAAAGTCCGGCCATCGAGGTTGTGGAGCTGCTGCGCGCCGATGGTTATGCCGTCGCCCACTTCGACCCGCTGGTGCCCGAACACGCATACACCAGCCTGGTCGATGCCGCCACGGGGGCGGACTGCCTGATCTTCCTCGTCGAACACAAAGTGGTCAAACAAACATTGCGGGCCGATGCTCAGGCGATCGAGGCGGTGATGCGCACACCATTGGTGCTGCGCTTCTACCAGGAAGATTGACGAGACGGCCAACAATGTTACGCGTGCTTTGCATCGTCGGTACCCGTCCCGAAGCGGTCAAAATGGCGCCGGTCATCCAGGCCCTGGCGGCCCATCCGGGCATTCGTTCCCTGGTGTGTGCCACGGCCCAACACCGCGCCATGCTCGACCAGGTGCTGGCCATCTTCGACATCCAGCCCGACGTCGACCTGGACTTGATGCAGCCCAACCAGACACTGCCCGAGCTGACAGCCGCCGCCCTGCGCGGTGTAACCGACGCGCTCGCGTCGCTGCAACCCGATGTCGTCCTGGCACAGGGCGATACGACCACCGTCCTGGTTGCGGCATTGGCCAGTTTCTACGCCAAAGTGCCGCTGGGGCACGTTGAGGCAGGGCTGCGCACGTACGATCGTTACAGCCCATTCCCGGAGGAAATGAACCGGCGCCTGGTGGGCAGCCTGGCCACCATGCATTTTGCACCCACCCAGACCGCCGTCGACGCCCTGCTGGCCGAAGGCGTAGCCGCCGCCGACATCTACCTCACCGGCAACACCGTCGTCGATGCCCTGCGCGCGATGGTCCAGCGCCCCTATACGCCGCCAGATGCCCTGCGTGTCCTTCAGGTGGACGCCGCACATAAACGCACCATCCTGGTCACCGCACACCGTCGGGAAAACTTTGGGGCGCCGTTCGAATCACTCTGCGATGGTCTGCTGCGGCTCGTGCAGCGCAACCCCGACATCGAGCTGATCTACCCGGTCCACCTCAACCCCAACGTGCGCGATCCGGTCTTCCGCATCCTGGGTGGCCATGCGCGTATCCACCTGCTGGAGCCAGTCGCCTACCAGGAACTGGTCTATCTCCTGAAGCACTGCACCCTCGTCCTGACCGATTCGGGGGGTATCCAGGAAGAAGCCCCGGTGCTGGGCAAGCCGGTGCTGGTCATGCGCCGTGAGACGGAACGCCCCGAGGGGGTTGCCGCGGGCACCGCGCGCCTGGTCGGCACCGACAGCGACACCATTGTGCGCGAAGCCGAGCGGCTGCTGCACAACCCGCAGGCATACCAGGCCATGGCCCAGGCCGTCAGTCCGTATGGTGATGGCCAGGCGGCGACACGTATCGTGCAGGCGGTCTGGCAGCGTTATGGGCACAACCAGGCCACGGAGACGTCACCGGCATGATCAGCAATCCACAGGCACTGCCGAGAACCCCACTGGCTGCCCGCCGGCCCGTGTATGATGCGGCCAAACGCGTTATCGACCTGGTAACCAGCCTGGTCGCCCTTGTGCTTTTGTCGCCCGTGTTCCTGGGCATTGCACTGGCCATCAAGTTGACATCACCAGGACCGGTCCTCTATCGTTGGCGCGTCGTCGGCCAGGGGGGCGTGCCGTTCACCGGCTACAAATTCCGTACCATGGTCGTCAATGCCGATGCGCTCAAAGCACAGTTGATGGCGGCCAATGAAATGTCCGGGCCGGTCTTCAAGATCAAACAAGACCCGCGCATCACACCGGTGGGTCGCATCCTGCGTAAACTTAGCCTGGACGAGCTGCCGCAGCTGTGGAGTGTGCTCATCGGCGATATGAGCCTGGTCGGGCCGCGCCCGCCGCTGCGCACCGAATACGTGCAGTTCGAGCCCTGGCAGCGTGCCAAATTGAGCGTCAAGCCCGGTATCACCTGTCTGTGGCAAATCAGCGGACGCAACCGCGTCAGCAATTTCGACGACTGGGTGCGCCTGGACCTGGAGTACATCCGGCGTCGTTCCCTGGTGTTCGATCTGTGGATTCTGCTGCGCACGGTGCCGGCGGTGCTGTTGAGCCGCGGCGCTTATTGAACACGGCATACCCCCAATGACCATGCGGTATTGTGCCAAGTAGTGACGGATGTGCTAAAATGAACCAGGCGTCCATGGACGGGAGAGAACGCACTCTCTCGTTCTTTTTGCCCGTGACACCATGAACACAAACAGATCCAACCAGGAGACACCAGCCATCCAGCGCACGCCGGCACTGGGCGCACGTGAGCGGGTGCATTACGATGCCGAGTATGCCCACCCGGCAGCGCCTGGACCGCAGCCAGAGGCCGGCTGGAGTGTGCGTGAGTTGTTCGCCTTCGACCGGCTGCACATGCAGCCGGGCGTGCGGATTTTGGAGCTGGGCTGCGGTGCCGGTCAACATGCGGTCGAGCTGGCGCAGCGCGGTGGATGGATCGTGGGCGTCGACGTGGCGCTGAACGGCCTGCGGCGGGCCCGAGATCTGGCCCAGGCGCGGCACGAAGACGAGCACCTGGCCCTGGTTGTGATGGACGGCCATGCCCTGGGCTGCGCGAGCGGCAGCATCGATCGCGTTTTCGGCGCCCAGGTACTGCACCACGTGGACTGTGCGATTGTCGGCGCCGAAGTGGGACGGGTGTTGAAACCAGGCGGGCGCGCCGTCTTCATCGAAAACAGCGATCGTAACCCGCTGCTGCGGGTTGCGCGCCGCTACCTGGTGGGTCGCCTGGGTGTGCGACGGTACGGCTCCGATGAAGAGGCACCGTTGCAGGACACGGAGATCGAAGCCTTCTGCCGTGCGTCTGGCACCCGGGTCCAGGTGCACATGCCGCAGCTCTGCCTGACGGTCCTGCTGGCCCGGCACTGGCTGCGGTTTCCCTGGGCCATGCGGTTGTTCCTGGCCACCGATCGGCTGCTCGACCGTTACGTGCCACCGCTGCGCCGGTGGAGTTTTTTGCAGGTTCTGGAATTCTCGAAGGATGATGGGATTGTCGTAGAATCATGAAGGTTCTGGTCACAGGTGGCGCCGGTTTCATCGGCTCCCATACGGTCGATTTTCTCCTGGCCGAAGGTCACGCAGTGCGCATCTTGGACAGCCTGGCACCACCGGTGCACGTGGGTCAGCAGGTTCCCGACTATGTGCCGGCTGCGGCAGAGCTCATCATCGGGGACGTGCGCAACCGTACGACCCTGGAGCAGGCGCTGCAAGGTGTTGATGCCGTCATTCACCTGGCCGCATATCAAGATTATCTGCCTGATTTTGCCAAGTTCTTCCATGTCAATACGGTGGGTACGGCCCTGCTGTACGAGTTGATCGTGGAAAAGCACCTGCCGATTACAAAAGTGGTCGTCGCTTCGTCGCAGGCCGTGTACGGCGAGGGCAAATACACCTGCCGCACACACGGTGTGCAGTACCCGGGCCCGCGCGCTGAAGCCCAGCTGCGGGCCGGCCATTGGGATCCCGTGTGTCCGGCATGCGGTGACACACTGGAGGTCGCGCTGACCGATGAAGCAGTCGTGAATCCGCACAACCAGTACGCCATGTCGAAATACACCCAGGAACTGATTGCGCTGAACCTGGGGCGGCGCTACCAGATTCCCTCGGTGGCGCTGCGGTTTTCCATCACCCAGGGGCCACGCCAGTCGTACCGTAATGCGTATTCGGGCATTCTTCGCATCTTCACTATGTCCCTGCTGCATGGCGATCGGCCCGTGGCTTACGAAGATGGGCACCAACTGCGCGATTACGTCTATGTCGGCGATGTCGCGCGTGCCATCGGCCTGGTGCTGCACGATTCACGGGCCGATTACCGGGCATTCAACGTCGGGGGAGCGACCGCCATCAGCGTGCTCGACTATGCCACCCTCGTGGCCCGTGCGACCGGTTCGTCGTTGCCGCCCTGCGTGCCGGGTGAATACCGCTTTGGGGATACGCGACACATCATCTCGGATATCGGCCAATTGCGTGCGCTGGGTTGGGAACCCGTCGTGCCACTGCCAGAGATTGTTGCCCAGTACGTGGCTTGGGCGCAGGCTCAACCCTCGTTCGCCAACTATTACGCTGAAGCCATGCGCGTTATGAAGCGGCTTGGCACGGTGCGATCAATCACGTGATTACTACGGCTAACCGGCAAAATTCTCGCCCGTCCATGCATACCCAACCCGACGACTCGGCCATGCAGCGCACGCAGCAGCTCATGCTGCTGTGCAGTCGCCGCCGGCTCAACTGGGAAGAGAGCCGGCGAGCCCACGCCCTGGTCGAGTGCGGCATATCCTGGACTCAATTGTGGGACCAGGCCTGGCTCAACGGTCTGGCCCCCCTGGTCTTTCACAACCTGCGCAGCCTGGATTTGACCACGTGGATGCCGGCTGCCGTATGGCGCCAGTTCGAGGCAGACTACTACAACACCCTCAGCGATAACCTGCTGCTGGAAGCGGAGATGGTACGCGTCACTGACTGCCTCGCCCAAAACGGCATCGACCGGCTGCTGCTGAAGGGCATGGTGTTGGGTGAACTGCTCTACCCAGACCCGGCGCTGCGTCCTTCGTCCGACATCGATGTGATGGTGCGGCACGAACAGTTGGGCCAGGCCCAGGCAGTGCTGCGTGACCTGGGTTACACCATCCAGCCCGGCCGCCAGCTCGACTTCCAGCTTGCGCGAAGTTATGACATCCCCTACGTGCGCTCTACCACCAGCGGCCAGCCGGTGCTGCTGGAGCTGCATTGGAACCTGGCCGAACCGGGTCTGTTCAACCTGGATGTCGCCGCGCTCTGGGCGCGTGCCCAGCAGCTCGAGGTCAATCACCACACCCTGCCGACGCTCTCGCTGGAGGACCTGCTGCTGCACCTGACCATTCATATTCGCAAACACCGTTACGTGGGTCTGCGTTGGTTGGTCGATGTCAGTGAACTTCTGCGAGGTTATGGACAGCAGCTCGATTGGAGTTACCTGGTACAAACGGCGCGGCAGGCAGGCGCGGGCACCCTTTTTTACGTGACCCTGCATCTGGCCCAGGAGCTGATGGGGGTCAAGGTCCCCGTTTCGGTGATGCACGCACTGCGCCCGGGACCACTGCGGCGCTGGCTGCTGCGGCCCTTCATGGACGCCCAGGTTCCGCTGCGGGCCATTCGCGAGGGCAGTGCCGAGTGGAGTTGGCTCGGCCTGGGTCAGCTTCTCATGTTGGACCGCATGCAATCCATTGGCCTGGACGTGGGGCGACGTTTTGCACCCCCTACCGAGATTTTCCCGGAACGGCCAACCACACGGGGTTGGTTGTCGGAACTACAATTTCACTTACATCGTCTGGCGACCATTGCGGCGCGTGTGGTGCGCATGGCGTGGCGTCGTATCACGGCTGGCGCCGGCCGCCTGTCGTGAACAACCCTGACGGGTCGCGGTCACATCGACCGCATGAGACAGAACAAACGTATGCTTATTGCGCGTGCTCCAGTCCGTATCAGCCTGGCCGGTGGCGGCACTGACCTTCCAGCCTATTACCTGCGTTATGGTGGCATTGTCATCAACACCACCATCAACCGCTATTTTTACGTCATCCTCAACGTGAATGACGATGATTCCCTGCAAATCACGTCGTCGGACTACCAGACGTTCTACCGCCATGCGCCCGATCAGGAGCTGTTGAGTGACGGGACGCTGTCGCTGCCGCGGGCCATTCTGCATCATTACGGCGTACACAGCGGCCTGTCGATGTTCCTGGCCTCGGAGATTCCCCCCGGCACCGGCCTGGGATCGTCCAGTGCTGTCGCCGTCGCCCTGGTCAAGGCGGTGAGCACCGCCTGTGGCTGGACACTCAGCAAAGCCGAAGTGGCGGGTGAGGCCTGTTACATCGAGATCGAGAAACTCGGCATGCCCATCGGCAAACAGGACCAGTACGCATCGGCCTTTGGTGGGTTGAACCTGTTCGAGTTCAGCGCCGATGGTGTGCACGGTGAGCCGCTCTCCCTGACCACCGATACCTGGCAAACCTTGCAGCGCAACCTGCTGTTGTTCTTCACCGGCAGTGCCCGCCACTCGACGGAGATTCTTAGCAAACAGAGCCGTTCCAGCGCCCAGGAAGACCCACGGGTGATCGCAGCCCTGCACAACGTCAAGGCCATGACTACCCAAGTCAAAACGTGCCTGGTCAAAGGTGACCTGGATGGGTTTGGGGAGCTTCTGCATCACAACTGGCAGGAGAAAAAACGTTTTGCGCCTGGCATCTCCAACGCCCGCATCGACGAGAGTTATCACGTGGCGTGCCAGCACGGTGCCCTGGGGGGCAAAATCACCGGTGCCGGCGGTGGGGGGTTTCTCATGTTGTACTGCCGTGAACCATACCAGGACAGCGTCACCACGGCACTGCGCGGGCTCGGCTTGCAGCGGATGGACTTTCGTTTCGATCAGACGGGTGCCCAGGTGCTGATGAACAGTGGCTTGCGTCTGAACTCTCTAGCCTCCCACCTCGGCCATCGCCGGCTGCATCATCGGGAGTAAACAGGATGTCGCGCAGGGAGCGGGTTTTTCTGATCGCCACTATGATCGTGCTGGATGCGCTGATGTTGGCAGCCGCCTTCCTGACGGCCTTCTACGTGCGCGTAGAAAGTGGCTGGCTGCCCGCCCGTACCTTCAGCCCTGTCGAGGAATACATGCGCGCCAGCCTGACTGTCATTCCACTCTGGCTGCTCATCTTCGGCCTCAATCGCCTGTACGATCTGCGGCTGCTGCACGAAGGTATCCGCACATACTACCACGTCATCACAGGCTGCACGTACGGTCTGCTCGCCCTGGTGCTGACCTTCGTGGCCACCAGCCAGGGCAATCCTGTCCCTGCGCGTGGATGGCTGGTGCTCGCCTGGTTGTTCACTATTCTGTACGTGGCCCTGGTACGTTTTGTACTCCGTCGCTTCCTGGGTGTCGTCCGCGGGCGCGGGCGATTTGTGACCCGGGTGATCATCGTGGGTGCCAACGCCCATGGCCAGGCCCTGGCCAACCAGTTTCGCACCACACCGGGCGCAAGTGTCGACGTCGTTGGGTTTGTGGACGACTTTTTGCCGCTGGGGGCGCGGGTGGGTGACTTGAAAGTTCTCGGTGCGCCGGCCGCGCTGCATGAACTGGCCTTGCGTCACGATGCCAAAGAGGTCATTCTCGTCTCCACAGCGGTTGCCTGGGAAACGTTTCAAAACCTGATGCAACAGTCAACGGCGCCCAACGGGTACGAGATTCTGCTCTCCCCCGGCTACTACGAAATCCTGACCACCGGCGTACAGGTGAGTTACCGCGACTTCGTGCCCCTCCTCCGGGTCAACAAGATGCGTATCACCGGCGCCGATGCCGTGCTCAAAATGGGGCTCGACTACGGGCTGGGAACCGTGGCGGCCATTGTTCTGGCGCCGGTCGTGTGCGTGGTGGCCCTGCTGGTCCGCCTGAACTCGCGCGGTCCAATCCTGGACCGCTACCTGGTGTGGGGCGTGCGCGGCAGTTCGTTCTACACGTACAAGTTTCGCACAGTCCTCAACCGCCAGGCAACCAGTGTAGCCGTCCTGTCGGCCGAAGACCGTCGCACCGTCGCGCTGCAGCACCCCCTCAGCCGCTGGATGCTGCGGCTGGGGCTTGACAAGTTGCCGCAACTGATTAACATATTCACCGGTGACATGAGCCTGGTGGGGCCACGAACGATCTCACGCAGCCAGGACATACTGGTCGAGCCAGCCCTGGCTAACCTGTTGACGGTGAAGCCAGGCATTACGGGACCGTGGGCGGTTGGCGGTCAGCGCACGTTCGACGAAGAAATGCGTCTTACCACCTATTACATCCGTAACTGGACGATCTGGATGGATATTCAAATCCTGCTGCAGACCGTCGTGCGCATCCTGCGTGGTGAACGATCCAAGGCTCAGCTGCCATTCTTCGAAGAAGACCCCGTCCAATGAATGACGACACCTTAACCAAGGAGCAAAACACGATCATGACAGCAGCGCACACCTACGCCGCACGATATCTCAAGGAAGTACATGACCTGGTGGCGACCCTGGACGATTCAGCCGTTCCCGAGGTCGTCGAGCTGCTGCTGGAGGCCAGGCGGCACAGACGACACATCTTCATCTGCGGTAACGGTGGCAGCGCGGCCACGGCTTCCCATTTCGTCAATGACTTGAACAAGGGCGCCAGCGTCACCGGCCAGCGTCGCTTTCGCGCGATTGGCCTGGTGGACAACACCCCTCTGTTGATGGCCTGGAGCAACGATCGCGCCTACGAACATGCCCTGGCCGAGCAGCTGCTCAACTTCGTCGAACCGGGAGACGTCCTGGTTGCCATCAGCGGGAGTGGCAACTCGCGCAATGTCCTGCATGCCGTGCAGGCTGCCCGCCAACACGGTGCCACAACGGTGGGGATCACCGGCTTCGATGGTGGCAAACTGCGTCACCTGGTCGACTACAGCCTGCACGTAGACAGCAGCTGCATGGAGCAAGTCGAAGACGCCCACATGATCCTGTGCCACACGATGACCGTCACGCTGCGGCAGTTGGTTGCGGACATCGCGGCGACCCGGGCAGCCGGTGATACGAACATCGATGACGCACCCATACCCGTGTATTACATCCTGGAACCGACGACCGACTACGAGGTGCGTGGGTGAGTACACGCAACGGTCACCGGCCGGCTGTCTTCCTCGATCGTGACGGTGTCATCAACGAGAATCGTGCTGATTACGTCAAGTCGTGGGATGAGCTGCGTTTGCTGCCCGGTGTTTTGGATGCACTGCGGACGCTGGCTGCCACCCCGTTTGCCGTCGTCATCGTTTCCAACCAGGCTGCGGTCAATCGGGGCCTGGTGAGCCGCCAGACATTGGATGACATGCATCGACGCCTGCAGGACGTGGTGACGGCGGCCGGTGGCCAGTTGGATGCCATCTACTACTGCCCTCACCGCCCCGACGAGACCTGTGCCTGTCGCAAGCCGCAGCCCGGCATGCTGCTGCAGGCGGCCAATTCCCTCCACCTGGCCCTGGAGCGGTCGTACCTGATCGGTGATGCCATCACCGATCTGGAGGCAGCCGTTGCGGTTGGCGTGCAGCCACTGCTGGTGCTCACCGGGCGCGGCACCGAACATGCGCTGCTGCTCGACCAACAAAGCCACGTTGTTTGCCCGGTAGTGAGTGACCTGCGCGAGGCCGTCGCGTGGATCACCGAGCGGGAGCGGATATCGCGGGCGCAGAATCAATAAAAAAAGGCGGGCAGGTGCCCGCCTTTTTGTTACTGCACAGAGGACTGCCTGGGGGTCGGCGCCTCTTCCGTGTTTGATCAGTGCTTCTGGCGGAACGCCTTCAGGCCCGGATACACAGCCGACGAGCCGAGCTCATCTTCGATGCGCAGCAGCTGGTTGTACTTCGCCACCCGGTCTGAGCGGGCCGGTGCGCCAGTTTTGATCTGCCCCATGTTGAGGCCCACCGCCAGGTCGGCAATCGTGGTGTCTTCCGTCTCACCCGAACGGTGAGATGCCACGGTCGTCCAGCCCGCGCGCACGCTCATGTCCACCGAGGCAATGGCCTCACTCAATGATCCGATCTGGTTCACCTTGCACAAGAGTGAATTGCAGGCCTTTTCGCTAATGGCACGTTCGATGCGCTGGACATTCGTCACCAGCAGGTCGTCTCCCACCAGCTGCACCTTGTCACCGACCTTGGACATCAGCAATTTCCAGCCATCCCAGTCGTCCTCGGCGCAGGCATCCTCCAGCGAGATGATCGGGTACTTGTTCACCCAATTGACGAAAAAGTCCACCATTTCTTCGCTGTTCAGCTGTCGGCCCTCTTTCGCAAGGTCGTACACCTTGCGCTCGGTGTCGTACAACTCGCTGACGGCCGGGTCGAGCGCAATCCAGATATCCTCGCCAGGGCGGTAACCGGCCTTCTCGATGGCCAGCAGAATTACTTCGATGGCTTCGGCGTTGGATCCCAGGGACGGGGCAAAGCCACCTTCATCGCCCACGTTGGTTGCGAAGCCTTTGTCATGCAGCACTTTCTTGAGCGAATGATAGGTCTCGGCACCCCAGCGCAGCGCCTCGCGGAAAGTGGGCGCCCCAACCGGCATCACCATGAATTCTTGCAGGTCGGTCGAGTTGACGGCATGTTTGCCGCCGTTGAGGATGTTCATCATCGGCACGGGCAGCGTACGAGCACTGACCCCACCCAGATAACGGTACAGTGGCAGACCGGCGGCCGCAGCGGCCGCTTTGGCTACGGCCAGTGACACACCGAGGACGGCATTGGCGCCGAGGCTGCTCTTCGTCGGCGTGCCATCGAGGTTGATCAGAAACTGATCGATCCCTTCCTGATCCAGTGCATCCCAGCCCAGCAGCTGTTCCGCCAGTACGTTGTTGACGTTTTCGACAGCCTTGAGCACACCTTTGCCGCCGTAACGTTTCTTGTCACCATCGCGTAGCTCCAGCGCTTCGTGCACCCCCGTGGAGGCGCCTGATGGCACGGCAGCCCGCCCTACAAAGCCGTCAGACACGATCACTTCAACCTCGATCGTCGGGTTGCCGCGCGAATCCAGGATTTCTCGTGCCGTGATATCTTCAATCAGCGTCATGTGATAGTCACTCCTTGTCCTATGTCAATCGATTTGCTTGACCAAAATCAGCTCAAGCCAATCACGAAAAAACACCCAACTGCATCGAATCATACCCGAAACCAGGCAAATATGCAAGGGCATTGACTGCTGTGTGTGCCGGTTTTGGAAACCGTGAAATACATGTATAATGGTCACTGCTCACTGACGACGTTTCAGCCAGGGCACCAGACCCGATCCATCGAGATGGACATTAGAGACTTGACGGGGCGCCCCATGAATCAGCCCTCTCCCAGTATCGACGATATGCCGCCAGGGGTAACTGCGCGCGGCCTCGATCCAGCCGAGTTAGCACTGCGTGCGTCCGAAAAACACTTCCGCCACATGTTGGACAACGTGCATTTGATCGTGGTCATGCTCGATCCGACGGGTACCATCACGTACATCAATGATCACTGCTCACGTGTGACCGGTTGGCAGTTGGAGGAGGTTCTGGGGTGCAACTGGTTCGACCTTTTCATCGCGCCCGGGGAACCGGTACGCGACGTGTTCGATGCCTTCGTGCACAGCGGTGACATCGCGCCGCACTATACCAACGACATTGTCACACGCAATGGCCGGCGGCGCACCATCGCCTGGAGCAATACGATTCTTCGTGGCGACCAGGGTCAGGTCATCGGCACGACGAGTATCGGCGAAGACATCACCGAGCGCCTGCAGTTCGAGGTCCAACTGCGCGACAGCGAGGAAAAGTACAGCAAGCTCTTTCACCAGTCCAACGACGCGATCATCATCCACGAGATGGATGGCCGCATTCTCGACGTAAATGAACAGGCCATTATCCAGTGGGGCTACAGTCGCGACGAAATGCTTACTCTCACCGTCGCCGACCTGCATCCCCTGGCCAGCCGCGGTGACGGCTTGCCACGCATTGCGCACGCCGGTGAACTACGTGCCGTACGGTATGACTCGGAGTGCATGCGCAAAAACGGTGACGTATTCCTGGCAGAAATCTCAGCCAACCGCTTCGAATGGTCCGGCCGCCAGATCGCACAGAAGATCGTCCGTGATATCACGACGCGCAAGCTCAGCGAGCGGGCTGTGGTCGCCGCCCGAGACGAAGCCCTGGAGACCTCGCGCGTCAAGTCCGAATTCCTGGCGACCATGAGTCATGAAATTCGGACACCGCTCAACGGCATCATCGGCATGGCCGAACTTCTACGTGACTCCACCCTCGATAACGAGCAGCGGGAATTCGTCTCCATCATATTCAGCGAAGCAGAGGCGCTGCTAGGTGTCATCAACGATATTCTCGATTTCTCCAAGATCGAGGCTGGCCACGTCAAGCTCAAACCCTCCAATTTCGACCTGACGCAGGTCGTCGAAGCCGTGGCTGAATTACTTGCGCCCAAGGCACGACAACACCGGTTGTCGTTGGTAACCTACGTCTCACCCGACATGCCTGCGCTCCTGGTGGGTGACGCTGGGCGGCTGCGCCAGATTCTACTGAATCTCCTCGGTAATGCCGTCAAGTTCACGCCGGCCGGAGAGGTCGTGGTGCGTGCCGAAGTCGATGCATGCAGTGCCAGCCAAATCACGGTGCGTTTCACCGTGGCAGATACAGGTATCGGCATCTCAGCGAATGACCGGGACCGCCTGTTTCAACCCTTTACCCAGGCCGACGGCTCGCTCAGTCGGCGGTACGGTGGCACCGGCCTGGGGTTGGCCATCTCCAAGCGCCTGGTGGAGTTGATGGGCGGGTCGATTGGTGTTTCCAGCGCAGGCATCGCCGGCCAGGGTTCGACCTTCTGGTTCACCGCCGATTTCCATCAAGCACCCCACGCCCCTGGCCGCCGCCAGCGCACGCTGCCAGGTGCGCAGCGGGCGCTCATAGCCAGCTCGAGTCGTGGGCAGCGCGAGGTACTCTCGAACTATTTGCACGCGTGGGGTGTGACCGTCGACACCGTTGTGCATGCCGAAGCAGCGCTCGATTTATTGCGTCACGCGCAAGAGTCCCAGGTATATGATATCGTATTCATCGACGCTGACCTGCCAGACATCGCCAACCACAAGTTCGGCCAACTCGATCCACGGGTGCCCGATCCTACACCTGTGCACCTGGTGTTATTGACCGCCCTCAACGACCTGCACCGTGACGAGATGGTGGCCGCCCTGGGTTTCAGCGCGCACCTGACAAAACCGGTAAAACAGGCGCGCCTGTTTCATACCATGTGGCAGCTCGTGACCGCACCGCCCGCCAGTGAGTCAGACCGCAGGCCTCTGACGACACTCCCGGAATTTTCCCCAATGTCTGGCAAGAAGGTTCTTCTGGTCGAAGACAACGAGATCAACCGCACCCTGGTTGTGCGACAGCTGACCAGGCTTGGTCTGGCCGTGGAAGTCGCAGCCACCGGCTCGATGGCTGTCAAGACCTTCACGACCGTCCGCGAAACGGGACGCACGTATGACCTGGTTTTCATGGATGTGCAGATGCCAGCCATGGATGGTTTCCAGGCCACGCGCCTGATACGCCAAGCCGAGTTCACGCTTGGCGGGCACGTGCCCATCGTCGCCATGACTGCCTACGCTTCGGAAGAGGACCGCCAGCTGTGCCTGGCCGCGGGCATGGATGATTACCTGGCCAAGCCGGTAACGTTGGAAAACATGCGGCCCGTGCTGGCCCGGTGGATCGAACGCGGAGGGTAGGGGTTCAGTGCTGAACGACCACTCGCCAGACCCGTGTATCCTGCCCGCCCAGCCGGTATTTGTACGTCTCGTTACCCTGCAGGAAATCAAAAACTGTCACGCCACGTTGGATTGCTTCCTGCACACAAAACGCAAGCAGGACAATCCCGGTGCTCAACTCGCGATAGTTGATCGGGTCATATCCGGAATTGTAGAGCAGCCAACGGCCCTGCCACACCATGCTGAACAGGGCCGAAGCCGGATTGCCGTTCACCGCAAGCGTTGCCAGCACCAACCAGCCATTGGCATGTAGCACCGTTGCCAGGTCACGAAAGTAGGCCTTCATCGGCTCGGTCATAAAGTCGTCTTTGTCTGCGCTGCTCAGCTGATGCAGATCGATGAACGATTCAACGTCGCGTGCCACGTCGGCAGCGCTTGCGCTGATCCACCAGTGTACCGCTGGCTCCTGCTCGATCTTCCGCAACTTGCGACGTACTTCGTGGCGTTGGTGCTTGTCCAGCAGAGCCAGGTAGGCATCCCAAGCATCCGGCAGCACGACCACGGGGCATACATCCTCCACAGCGGTGGTCACTGGCCAGGCCTGACCAGCCAGCTCGGCAAAACGACTGAGTGTCGAAGAGCCCTCAGGCAGGTTGACCAGCTCCAGGCGGTCCCATGCCGGAGCGGCTGGGCTGGCCAGCCAGGCAATCAATGACTGAAACACCTGCTCCTCGTAGCCCGGGGCGATTACCAGATCGAGGTAGTCACTCACTTCGGTGCCGCCAACCAACAGCAGGCGGCGGACGTTCTCGTCCGTCGTTTCCACGTACAGCGGCACCAGGCCCGCCAGGCGCCCTGTCACCTCGTCGCGCCAGGTCAGTACGTACAATTCCGACGTGCCCCAGTGACGCCACCAGGTCGTCTGCCATTCCCAGGTCAAAAAGAGTGTGTTGGCCTGGCTTTGCCTGACCAGATCGTTCCATTCAGTCTGCAGGGAGTCCAGGTCCGCTGCTTCGCACAGCACCTCGAATTTCAAACGATTACCTCCGTTACCGCCATAAGGCATCGTAAACGCGTAACTTCCGGCATTATGGCTGGAATTCCCGGCAAATCACGGGAAGTTATTCTTTTACGAGCCATCAGTGGCCATCCAGGAACGCGCACACGGGCGCAGCCGGTTTCCACCCGGCGTCGCCCGTGTACGATTTTCAGCCTGGCCCGTGGTGGATGTTGGCCGGCGGGTGCCACGCCATCCGCTATTGACACGTGTAGGTGTCGGGTCAGGTCGTTTCTCAATGGCCGGCGGACGTTATGTTCTTTGTCTTTTTCTTAGACCCCGAATGGCCAGGTAAGTCACAAGTCCCACTCCGCCGAAGGCAATGAGCAGAAACACGGGATTGGTAACCAGGTTCCACAATCCACCACCCGCCGGCTGCTCCGGCTCCGGTGCCTCCGGCGAAGGCAGCACTTCCGGGAGCGGCGTGGCCACGCCGGGTACCGGCGTGTCGGTCGGTGGCACGGGGGTGGGTGTGGGCTCTGGCACACAGCCATTGATCGTGACGTCGTCGACGAACATGACGCGCCGATTACCATCACCGTTGTTATAGACGTTGAAATAGAGCACCACGTTGAAGCCCCGGAAGGGCATCAAGTCTGCCACCCCTTCGCGCCAGTTATCACTGACTTCCTGGTTGCGCGGCCACAGGCGCGCAATGACCTGGTGGCCGTGCGGATCCCAGGAGGGGGTCATCAGCAGCAGCTCCTGGTAATCGTTTTTGTCCCCGACGTCACCCCGGGCCCACCACCACCAGCGCAGCTCCGCCTTGGTAGCATTGATCGGGATCAGAAGCTCCTGGCGAATGGATGAGAACGAGCGGGCATCGGCGCTGTCTGTCCCCATGCGTACCGACCAGGTGCCGGTGCGCTTCGGGTCCGCCACGCGGGTCGGCATCAGCGGCTGGCGGAAGATGACCCAGCCAGGATCGATCAGCATCAGTGGCTCTTCGAAGCTCGAGTTCTGCACCCACTGGTTACAACCGGGAGGGACGGGCGTCCCTGTCGGCGTGGGTGGCGGCAGGGGTGTGTTGGTGACGACGACCGCCGTCGGTGACGGCGTGTTCGTGACCACCACCGGCGTCGGCGTTGCCGTTACAACAATGATTGCCGGTGTCGGGGTGGGTGTTGCGGTCACCACGATGATCCCGGAAGTCGGCGAGGGCGTTGCCGTCCAAATAATGATGTTGGGTGTGGGCGTGGGTGTTGCGGTCACCACAACGGGCGTTGGTGTGGGCGTGGCCGTGACGATGATGGGTGTGGGCGTGGGTGTGGCTGTCACTACTACCACCGTGCTCGTACTGGCCAGCTGAATGCCAAAATTGACAATCACCGGGCCGCCGGCGACCGTGATTCCTACGCTGCTGGCCGTCGTGGCGACGTAGCCGGGCGGCGGTGTGATACTCACCGTATACGCACCACCCGATACGGCACCAAAATCGAAGGTGCCGACACTGTCAGTCACGCGCGTGCTGCCGGGTGCCAGGGTGACGGGCACGCCGGGATAACCCAGCTCATTACGGTCGGGCATACCATTGCCGTTGCCGTCGACAAAGACCTGGCCCGCAACCTGGCCACCCGATCCGGGTGTCGGTGTGTCCGAGACACACACGACGAGAGAAACGTCGTCGACGAACATACCGGCCGCACCACCCACGCCGTCGTTGCGCACGTTGAAGAACAGGCGCAGGTCCCGTCCCCGAAAACCTGAGATGTCGCGCGTTTGCTGGTTCCAGGTCAGGGTATTCTCCTGCACGCGCCACAGCGGTGACAGCG
Source organism: uncultured Anaerolineae bacterium (assembly GCA_964642445.1). Classification (GTDB taxonomy): domain Bacteria; phylum Chloroflexota; class Anaerolineae; order SSC4; family Amarolineaceae; genus SSC4. The sequence continues at coordinate 16,151 of CAZXQZ010000034.1, forward strand.
TACTGCCGGTGTTGGAATCCTGCAGCAGCAGTTCCTGGTAGTCATTACCGCCGCTGGCTGTGAGCTGGTTCCAGGTCCACCAGGTGAGTGTGGCACTGACGGTGCTGGCCGGCAGCACAAAATCTTGGGTGATAGACGAGAAGCTGAACTGGTTGTCACCACCCAGGATGCCCATGCTCATGCTGCGCGTGGGGCTGTGGGCCTGACTGGTGGAATAGGCCGGTGTCGGTGGACCAGGGTTGATCTGCCAGCCACCGCTGCCTTCCATGTTGCCGTTGAGGATGGTTTCGCTGCACACAGCGGCCTGAACCGGTTGGGACGGAGCTGCCACAGCCAGCCCCAGAACGATCACGAGGCTAACAGCAGCCACACAACGCAGCCAGCCGCCGGCTGTGAGCCGCGGCCGCAAGCGGCGCACCCTGGAACGAACGGACAACGGGTGCCTTGTGTCCATGGGAGGCAGCAGTGCGTGATCCAAATCGGTGGTTGCTCCTGTGTGCATCCTTCTCTCCTGGAGACTGGCCCGAGCACCAGGATTCATAGTGTCTCCCCTAACATAGGTTATTATACCACAATTCGCCATATGCACAATCAGCATAGGGGCTTTTTTCAATTTGGGGCCAGGCCAGACCGCGAACCGGCAGCGATACGCCCAGGTACCCTGCGGACCCGCAGATCGTTTCTCATTTTCACCTGTTTGTGGCATAATAGGGCACGGAAATGAGAGGTTAGATCTGGCACGTCTTGCAGTTGCCACATGATCGAACCGGTCACTTCGACTCTGTACGTAAGAAACAAGGAGGCTCGTGACTACCGCACAGCCACCACGTGCCACAGCTGAAGCTATCGTGATCTTCGACTTCGGCTCGCAGTACAGCCAGCTGATTGCCCGCCGCGTGCGGGAGGCACATGTCTACTGCGAGCTGCTGCCGTGGGATGCGCCGGCGGCCCAGGTGGAACGCCTCAGGCCGCGCGGCTTCATCCTCTCCGGCGGGCCGGCCAGCGTCTACGCGCCGGAGGCACCAACACTGCCAGACATCGTATTGTCCAGCGGTCTGCCTGTGCTTGGCATCTGTTATGGCATGCAGCTGCTGGCGCACTATCTCGGCGGACGGGTGGCGCCCGCGCGCACCCGCGAATACGGCCCCGCTGAAATTGAACCGACTGCCGTGCCGTCTCCGCTGCTGCAGAACCTGCCCGGCCGGCATACAGTCTGGATGTCACACGGTGACCGGATCGAGCAGGCACCACCGGGATTCGAGATCATCGCCACGTCCGATAACTCGCCAGTGGCCGCCATCGGCGACATGCAGAACCATCGCTACGGCCTGCAGTTCCATCCCGAAGTCTCGCACACGCGCCAGGGCACCCTGATCCTGCGCAACTTTCTGATCGAGATCTGCGGCTGCCACGGCACCTGGACACCCTTCAATTTCATCGAAGAGAGCATCGGCCAGCTGCAGGCCCAGGTCGAAGAGGGCCAGGTCATCTGCGGTTTGAGCGGTGGCGTCGATTCGGCCGTGGCCGCATCCCTGCTGCACCGGGCCCTGGGTGACCAGCTCACCTGCATATTCGTCGATCACGGTCTGCTGCGCCAGGGTGAAGCCGCCCAGGTGGTCGAGACCTTCGAACACGAGTTGGGCATGCGCCTGGTAGCCGTGAATGCCAGCGAGGAGTTCCTGGGCGATCTGGTGGGGGTTACCGAGCCCGAAACGAAACGTAAGCGGATTGGCAACCGCTTCGTGCGCATCTTCGAACGCGAGGCCGCGCGCCTGGCCACCGAATGGGGCACTGCCCAGGCACGCTACCTGGCCCAGGGCACCCTATATCCCGACCGCATCGAAAGTGCGGGGATTGGCCGCAGTGCCACCACGATCAAAACGCATCACAATGTGGGCGGGCTGCCGGCGGATATGCAGTTTCAGCTCATCGAGCCGTTGCAGTGGCTGTTCAAAGACGAAGTGCGCGCGCTCGGCACTGCGCTCGGCCTGCCCGACGAGATCGTCTGGCGCCATCCCTTCCCCGGCCCGGGGCTGGCCATCCGGGTCATTGGTGAAGTGACCTGGGAACGCCTGGAGACGCTGCGCCGGGCTGATGCGATCTTCATCGAAGAACTGCGCCGGGCGGGTCTGTACCGGGCCACCGCCCAGGCCTTCGCCGTGCTGCTGCCGGTGCGCACGGTCGGCGTCATGGGTGATGGGCGCACCTACGAGAACGTCGTGGCTCTGCGCGCCGTCACCAGCGAAGACTACATGACCGCCGACTGGTCGCGCCTGCCGTTCGACCTGTTGTCGCAGGTCAGCAGTCGTATCGTCAACGAAGTCAAGGGTGTCAATCGGGTGGTGTATGATATTACGTCGAAACCACCGGGGACGATCGAGTGGGAATGAATCGTTTGCGTATGGCGCGCCTCAAACGCCGCCTGCGCCACGTGCTTCTGACCTTACTGATCCTGCTGGTCCTGGCCCTTGTCGTACCGCAGGCTTACTGGTATGCGGAAGCACAGGGACCGGTGGCACCCGGCATCCTGTTGGGCGGCCTCGATTTGGGCAGCAGCGACCGGACAGCCATCAACAGTGCGCTGCAGTACACCTTCAGCCAGCCAGTGGCGGTCTATTTTGACCAGGACCGCCTGATCCTCCAGCCGCGCGAAATTGGCTTCAAGGTCAACACGTCGGCGATGCTGGACGAAGCAGAGAAGAAGGCCGAAGGGTTTGGGCGTTGGCGCGGCTTTGTTTATCACCTGGTGGGCCGGCCTGTGCCGCCAGTCACGGTGCCCTTGCAGTACGAGCTGGATACCGGCGCCCTGGCCAGCTGGCTGGACGACGTGGCGGCCAAATACGACCGACCGCCAGAACCAGCCCATGCCCTGCCCCTGGTGGAAGGACGGGTGCCGACCGCAACGCTGCCCTTCGTCGATGGTCAGCCTGGGCTTGCTTTGGCCGCGCAGGAGTCGCTGCCGGCATTGATCACCGCGTTGACGTCACCCCACGACCGGGAAGCGCACCTGGTCCTGGTCGAAACTCCGCCACCGGACGCAACAATCGACGCGCTGGGTGAGCTGATTGCGGCACGCGCCGAATCGTGGCCGGGCATTGCCACCGTTTTTGTGCGCGACATCGGCCGCGGTGAAGAAACCAGCATCGATGGTGACGTGGCCTTTGCCGGTATGAGCACCATGAAAATCGCCATCCTGGTTGAAGTCTACCGCAAGCTCGACCAGCCGCCCGACATCGAGCAGCGCAAGCTGCTGACCGAAACCCTGGGCCTGAGCGGTAATTTCAGTGCCAATCTACTGCTGCGCCTGATCGGTGATGGCAGTGCGCAGAAGGGAACCGAGATCCTGACGGCGTCGATGGCCAGGCTTGGGCTGGTGAACACCTTCATGGCCACGCCGTACGACGTCGAAGCGCAGTCGCGCTTCATCAAGACGCCAGCCAATTCACGCACCGACCTGACGACCTTTCCAGACACACACATGCAGACAACTGCCAAAGATATGGGCCTGTTGACTGAGATGATCGTGCAGTGTGCTGAGGGTGGCGGCACCCTGCTGGCCGCGTATGCGCCGGACATCACACCGGCCGAATGCCAGGAAATGATCGAGACGATGAAGCTGAACCGTCTCGAGGCGCTCATTCCAGCCGGCCTCCCCGCCGACACCGAATACGCCCACAAACACGGCTACATCAACGACAGTCACGCCGACGTCGCCCTGGTCTGGGGACCCAGTGGGCCGTACGTCGTGTCGATATTCATCTACATGCCTGGTTGGGTGCAGTGGGAACTGAGCAACGGTTTTATGACCGATGTGAGCCGCATGACGTGGGAGTATTTCGACTGGGTGGCGGAAGAGTGAAAGACATCCGAAGTCTTGGGGACTTCGGATGTCTTCTTTGGTCTTCTCGATCAGGACACATCGACCGCCGGCGTTGGCACGGGGGCTGGCACGACGGCCCCACGTCCGCTCAGATCGCGATACAGCAGCGTCCAGCTGGCCGACGTGAACACCTCCAGCACGCTGCCGGCCAGAGCGCCGACGATCAGGGCAAAGAGACCACCGCCGCACAGCATTACCGCAACCCAGGTACCCGGATCGCTGTTGCCAAACAGCAAGGCGAATGGCACCGTGATCAGGGTCAGGGCAAACGCCACCATAACTGCGAAGAGAATCCAGATCACGACTGTCACCACACCGACCACGATCGTCGGCCCGACATGGGCCTTCAGGAGGGCCCAGCCGCGCTTGAAGGCATCGATCCAGCCGATGTCTTCGATGATCGCCACACGTTCCGCATACACGCGGATGATACTGAACACGACCGCTACGATCAAGGCGACACAGGTCAGCGGCAGCAAACAGAGTGCCAGACCAGCCCACAGCGGTCCAAAGGCGGACCAGAAGTCTTCACCCGCGGTGACCCCAAAGAAGACGGTGACGGCCACCATAGCAGCTGCCACCAGGGCAATCACAATCATGGGCAAGGCCGCCAGCACCCCAATACCGAAGATCGTCCAGAAGCGGCGCTGACCGACCGCCCACGCCCTTCCCAGTGTCGTGGAACCGTCTTCTTCGACCTGGTTGACACCCGCAATCAGACCACCCCGCGCAATGATCGAGACGACCCAGACGATGATGGCAATCACCAGGCCCAGGCAAACCAGGCCCAGAATCACCGCCCCCATGGCGCCCCAGTCCATGCCGCCCATACCACGCAGCCATGCCGGTGCTGGATCGCCGCTGTCCATCGTGTAGGTCGCATTGCCATTGCTGGTGGTGCCGGCGCGACCAAGGGCCACCAGGAACCCGAGTAACCATAGGATTTTCCAGCGCCACGTAATCGCCCACGCGCGACTGAAGATACGACCGTAATCCATGTTCTTCCTCCTTCAAAATCGAAGCTGCGACGCGTATCATTCCATACGCACTGGATGGTGATGCGGTTTCAGCGACCGCACGCACGCCTGCCGTCCACCACCCCACCCCCAGCCGGCTTTAGCCGCCTTTAGCTATTAGCCTGGCGTTTGAACGCCAGGCGGACGTTTGAACGCCAGGCGGACGTTTGAACGCCAGGCTTGCCGAATCTAGAACGGCTCCAGGAACCGCAGGATCTGGTCGTAACGAAACACCGGCCCATCCTGGCAGACGTACTGATCGCCCACGTTGCAGCGCCCGCATTTGCCCAGGCCGCACTTCATCTTGGCTTCGAGCGTGGTAATCACCTGGTCCGGTTGAAAGCCGAGCCGCGCCAATTCTTTCAACACGAATTTGATCATAATGGGCGGGCCACAGGTAACGGCGATGGCCCCTTCGGGCGATGGCGCCACACCCGCCAACGCCTGCGTTATCAGCCCGACGTTGCCGGTCCAGGTGGCATCACCGCGGTCGACGGTCACGTGCACGGTGGTGTCCGGCGCCTCTGCCCATTCGGCGTACTCATCGCGAAATACCAGCAGCTCCGGACCACGCGCCGCACAAAAGATCACCAGTTCACCGTAATCGGTACGATGGTCGAGCATTTCCTGAATCAGCGGACGCAGCGGCGCCAGGCCAATGCCGCCCCCCAGGATGATGATGCGCCGGCCCTTCAGCTCGTCCAACGGGAACCCGTTGCCCACCGGGCCGCGTACACCCACCAGGTCGCCCGCCTGCATCTCGTGCAGCATGCTGGTGACCGTGCCCATGCGCTGAACGGCAAACTCGATCTCACCCTGGCAACGATGCTCGCTGATCGCCAGTCCAAACGGTGCTTCACCAACCCCGAAGGCCGACAAGAAGCCAAACTGGCCCGGCGCGTAGTGGAACGATGGCCCCTGTCCATCGAGGAAACGACAACGAAACAGTTTGATCCCCGTTGCCAATGGCCGGACGTCACTGAGCATCGCCAGATGGGGCAGATACGGATTGTTCATGCGCATACCTCCTGGGGCTGGCGAGCCGCCTCCAACTCAGCGATGGTCGTAATCACTTCACGGATATCGATGTTCACCGGACACTGCGTCACGCAGCGCCCACAGCCGACGCACAGCGACGTGCCCTCCCGTTCCGGATAGTACAAAAACTTGTGCATGTAGCGCTGGCGCTGGCGCGCCGCCGCCGTTGGCCGCGGATTATGGCCACCGGCAATGGCAAAACAGAGCGCAGCCTGGCACGAGTCCCAACAGCGCAGCCGCTCGATGCCGCCATCCGCCGTGGTGCGATCGCGCAGGTCGAAACAGTAACAGACCGGGCAGTCGTAGGTGCAGACGCGGCAGCTGAGGCAGCGAGCAGCCAGTTCGGCCCAGTATGGCGCATCGAACTGCGCCCGCCAGGCCTGTGGCGGTGCCAGCGACAAAGCCTGAGGTACTTCCGGCGGTGCGATCGTTGTCTCCAGCGGACGCACATCGGCCTCGGCCAACAGATCAGCACCCTTGTCCGTCACCACATCGACGGCGTAACCACCGTCCACCGCGGTCAGCAGGACATCGAGGTGCGACCGGTCGTCTGGCCCACCGCCGAGGGTCGTGCAGAAACACCCCGTCCACGGTCCACCCGTGCATGCCAGCCCCACCAACGTCGTGGCGGCACGCCGCTCAGCGTAGTAGACGTCAATGGGATCGTCGAGGAACAGCCGGTCCAACACGTCGAGGGCCTGGGCGTCACACGGGCGCGCCCCAAACAAAACCTGCGGCCGTTCCAGGTGGGCCTGCTCCAGTTGCAGTCCGTCTGGCCTGACGTGCAGGGTCAGGATGGCCTCGCTGGCCGGCAGGAAGAACTCCTTGGCCGACAGGTCGGTTCGCCCACTCTCCCAGGCGATCTCGTCCACCGCCTGGATGGGGGTAAACACTACCTGGCCACTGCGTGGTACGGGCGCAATGACGGTGTGCGAGGCGAGCAGACCGCTCAGCCACTGCTCCAGATCGGGCCGGGTGATGAATTGCAGCGTCATGCTCGGCCTCCCTTCGCCGCCACCGGCTTTTCGGCCAGCACCAGCGTCTCCTCTTTGCGGAAGGTTGTGAAGGGCAAGGGCGTGGCGGCCTCGGTGCCGGCCACGTACCCATCGAACAGGCGGGTCACCTCGCGCGCCACCTTCTGATTCAACAAGAAGAGCGGAATCCCCACCGGGCAAGCCGCCGAACAGGCCTCACAGCCCACACAGCGCCCCGCCAGGTGAAAGGCACGCATCGTATGGAAGAACGCCTTTTCTTCCGTCTCGATGGCAATGCTCTGCCAGGCTGGATCGAGCTGCTCGCTGACACATTCGCCGCAGTAACACAGCGGGCAGGCCTGGCGGCAGGCGTAACAGCGCAGGCAGCGCGTGAACTCCGCCTGCCAGAAGCTGGCTCGCTGGCTCACCGGCCACCGTTCCATCTCGTCCAGCTGCGGATTCACCGCCGGGTATGGTACGTCGACCGGTGTGCCCAACACGGCATCGTAGGCGAGTCCCTGTGCCTGCGCGGGGACATCGGTTCCCAGTCCAATCAGAAACAGGTCGTCACGCCGCACCTGGCCTTCTGTCAGGAGCACGGCCAGTGCGCGCGCTTCGGCCGGACGCACGACCACTGCCGTGCGCCGCCCGACCTGGGTGCGCAGGTAGGTCACGATGTTGAGTCCCGCCGCCGGGTCGATCACCAGGTGCTGCACCTGCGCGGCTGTGCGCACAAAGAGCGGCCGTTCGCGCACACTGCCCTGTTCCCAACCCAACACCTGGTCCACCTTGCCCTCGGCCAGCAGGCGGGCCGCCAACTCACGCAGCTGGGCCGTCAGGTCAGCCAGGTCGTCCGTGACAAGATCGTTGCGTATGGTGCCTGATACGCGTGGCAGGGGCGTCGTGCTGCACGCCTCCGGCGCGACGGCCGGTGTCCACGGGCCCAGGTGACGCACCTGCTCGGTGAATTCCGCCACGACCCGCGCAAACTTGGCCCCTTCACTGGCGCTGACCCAGTCGAGCCGCACGCGTTCGCGCTCGTATCCCAGGAAAAACAGCAGTTCCTGCATCACCGCAAAACGGCGCCGGGCGTAGTAGTTACCGTCGCTGTAGTGGCAATCACCGGGGTGACAGCCCAGGACGAGCACCCCATCAGCACCCTCTTTCAGTGCCCGCGCCACGAACAGCGGATCGACCCGTCCCGAACAGGGCACGCGCACAATCCGAATGTTCGCCGGGTAGCTGAGGCGGCTGGTGCCCGCCAGGTCGGCACCCGCATAACTGCACCAATTGCACAAAAATCCCACGATCTGTGGTTCGAATCGTTCAGCCATTGTCGCCTCCTACCTCACCTCGACCGGCACTGCCTCAGGCAGCACCAGGCGCAGCGGGGTTCGGAACAGGGCGTCGACTTCGGCCAGCAGCTGCTGGTCGCTGAAGCCGTGCAGCAGCAGGGCGTGCCCGCGGCAGCCCGCGACACACAGCCCGCACCCTTTGCAGACGGCCGGGTTGACCTGGGCCACGGTGCGGCCATCCTTCAACGTGACAAACGAGACTGCGTTGAACGGGCACACCTCCTCGCACAGGTGGCAGGCCACACAGCGTCGCGTATCGACTTCGGCCACCGTTGGCTCGGTCTCGATGAAGGGTCGGGCAAACAATGCCGTGACCTTGGATGCGGCGGCGCTGGCCTGCGCAACGGTGTCTGGGATATCCTTGGGACCGGCCGCACAGCCCGCCAGGTAGATGCCCGCCGTGTTCGTCTCCACCGGTCGCAGCTTGACGTGCGCCTCGTTGATGAAGCCGTACTGGTCGTACGATATTCCCAGCGTCTGCATGAGGTCGACCGCACCGTGTGCCGCGGTGATCCCCGTCGCCAGCACCACCAGGTCAGCGTCGATCTCGACCGGCCGGCCGAGCAGGCTGTCGTAACCCTGCACGACGGTGTGGTCGCCGCGCGGATAGATGCGGCTGACACGACCGCGCAGGTAGCGCGACCCGTACACCTCCTGGGCCCGCCGTACGAATTCGTCGTAACCACGGCCGGCGGCGCGGATATCCATGTAGAAGACGTACGTCTCGACGTTGGGATCGTGCTCTTTGAGCATGATGGCCTGTTTGGCGGTGACCATGCAGCACACACGCGAGCAGTAGGGCCGGCCCACCTTTTCATCGCGTGAGCCAACGCAGGCGATGAACACCACCGTCTGCGGATGTTTGCCATCGGACGGACGCACGACCTCACCCCGGGTGGGGCCAGAAGCGTTCATCAGGCGCTCCAGCTGCAAGGTCGAGATGACGTCGGGATAACGGCCATAACCGTACTCGCCGTAGTAGCGGTGCCCGGCGCGCTCGGTTCCCTCCTCGTGGCCGCCGTCCAATTGAAAGACGTCGTAGCCGTTGGCCACGATGATGGCCCCAAAGCGCTCGTGAATCAGTTCTTCCGTCTGATCCCAGGTAATGGCGCCAGTGGGGCACAGCTTCTGGCAGATCTGGCATTGGGGCATCTTCTTGCCATCCAAACCGACCGGCTTGATGCTGCCGGCCTGGTCGGCCGGAATGCCCTGCGTCGCGGCCTGTTCGAGCTGCGCGCGGCGGTAGGCCAGGTAGCGGCAGTTGTCGGCGTCGATGACCGGTTTGTTGGGGATGGCCTGCGGAAACGGGATGTAAACCGCTGGCCGCGTGCCGAGTTCCTGGTCGAACTCGGCCACGATATCCTTGACCGGGCACTTGCCCCAACACGTCCCGCAGCCGGTGCACAGGTCGTGGTTGACGTAGCGCGCCTTCTGGCGAATCGTGACGTCGAAGTTGCCCACGAAGCCGGTGACCTCGGTGACCTCGGCGTAGGTGCGCAGCTCAATGTTGGGATGCTGGGCGACGTCAACCATCAGCGGGGTCAGAATGCAGGCCGAGCAGTCGAGTGTCGGGAAGGTTTTGTCCAGCATCGCCATCTTGCCGCCGATGGTCGGCGTACGTTCGACGAGCGTCACCTGGAACCCGGCGTTGGCCACGTCGAGCGCGGCCTGGATGCCGGCGATTCCCCCGCCGATCACCAGCAGACGCTTCGCCAGCTCGGCACGACCCGGCGCCAGCGCTTCGTCCCGTGCGACCTTGGCTACCAGCATACCGACGATATCGATCGCCTTGGCGGTGGCAACCGCACGATCATGATGCACCCACGAGACGTGCTCGCGCAGGTTGGCCATTTCCATGCGGTATGGATTGACCCCGGCAGCAGCTACGGCGCGGCGAAAGGTCGGCTCGTGCATGCGCGGCGAACACGACGCGACGACGATACGGTCGAGCTGTTCCGCGCCGATTTTCTCCTGGATCAGGCGCTGGCCAGGCTCCGAGCACATGTATTTGTAATCGGTTGCAAACACCACACCGGGCATGGCGCGTGCCGCTTCCGCCACGGCTGCACAATCCACCGTGCCCGCGATGTTGCTCCCGCAGTGACAGACGAAGACACCGATTCTGGCCATGGTTCACTCCTTTCCCACAGAACCGGCCAGGGGTCGGTCGAACAGCGACGCGGCCTCGGTCAGGTGCCGCTGCAGGCCCATGGCCTGGGTGCTGAAACCGAGCGCCAGCCCAATCAGTTGGGTGAAGTAATACACCGGCAAACGGTGGTCCCCGCGTCCGGCGCGGCGCATTTGCCCCTGCCGGCTGTCCAGGTTGCTGTGACACATCGGGCAGGCGGTGACGATGGCATCGGCGCCTGCTTCTTCGGCCCAGGTCAGCAGCTGGCCGCTCAGATCGAGCACCAGGTCGGTGCGGCTGAGGGCCAGGCTGGCCCCGCAGCAGTTGGTTTTGCCCGGCCAGGTCACGACGTCAGCGCCCAGCAGGCGCAGCAGGTTGTCCAGCGTCTGTGGGTCTTCGGGATCATCGAAGTGGGTCACGTCGGGTGGACGGGTCAGCAGACAGCCGTAATACGGGGCGAACTTGAGCCCGGCCAGCGGGTGCACCAGCTGCGCCCGCATACGTTCCGGATAGGGTGATTCGCTCAGAACCCCCAATAGCGGATCGATCTGCATCGTCGCCGGCACCGAAGCGCCGACCACGTACTCGACCTTGGCCGCCGTCTCGTGGTCCTGCAGGGCGTGCTGTGCCTCCTTGAAGCGGGCGTAACAGGCCGCGCAGGGCAGCACGATGCGGTCCAGTCCGGTCTGCTGGGCCAGGCGCAGGTTACGACCCACCAGACCCAATGCCAGCCAGGGGTTGATCGTATGCGCCGACGAAGCACCGCAGCAGTTCCAGTCGGCCAGCTCACGCAGCTCGATGCCGAGTGCCTGACAGACGCGTGCGGTCGACTCACCGTATTCGGCGGCGGTGCCGTGCAGCGTACAGCCGGGATAGTAGGCGTAGGCTGTCATGCCACACCTCCCTGCCGCTCGGGATGGGCAGCGGCTTCGTCGGCGCGGCGCAGGGTTTCGGCGCGCTGGAAGATCCCGCCGATTTCGTCCAGGGCCTGCACGCGCTGCGGCACCGGTTTCACCTTGCCGCGGCGCAGCATCGGCAGCGCCAGGTCGGTGTTGCTGAACAAATTGCGCGACAGCAGGTTGAAACCGCCCATCAGACCGATCTCGTACATGCGCCCGGTCATCTCGATCGATTTGAGGAACAGGTGGTGAAAGGTCAGGATGTCGGATTGTGCATAGGCATGCTCGTGGGCATCGACCCACACGCGTAAGCTGTCCACGATGCGCGGCAGGTCGATCTCGCACGGGCAGCGGGTCACGCAGGTGTGGCAGCCCACACAAAGCCACAGGGTGTCGCTGCCCAGGGCCAGTTCGGGCTGGCCCAGCTGCAGGGCGCGAATGATCTGCGGCGGGGACAAGTCCATGGCGGACACGAGCGGGCAGCCGGCCGCGCACTTCGCGCATTGGTAACAGGCACGTACGTCCTGGCCACTGGTACGCTCGACAAATGCAAGCACATCGAGCCGGCGGGAGGGCGCCATCGCCGGGCTGGAGGCGCTGAGTGCGGCAATTGCCATGAGTCCTCCTTGGGGGAGTGGAGTAGGGAGTACGGAGTAGGGCACTCCCCGGCCTGAATCTGATTATAGCGGATTGTGAAGGGCTTCTCTATGACGCGCCGCATAAAAGTGGGTGTCTCGTGGCATACGGGAGGCCCGTGGGGAGCGCGGCAACGCGGGGCGACGATTGTACTCCCCAAAGCGCAAGCA
>CAZXQZ010000035.1:0-7500 GCA_964642445.1 uncultured Anaerolineae bacterium
CCCCCAACCTCTAGTTTCGCGGGCGTTCACGCAGCGTGACCGTGATCGTCAGCTCCTGGTCGCCGCGCGCGACTTTGAGTACGACGTCGCTTCCGACCTGGAACTGCAGGAGGGCCTGGGGCAGCGGTGTCTGATCGTCGATCGCGGCGTTGCCAAGGGCCACGATCACATCGCCAGCCCGTAGGCCGGCCTGGGCGCTCGGCCCATTGGCGACCACTTCGCGAATATAGGCCCCCTGGCTGACTGCGATATTGTTCTCGGCCGCAATCTGCGGATTCATCGGCTCGAACGAAATGCCGAGGTAGGGGCGGCGTACCGTCCCGGTAGCAATCAGCTGTGCCGCCACCACCCGCACCGTATTGCTGGGAATCGAGAACCCCAGCCCTTCGGCCGGATCGCCCATGGCCGCCGACCCGCGCACGACCGCCACGTTGATGCCGATCACTTCGCCATCCAGGTTGATCAGGGGCCCGCCCGAGTTGCCATGATTGATCGGAGCGTCGGTTTGCAGCAGACCATCCAGTGAATCGAGGGATCGGTTGTGCCCGCTGAGCACGCCAGCGGTGACGGTGTTGCGGAAGTCACCGAGGGCGCTGCCAATGGCGGCCACGCGACTGCCGGGTGGCAGCCGGCTGGAGTCACCGAGCGGTGCCACGGCCGGTACGCGACCCTCGACTTTGAGCACGGCCAGGTCGAACTCGGGTGCGGTGCCGACCAGGCTGGCTTCGACGCGGCTGCCGTCGGCATACACCGCCACGTAGCGGCTGCTGCCCTCCACCACGTGGTTATTGGTCACCAGGTGGCCATCCTGGTCGATGAAGACACCCGATCCCGACCCGGCCTGGGTCAGGATCGTCACCGTCGCTGGTTTGACCCGGGCCACGGCGGCGACCAGGCGGTCATCGGCAGAATCGGTGCTCGATCGTGGCGGCGTATCGCTTTGAGGCGTCGCCGGTGGGGCCAGGTCGCGCACGAACTGCGCGCTGGTGAGGCTGGCCTGCGCCGGTGCCACTGCTTTGGGTGCCAACAGCATAGCCGTCGCCGCGCCCACCGCGGCACCGCTGGCGAAAATAACAACGACGGCGCACAGTAGCAGCGCCAGTGCCAGCCGCGTCGATCGGCGTCGACGTTGGGCTGCTTCGGTTTGATTCATCGATGAAATACCCCCTGTCAGTTCGTCACAGACGCCAGTGCCGACCCGCAGTCACCAGCGACATCACTGCCGGCGGTGTGAGCGCCGGATATATGATAATACGCTCCCCGGATTAAGACGAGATGAGAGAGAACTGAATGCCGCCTAATTTCTGTTCTCTTTGCCGGTCGTGGTACAATGCCCGGCGTGAAAGACACCTACCTGGTTACATCAGACGTCGCCGCCGACGTTTGGGATCCCTTCGTCACCCAGCATGCCCATGGCCACCTGCTGCAAACCAGCCGTTGGGGCGCGCTCAAAGCCCGCTTTGGCTGGCAGGTCGCGCGCGTGACGCTCCAGCACGCGGGCACGATCGTGGCGGGCGCGCAGATTTTGCTGCGCCGCACACCGTGGGGCCAGTATTTTGCCTACGTACCCAAGGGTCCGGTGGTCGACTGGTCACGTCCCGACCTGGTGGCACCCCTGCTGCAGGCCATGGCCCAGACGGCGCGCCAGCACCGTGCCTATCTGCTGCGGCTAGAGCCAGAACTGGTGGATGATCCGGCCTGGCAGGGGACCCTGGCCGGTTACGGCCTGTCGCCCTCACCAGAAACGGTGCAGCCACGCAGCACCGTACACATCGATTTGACGGTTTCGCCAGACGAAATCCTTGCCCGCATGAAGCAGAAGTGGCGCTACAACGTGCGCCTGGCCGCGCGTAAGGGGGTCGTAGTGCGGCAGGGGACGCGGGCCGATTTGCCGGCCATTCAACACCTCTTGCAGCTCACCGGCGTGCGTGATGGTTTCGGCATCCACAGCGCCGATTATTACGCCGCGGCCTACGACCTGTTCGTGCCAGCCGGCGTGGCCGCCTGGCTGCTGGCTGAATATGCCGGCGAGCTGCTGGCCGCCATCGCCGTCTTTGGACTGGGGTCCCATGCCTGGTACTTGTGGGGCGCATCGGGCAACAGTCACCGCAACCTGATGCCCAACCACGCCCTGCAGTGGGCCGCCATCGAATGGGCCAGGGCGCTTGGCTGCACGACCTACGACCTGTGGGGAATTCCAGATGAGGTAGGCATCCAGCACAGCCAGGGCATGCTGGCCAACGACAGCGACGAGGACGCCGGTGGCGGTAAAGGGTTGTGGGGCGTCTGGCGCTTCAAACAAGGTTTTGGTGGGCAGGTCGTGCGTTACGTTGGGGCGTGGGACCAGGTCCTGTCACTGCCGGGGTACTGGCTGCACCGCCTGGCCCGGCGCGAAAACTTCCGAAGTCTCTGAGACTTCGGAAGTTTTCCTTCCGCAGCCCACGACGCCGCGGCAGGCTGCGTGCTCTGCCGCTGTCCTGCGCTACCGCATGCGGAACGCAGACACGAGCGCCATGATACCGCCCACGATCGCAAAGATGCCAACCACAAAAGGCAGGGCAATGACGGCAGCCAGGGGGTTGGCCAGCAGCCAGAAGCCAATCAAGATGTTGACGCCACCCAGGATACCAATGCCCCAACCGCCCCCGCGAAAGGCCTGGATCAGGTTGGTGATACCCATGATGATGCCAAAAATACCCATGACCAGGATCAGCGTTGCGGGCACCAGCACGGCGCTCCACAACGGATGCTGGATGATGGCAACACCGGCCAGAATACCGATGATGCCGGAGAACAGTTTCCAACCCCAGCCCGAACGATCGATGAAAATGGCCACGATCTCGAAAATACCGGCGATCAACCAGTAGATACCGATGACCTGGATGATAATCACCGTCGTTGCCGCGGGATTGGTCAACAACAGAACACCAATGATAATACCGGCGATACCCTGAATGAGTACCAGCCACCATGGAATCGCACTGCGTCCCATGGCCTCAGACGTTGTCATACGCTTCTTGTCCTCCCTTGTTAGATTTGCAGGCACGATCAAGCCTACTGGCTCGATGTCGGGGGCGTGGTGTACCCTGGACCTGGGGCGTCGTCCAGATCCGGATGGGCCCATATTAGCATAAGTCCATTCAGTTGTGCAAACATGGCACGTCGCAAGACCCTTCGTTTCGCGCCAGGGCGGGTGTAACCTGGCGCGAAACCCGAAGGGTCTTACCCGCAAATGCGGCGTAACCGGATTGTCTCAGCGAAAGAAATCGATCCAGTCGATCTTGAATCGAGACGGCTGGCGCTGCAGAAGATCGGCGGGTGCACTCAGCATATAGGTCTTTTCGGTCAGGGTCGCAGGGTCGGTCCCGGCTAACTCGGTGATCACCACCGGCAGCCAATAAGGACTTTCCGCCGTCAGCGGCTGCTCGACACCGTCCTCGATCAGCGACTGCCAGACCTGGTTAGTGCCATCGCTGGCGACGGCCACCCGGATCATGGTGTTGTCGTAGGCCAGGGTGAACTGTTCGAGGCCCTTCAAAAACAGCTGGAAGACGATGCCCACCGGATAAGGACCCGATACCATCGTCACGTCGGCGCCGCCAATCCCGGTCTGGCTGGTGATATCGAGGGTCACTGTTCCGGCGGTCACCTGTACGTCAACCTGATCACTGGCTTTAACCGGCGTAACTTCGATGACGCTTGCAGCTTCACTGGCCGTCGGCGTTGGTTCGCCGGCCGAACCGGGTGCCGCGGTGGGCACACATCCCGCGGCCACCGACACCACCAGGCAGCTGCCTAGAATCGTTATCCAACGGACGTCACGCATGACCGTACCTTTCCATTTGGCAGGTGTTTGAACGGAGCATAATCGTTGTGTCCTTTTTGCCGGCTACGTCCAGGCTTCGCTGCGCGCCTGCTGCGCAGCACCATCCGCGGCCGTGAACAGCCATTCCCACCCGGGCAGCCAGGCCACGACCACCGACTGCACGATGACATCGCTGCGGCGTGGGGTCACGGCCAGTTCTTCTTGTTCGTCGAGCAGACGAACCCAGCGGGCGGTGATGGCTTCGGCCTCGCGCTGAAAATCGGCCCGCAGGTCGACGATGTCCTGTTCCAGGCCGGTCACGAGCTGGTTCCCTTCGGCAACGTCCATGCGGGCCTGTTCGGCCAGACGCTGTTTGGCCAGCGGCACGGAGGCCACGCGCATGCGGCGCGCACCGAACAATATGATGGCCAACGATTCCCCCAGGCTGGCCCACGTCTCACGACCGCGCGCGGCGGCCTCGGCCTCGTCCTGGGCCAGGTTGTGCTGCGCACGCTGCAAGCGGTCCTCGATACGTGCCAGCCGTGGACGGTACTTGATGCGCAGCTGATCGACCTGCGCATCGCGCGCCTCACGCGCCACCTGTTCGCTGCGAATGCGAAAGTCGCGTGCCGTTTCGCCGGGCTGCGAGTACAGCTTGAGCGCCGCGTTGTGCCAGCGGGTGACGCGCGCCGTCTGGTAAAGGTGGTCGGTCAGGTCATTCATCAGGCTTTGAATGGCCCGCACCGTGCCGATCGCCGCCGGCACCGGCATAAACAGGCCACCCGGTTCAGGCGCCGGCTCGGCGGGTGCTGCAGGTGGCAGTGGCTGGGCCTCACGCCAGCGCGGCGGGGAGTCTGACACCGGCAGCAGCAGGGCCAACGTCTGCAGCTCGTCCACGCCCAGTTTGCGGTCGAAGAAACGCACCTGCGCCTGCCCCAGCAGGGCGGGTCGGTAGACCAGGTCGCCGGTGCCCGGATCGATGGATGCAGTGATCTGGCGCTGGAGCCGCCGGCGTGCGGCCTCGGGCCCCAACGTCAACGGCAAATAGACCTGCGCGATGCCGGCGGGCAGCAGGGGTGGCAGCACCGCCAGATCAGGCCGGGCCGTGGTGCGGCCGGCGCCGTTCATCCGCACGCCTGGGGCATTCGCCGCGGGCAGCCACTGCGCCTGCGAGGCCGCCATCAAGTCACGCACCTGGGGGCGCGTCAGTGGGCCGCGCAAATAGCAGAGCGTCCACCGCGTCTTGAAGCGCTGCAGCGCGTCGTCGTGCACGTTGTGCAGCAAGAATTCGCGTGGAGCCAGCCCCGAAATGGCCCGATCGATCGCCGCCCGGCTGAAAGCCCCACCCTGGCCGGCCGCGACACTCTCCAACCCATCCAGCAGGCGCTCCTTGTCGCGCTGTGCCTGCAGGCGGCCAATGAACCAGGTACCCATGTTGGTAAGGCCTTTGTAGTCGAGATCGGCCGGGTTTTGGGTGGCCAGCACGACGCCCAGGCCGTAGGCGCGGGCCTGTTTGAGCAGGCGCAGCAGGGGACCCTTACTCGGCGGCGAGCCGAGCGGTGGCAGGTAACCGTAGACTTCGTCCATCACGAGCAGGGCGCGCAGGCTGTTCGTACCCGGCTGGTTGCGTGTCCAGGCCAGTACCTGCTCCAACAGCAGCGATACGAAAAACATGCGCTCGCTGTCGCTGAGGTGTGCGATGTAGAAGATCGACACCCGCGGCTGACCCTGTGGCCCGTACAACAGCTGGTCGACATCGAGTGCCTGGCCGCTCATCCAGGTCTGAAAAGAGGGAGCAGCCACCAGGCCGTTGAGATCCATCGCCAGCTCGAAGCGGTCCTTCTGCGGAAAGAAGGTGTCGACGTCCGTCACGCCCAGGGTGCGCACGGGCGGCTGCTGGATGGCGTGGATCAGGGTCGCCAGGTCCACCGCCTGGCCCTGCCGCCAGTAATGCTCGAACAGGGTCGCCAGCAGGATGTGCTCCCGGCTGCGCACGGGGTCGCTGTGGTAACCGATCAGCCCCAGGATCGCCGAAACGGTCGAATTGACCTGCTGGCGCAGTTCTTCGGCCTGTGTCTCCCAGTGCTGGGTGGGGGCCTGCAGGCTGTGCAGAATATTGACCGGCAGGCCGGCGTCGCTGCCCGGTGTGAAGATGAGGCATTCGGCCGCATCGCGATAGGCCTGGATGCGTGCGCTGGCCTGGCCCCACTCGGCCAGGCCGCGCTGCCAGGTGGCCGCCACCTGTGCGGCGTAGGCCTCCGGCGTCACGCCGGCCTGCTGCGCATCATCCGGGTTGATCCAGGGCAAAAAATCGGCTGCGTGCAGCCCGGGAAAGGCCAGCCGCAGGTTGCCCAGGTCACCTTTGGGGTCGATGACGATCACCGGCACCCGGTCGATCACCGCTTCTTCGATCAAAGCAATGGCCAGACCGGTTTTGCCGCTGCCCGTCATGCCGACGCACATGGCGTGGGTCGTCAGGTCGCGCCCTTCGTAGAGCAGCGGACCCGGGCCTAGCTGGCCATTCTGCGGGTCATAGGGTTTGCCCAGGTAAAAGAAGCCAAAACGTTCGAAGTCGTCCACGCCCATTGTGCCTTTTGTCTCACGCGAAAACGCGAAGGCGCGAAAAAGACGCAGCTTCGGGCTTCTATTCTTCCTTCATCGCGATCTGCGCGTGATCTTCTCAACCAGACTCTGGGGCAATTGTACTTCAGGTGGCGGGCTTATGCAAACCACTCGCACAAATGTGCGAGTGGTTGGAGGTTACCTCAATTGCAGGGTCAACCAAAGAATCGCCAGGCTCAGGGCAATCCGCCAGCTCAGGTGAAACCAGCGCTGGCTGGATGACGCGGTGGCAACCGCCGCGTCGATGGGGTCTGGGTCAAGTGGGCGCATGCTCGGTCATCATCCTCTCGTCAGCATCATACAGCTGACCCGTGTGACGAGCAGGTGGTACCGGTGGTTACAGTGGGTCAATCCTGCATGGCCAACAGCTTGACGACGGTTACGCCATCGCCGCCTTCGGCGGCTTCGCCGGTGCGTACCTCTTTGACCAGGGGGTTGCGGCGCAGCTCATCGCGCACGACGCGACGCAGGGTGCCGGTGCCTTTGCCATGAATGATGCGCACCCATGGCAGTCCCGCCAGGTAAGCGTCGTCCAGGTATTTTTCGAGCGCCGGCAGCATTTCGTCGACCGTCTGGCCGCGCAGGTCGATTTCCATGCCGGGGCTGGCGGCCAGGCCACCGCCGGTCGACCGGATGCGGCCACCGCCGGTCGCCGGTTCTGCCGTCGCGCTGCTGGCACGTTCTCGCAGCTCGAGATCGGCCAGCGGCACGGTCAGGCGAAATGAACCAATCATGACCTGGGCCTCGCGCTCGTCGACGTCCGCTACAATGCCGCTGGCCTGCAGCGTCCTGACCCACACCCGGTCACCACGCGCAAGAGGGCCATCGTCAGGTAGGGCCGTTGGCTCATCGGCCACGTCGGCCGGCAGCGGCTGCTGGGCCCGGCTGCGGGCAGCCAGAATTTCTTCGGCCTCGGCCAGGAAGGTGTGGTGCGTCGAGTCGCCGGCGGCGAACGGTCCCAGTCCGGCCAGCTGCTGCCGCACACGGGCCAGCTCGGTTTGCAGGGTCTCAAGTTCGGCCTGGGCCTCGGCGCGTGCCTGGTTGAGCACCACGCGGCGCGCCTCTTCGATGCG
>CAZXQZ010000035.1:7600-27729 GCA_964642445.1 uncultured Anaerolineae bacterium
GTGGCCAACAGCGTGACCCCACGCTCCAGGAAATTGACCAGCAGGGCACGGGCCAGGGCAGAGCCTTCTTCGGGATCGGTGCCGGCACCCAGCTCATCCAGCAGGACCAGGCAGCGGTTGTCGGCTTCGTCCAGGATGTCGATGATGTTGGTCAGGTGCGAGCTGAAGGTCGACAGGCTCTGTTCGATGCTCTGTTCGTCGCCGATATCGGCGTAGATGCCCTCAAAAACCGAGAGCTCGCTGCCCTCGTCGGTTGGAATCTGCATGCCCGACTGCGCCATGAGTGCCAGCAGTCCCACCGTCTTGAGAGCCACGGTCTTGCCACCGGTGTTCGGCCCCGTCACAACCAGCACGTAATAGTCGGGCTCGATCCAGACGTCGATCGGCACCACGGTCACCGGGTCGAGCAGGGGGTGGCGGGCGCGCTTCAGGTTGATGGTCGAACCGGGATGCAGCAGGTCAACGGAGGACACGTCCGCTGGCGGCGCCTGGTGCCGGCGGGTGCGTGTGCGGTGCGGTGTCGCCTGGGGGCGGAACGGTACCAGCTGCGGCTCGGTAGCCAGCAGGGCATCGGCGTAGCGTGCACGGGCCAGGACCAGGTCGAGGTGGGCCAGGGTTTCCACGGTGCGGCGGATGTAGGTCGCTTCGTCGGCCACCAACTGGGTGAGTGAGAGCAGGATGCGCTGCACCTCTTCTTCTTCGGCCAGCTGCAGTTCGCGCCAGGCATTGTTCAGGTCGACCGTCGCCAGGGGTTCGATGAACAAGGTCGCCCCGCTGCCTGACTGGTCGTGAATCAGGCCCGGGATACGTCCCTTGAACTCGCTGCGCAGGGGGATCACATAGCGGCCATGGCGCTGGGTGACGATCGGCTCCTGCAAGTAGGGTGCATTACTCGTCGAAGTGACCATACGCTGCAAGGTCGACATCAGGCGGTCGTGTGCAATCTTCAGATCGCGCCGGATGCGCGCCAGCGCCTCGCTGGCCGAATCGAGCACCTCGCCCCGCTCGTTGATGCAGCGTCCAATTTCCTGGGTGACGTTATCGCACGGGTACAAACGGGCGGCCAGATCGGCCAGGTGCGGCGCTTCGTCGTTCAGACGGCCCAGGGCCCGCAGCAGTGCTCGCGCCCGCAGCAGTGTGCTGCGCACGTCGAGCAGTTCAGCGGGGCGCAGGGTCGCATCCCGTTCGGCCTGGTTGACCAATGGGCGCACGTCGTAGACACCGCCCAGGTGGAGTGCCGGCATATCGGGCAGGAGGCGGCGCGCTTCGGCCGTTTCCGCCTGCCATTCCTGGGCCTGGCGCAGGTCATCCGTCGGCAGCAGCGCCATGACCTGCTCCTGGCCACCGGAGAACTCCGTGAACTCGGCCAGGCGTTCCAGGATTTTGTCGTACTCCAGCAGCTTGAGCGATTTTGGGTTCACGACGTCTTCTTTTTGGCTTCGGTGGGGGTATCCGCGGCCATAGCCAGCCCTGCTGGCGACCGCTGGTAGACAAAGATGAAGATCATGCGCCAGGCAATCACGAACAGGGCCGCCATGGGCATCGCCACGACAGCAAACAGCGGCACGACCGGCACCTGCAGCAGGGCTGCGCGCAGAAAAACACCCAGGCCGCCCGCCGCCAATGCCACCACCAGGGACTGCATAAACATGACCCGCGGCGAGGTGAGCAGCGCCGGGCGGTAGGCACGCAGCACGGAAGCCACGATAAACCAGGCCGCCACGAACGGTGCTGCGGTCATCAGCACCGACTGCGGTGCCATGCCTTCGGCGTGTGTCTGGCGGCCGATCATGGCGAACAGGACAAGGCTCACGACATCGCCGATGCCCAGGATGATCAGCGGCCAGCGCGCTGGATGGGTTGTCTGTGTCTCACTCAATGGTATGCCTCTGGGTAACAGAATCGTGCCTCGATGTTACCACAGGCCCAGGTAATTCCCAAAACGATGATTCCCAAATTGCCGGTCCTGTGTTACAATGGCTGCCCATGGCAACTCAGACAGCTGCATCGCCCCAAACACCCGCCGCCGGCCGGATGGCGCGCGCCGCGGCGCTGGTGATGTTCTTCTTCGTGCTCAGCCGCGCCCTCGGCCTGGTGCGTGAAGTCGTCATCGGCGCCCAGTTCGGCACGAGTGCCGAGTTGGACAGTTACCTGGCGGCGTTCCGGGTGCCCGACCTGCTCTTTCAGCTGATGGCGGGCGGTGCCCTGGCCTCGGCCTTCATCCCCACGTTCACCGTGCGCCTGGCACGCGGCGGACGTGAGGCCGCCTGGCGCCTGGCCAGCATCGTCGTCAATCTGGTCGTGATCGTGATGGCAATCGCCGCGGTTGTGGCCATGGCCATCGCACCCTGGCTGGTCGATACGGCCCTGGCGCCCGGCTTCACCCCGGCGCAGCAGGCGCTGACTGTGGAGTTGATGCGCATCTTGATGGTGTCGACCATCCTGTTTGCAGTCAGCGGCCTGGTCATGGGGGCACTCAATGCTGTTCAGCATTTCCTGCTCCCCGCCGCGGCCCCCGTCGTCTACAACCTGGCCATAATCGGCGGTGCTCTCTTTCTGAGCCCCACCCTGGGGGTACGCGGTTTGGCCATCGGGGTGCTCGTGGGTGCCGTGGGGCACCTGCTGATCCAGGTGCCCGGCCTGGTCCAGGTGGGTGCACGCTATTGGCCGGTGCTCGACCGGCACGATCCGGGTGTACGCGAGATCGCAGTTCTGATGGGGCCGCGCGTATTGGGCCTGGCAGCCGTTCAGCTCAATTTCTGGGTCAACACCGCGCTGGCCTCCACCTTGAGCCCCGGTCACCTGGCGGCCCTCAGTTATGGCTGGCTGCTCATGCTGCTGCCGCAGGGTGTGTTTGCCCAGGCGGTGGCGACGGTGGCGTTTCCCACCTTTGCGGCGCAGGTGGCCAACAACGACCTGGGGGCCATGCGGCGCACGTTTGGCATGACCCTGCGCAGCATTCTGTTTTTTACGATCCCGGCGTCGGTCGGCTTGATCCTGCTGGCCACGCCGCTGGTCACCGCACTGTTTCAGCGCAATGCCTTCACCGCCGAGTCGACGGCGTTGGTCGTCACCGCCCTGCAGTTCTACACCCTGGGATTGGTGGCACATTCCGTGGTCGAAATCGTGGCGCGTGCCTTCTATGCCCTGCACGACACTGCCACCCCGGTCAGCGTCGGTGTCGGTGCGATGGCCCTGAATGTCGTGCTCAGTTTTTTGCTGCTGATCCCGATGGCACAGGGTGGCCTGGCGCTGGCCAACAGCATCGCCACCACGCTGGAGATGGTGCTGCTGCTGTGGCTGCTGCGCCGGCGCCTGGGCGGGTTGGCGGGGCGGGCTTTGCTCGGTGCGGTGCTGCGCATCGCGGCGGCCAGCGCCGTGTTGGGCATCGTGGTCTGGGGATGGCAGCAGGCGCCGGGCCTGCGCGGGGCCTGGTCCGTCGTGATCGTCTGTATCCCACTGGGCCTGCTGGCGTACGGCCTGATGGCATGGCTGCTGAAGCTGGAAGAGATGCAGCTTATCCAGCGCTTCCTGCCCCGGCGCAAGGCCCCTAACCGGTAAGCACAAAACGCCAGGGAAGCTGGAGACCCCATTCGTCGGCGCGGATGCCAATGCGCGGCGTGGCCGTGATGCCATCGGCGGGCGGGGTCACGCCGGCTTCGACGTAGAGCGCCCCGCCGGCCACCAAATCGTGCCCGTTGAGCGCACGATCGATGGCCAATGCCTGGCAGAGCTTCCCTGGACCGTTGCCCAAATCGTGCAGGCCGCGGGCGTGCGGGCGGCGGGCGCGCATCGTCTCGATGCCATCCAGCGGCTGGACGCCGCGTATCAACACAGCACCGGGCACACCGTCAGGTTCGGTGACGGCATTCAGGCAAAAGTACATCCCGTAGATGAAATAGACGTAGGCATGGCCCGGCTCGCCGAACATGATCGTGGCCCGCGGTGTGCGCCCGCGCGCCGCATGACTGGCCAGGTCTTCGGCACCACCGTACGCCTCTGTCTCCACGATACGTGCCCGCAGGCGCTGACCATCCGCCAGCACCCGCACCAGCACCTGGCCCAGCAGTGCGCGCGCCACAGTCACGGTGTCCCGCGCATAGAACGTGCGCGGCAGCGGCAGCTCAGACTGGCCCCCACCCGCCGGCAGGAAGATGTACAGCGTCTCGCCGGCGCGCAGCGTTCGCTGGGCCAGCTCCGGGACCGGCACCAGGCGCGAGTCGATGAAGTAGCGGTAGGGATAGGCCTGGCGCAGGCCAGCATCGGCCAGGGCGGCAGAAAAACCGGGATAGGCAGCAGCGAGGTGTGCCAGGACGTCAGCGATGGTCGGCGGCGGCTCGTCTGGCCAGGACAACGTCAGCCGTCGCTGACCGACTGCACGCCACAAGGGGTCTCCCATTCGTACCTGAAATTCCATGTAATGTCTACCGCGCGCCGTCAGATGTTTTTCTGGTGCTTGTTCAATTCGTTGGAACCAAAACCAGGACTGCTTCGTTTGGTATGCTGTGGGTCGTTGAGCTGATGAAAAATCTGTCAGATACCTGCGTGGTTTTATTCATGCCACTTTCAGGTATACCTGGTAAGATGCCAGCAGATCGACACACGATCGTAACCCTTGCCTCTAGGCGCCAAGGAGACAACAACCTATGCTCTGGCTCATCCTGCTGGCCTTGTTGGCATTGATCGTCTGGGCCGTTTTTCCTGAAGACGACACCGTCGTCGAACAAGATGCCTCCATCAGCCAGGGACCCTCCTCGTGAGCGGTCGTTGAATGATGATTACGCCCGATTATTCTACCGTCGAGGTCGTAATCGGCCAAACCTCAGATCATACCTCGCTCGGTTGACCCATTTGTGAAGTGCGGCCTGGGTATGTTACACTAGCGCCAACCAAGAGGGGAGCGAGCAGTTTGCTGCACTGGTACGTCCTACACGTCAAACCCAATGCCGAATACCGGGTCGCCGAGGCCCTGACGACCCACCAGGTCGAGACGTTTTTACCGACGATCAAATCGCACCGTCCCCGGCGCGGCCGTGAAACCACGCCTCTCTTTCCCAGTTATCTGTTTGCCCACATCGATTTCGAGCAGACCGGCTACGGCGTGATCGCCTGGCTGCCAGGGATGCGGCGCGTCGTAACGGTCGACCGCCGGCCGGCCATTGTGGATGACACGGTGATCGAGACCCTGCGTGGTCGGCTGGAAGCGGTGTGGGCCCGCGGTGGCTGGCTCGAGCACAACCTGCAGCCAGGTGATCCAGTGGTGATCCGCAGCGGCGCCCTGGAAGGCCTCTACGGCATCTTCGATCGCCCCACGACCGGCGTCCAGCGTGTACGTATCCTGCTCAACTTCCTGGGCCAGGCACGTCCTGTCGACGTCGCACTGGCCGACCTGGCACCTGTGCGCACGAGGGCCAGCGAAGCAACACCGGAAACGGGTATCGACAAACCCGGCGCCGCGGCGCGGCGCCGGCGCGGCACACGCGGCAAGGGACGTCACATCCACTACCAGGAGTGAAGCCAGAAGGAGCAGACTGTGCGTGCACTCATTACCGGTGGCGCTGGATTCATCGGCAGCCACCTTGCGGAAACGCTGCTGGCCGAAGGGCACAGCGTCACCATCATCGACAACCTCTCGACCGGGCGTTTCGCCAACATCGAGCACCTGGTGGATCAACCCGGTTTTCACTTTGCCATCGACAGCATCACCAACGAAATCGTGCTCGACCGCCTGGCGAGTGAATGCGACACGATCTTTCACCTGGCCGCGGCGGTGGGTGTCGAGCTGATCGTGCGCCAGCCGGTGCGTACCATCGAGACCAACGTGATGGGCACCGAGGCCGTGCTGCGTGCGGCGCGGCGCTACCGGGCCCACGTGCTCGTGGCTTCGACCTCGGAGGTGTACGGCAAGGGCAGCCGTGTGCCGTTCAGCGAAGATGACGACGTCTTGATCGGGCCGACCTCGCGCAACCGCTGGGCCTACGCGGCCAGCAAGATGGTCGACGAGTTCCTGGCCCTGGCCTACCAGCACGAGCTGGGGTTGCCCGTCACCATCCTGCGCTATTTCAACACCGTGGGTCCGCGCCAGACGGGTCAATACGGGATGGTGGTGCCGCGCCTGGTGGGCCAAGCGCTGCGTGGGGAATACCTGACCGTCTTCGGCGATGGGCGGCAGAGTCGCTGCTTTTGCGACGTCAGCGATGTCGTACGCGCCACCATCCAGCTGGCGCAGCTTCCCCAGGCGATCGGGCAGGTCTTCAACATCGGTACCACGCGTGAAGTGACGATCGCCGACCTGGCGCGGCTGGTGCTGTCGGTTCTGGCGAGCACCCCGGCAACGGATGGCCTGTCCGAACGGATTCGTTTCATTCCCTATGCCGAAGCCTACGCGCCCGGGTTCGAGGACATGCGGCGGCGCGTGCCCGACACGTCGAAGATTCAGCGTGTCCTGGGCTGGTCACCGGCCATTCCCCTCGAAGAAACGATCCGTCGCGTGGCTGCCGCACTGCCGGCAGAGGTCGCGGGCCAGGGCAATATCCAGCTCACCGGCTGATTCTGGTGGGTCGGCAGCGCTATCTGTCCTGGCGGTCTTCAGCGGCCGGTGTTGCACACGCTCAAGGCAAGTCCTGGCACACGTCGATTTCTGGCAGCGGCACGGGCGCCGGGTTATGCGTTGTGTCCAGCGCGTAAACGCGCGTGCCGGCATGCTCGTAGAGCAAGGTCAGCTGCGGAGCCAGGGCCGCCAGGGCCGCGTCGAGGTAAGCCCCCACGGCCGGCCCCTGCGGATAGTAGAACTGGCTGGCATCGGGCAGCACCAGCAGGTGCGTAATCCCCAGCGCCCGCAGCCGGTCCATGAAACTGGCCGCGTTGCGCAGGGTCGACACGTCGAGCGACCCCTGGAAGGCGGGATCGACCGGGACCTGATCGCGGTCGAGATACAGGCCACGCAGCGACCAGTTGAGAACCCGGCTGTCGGCCGGCAGGTTGTCGCTGGCCCAGCGCAGGGCGGTATATTCGGGCAGACCGCGCGCCAGCATCTCGCTGGCCGACTGCCGGCCCAACACCACGACCGCTGCATCCAGCCGCACCCAGGCCGCGTTGGCCAGGCAGAGGGCCAGGGCGATTCCCAGCAGTCCCAGCAGGGTGCGGCGCGGCCAGCGTGGCGCACGTTGAACCAGCACCACGGTGCCGGCCGCCACGACGATGGCACCCGGAATCTGCGCGGTGGCAAAGAAGCGTGGCATAGGAAACAGCACCGCCTGAAAGATCGTCAACCCCAGCCCGATGCCGGCCAGGGCAAGAAGCACGCGCGCCGGCCCACGCACGTAACGCAGCAGGAGCAGCAGCACGATCAACGGCCAGCCCAGGCTCAACCACGGCCCGGCGGCATAGTCGGCCACCAGGCGCAGGACGACGAACAGGTCCGGCACACTGCGCACCTGGCCCACACCCACGTAGGCAAAGTGTGCCGTGTGCAAAGCTGCGGTACACGCATTCCAGGCCGCTTCCTGGAACCAGCGGTAGGCGAAGGGAAATAGCGGGTCTCCACCCAGCAGCCAGGCGCGCACCAGCCACGGCACACTCGGTACCGCGGCCAGCAGGAGCAGCCAAACGAACGTGCGGCCGCGCCCGGCGTGCGGCCGGCGCCACAGCACCATCGCAGTCAACAGCACGAACAGCACCAGGTAGGGCCAACCGAGGAGCTTCGTACCCGCGGCCAGGCCCACCGCCAGTGCGCCGGTCAGCAGCCAGCCGCGTGCGCCAGAGGCATACCATGCCATCCAGGCCATGGCGGCGGCCAGCACAAAAAAAGCCAGGGGCAGGTCGACGTAGGCGCTGGGGGCGTAGGTGCTGACATCCGGGGCCGACAAATAGAGCAGGGTGGCCAGCAGCGCGGGCGTTGTGCCCAGCAAGCGGCGCGCCAGCACGTAGATGCCCAGCAGGAGTCCACCCACCAGGCCAAGACCGATCAGCTGGGCCAGGGACTCACCGCCCAGGGCCAGCCCCCACAGGTTGAGCAGCTCGACGTTGGCGGGCCACAGCGTACGATAATGCGCGGGGAGATAGGCGAGGGCACCGGCCTGCAGGTAGAGCCTGGGCAGATACAGGTGATACCACGTAGCATCGAAGGCTGTGGCGGGTGCCAGTGCCCCCAGCAGCACCAGGCCCGCAAAGGGCAGGTGAGCCAGGCCCAGCAGGCGAGCGGTGCTGCCGCCCGGCAAATGGGGCCGCCAGCGGCGAGCCATCTGCCACCAGGTCAACCCGTCGCGCCAGGAGATACCCAGCAGCAGCAGGAGTACAAGCAACAGTGCCGGTGGGGACAGGCGCTGAAGCAGGCCCAGCACGAGGGCGCTCAATATCAGCCAGCCCCACCCCAGCGCCAGGCTAAAAAAAAGCGCCTCGGCCTGAGTGGTGGTGCTGACGTGCAGATGGCGCAGCGACCAGCGGCCAATACTGGCGGCCACGATCAGCAGGACGATCAGCAGCAGCAGGGCGAGTCCCGTTGCGGAGGGCCGCAGCAAGACCAACCCTGCGCCGGCAGCCAGCAGCCCCAAGATAAGCCAGCGATCGAAGCGGTTCGTTCGCCACAGAAGCCAGCCCAGGACCAGGCCGGCACCCACCAGCAGGACCAGCACAGCAAAACGCAGCGGCGTCAGCTGTGGCACACCCTCCAGCCATACCAGGTATCCGGGTCCAAGGTATGGCCCTGGCTGCTGCACGGCCTGCCAGCCACGCCATACAAACCAGGCCAGGCCGCCGGCGAACCATAGGACAGCCAGGACAGCTACGATCTGATCGGTCCGTCTGGCCCGCGGCGGCGCGTCGTTGGTCGAATCGACGGCGGCGGTCGAGAATGAGGGAATCAATGGACGGCTTGCCCCCTTCGCCTCCGCCCAGGCTGCATCGGGGAAGGATCGCACACAGCACAAAAAGCCGGTGGTGGGGGGCCCCACCACCGGCTGTTCAGCCGCTCGGAGAAACGAACCCTAGAATTGAAGCCACATTCGAACGGCGGCACCCGGGCTTCCTTCATTGACATCCACCACGACATTGTCGCGTAAGACCGTCACCCGCAGCGGAAATTCGCCGACGGGTCGCGCAACGACAAAAAGGTTGGGGTTTTGTAAGCCCGCGGCGAACGACGCATGAAGAACCAAATCTCCGTCGAGCACCTCGGTTAATTCGGCCCCTTCCTGTGCCAAAATACCAACCAACACATGGGAGCCGGCATAATCCACCGGCGCTTCGACAATCACGTTGATCACGGAACCGTCCGGCAGGACAACCACCGGATCGGACGAACACCACGACACATGCGCACCGACGGGCGTGATGGCGACCAACAGAAGCATGACTACGGCAACCATCACATTGAGTGCAATACGCCTCTGCATTGACGACCTCCTACTGACTGACAGATCGGGGTGAACCGAAAAACGACCACAACGCCCTTGTTGCGGCAGTACCTCGATTATACAGAGGCAATCTGAACATCACAATAGGGTAGAAGTCATGGGTACGATATGCAGTGGGTCAGTCGTCTGTTACGCCGGGTTCACTGGCCGGGAAAGATGGGCGTACCACGCCACCAATTGGCCAGGTCCATATAAGAAACCACCAGCATGAGCGCAATCAGGGCAACCATACCGGCCAGGTGCACCAGCGCTTCGCGTTCGGGTGCAATGCGTTTGCCGCGCCGCAGCGCCTCCAGACCAACGAACATCAGGCGGCCGCCGTCCAGTGCAGGTAGGGGCAGCAGGTTGATAATGAAGAAGTTGAGGCTCAGAAATGCCGTCAGCTCGATCAGCGGAATCAAGCCCTGCCGTGCCAGTTCCCCGGTGATGCGGGCGATCCCAACCGGTCCTGCTATGCCACCTGCCGGCATCGGTGCCGCGCCCGGCAAAAATACACTCTGCACCAGCTGGATGAGGCCGGTCACCATGGCTGTGAGAACTTCGCCGGTGTGGCGCAGCCCCATGACAAACGCCTGGGCCAGATTGTCGGCGGTGACGAATGCGCGCTGAATGGCAATCCCGGTTGGTCCCTGACCTTCTGGTATCTCGGCCGGCGTACGCGGCACCAGTGTCACGGTGACGATTTCACCGTTGCGCTGGACCGTCACTTCCATCGGGCGTCCCTGGTACTGGCGGGTGACCGCACTCACATCGGCCGTTGTCTTCGGCTGTGTGTCGGCCAGTTGGACGAATTGATCGCCCACCTGCAAACCAGCCTCGGCCGCCGGTGAGCCTGGCGCAACGACCGTGATCTCCACCGGGCCAAGCGGGTACGGCGTGCCGCTCATGAAGACAATCGTGTACAGAATGGGGGCCAGGATCAGGTTCATCAGCGGGCCGGCCACCAGCACGATGGCGCGCTGGTAGGGTTTTTTGGACGTCAGGCTGCCTTCGGCATCGAAGTTGCCTTCTTCGCCCACCATACGGACGAAGCCGCCCAACGGCAGCCAGTTAAGGGTGAACTTTACCCCACGCCAGACGAACATGGTCCACAGGCGCGGCGGATAACCAAAGCCGAATTCCTCGACCTTGACCTTCATCCACAAGGCGCCCAAAAAATGGCCCAGCTCGTGCCAAAACACAAGCACTCCCAGGACTGGAATGACCCATAACCAGGCCAGTTGGTTACCTAAAAACGATAGATCGGGCATGTGCAGCAAACCTGACTCAAATCTTCAAACATCCTGATCTGATAGTAGCACAAATCCAGGAATAACCCGTATTGTTACCTACAATCACAAACGCCGTCACGCCTGGGGCGTGACCTACAGCTCGAAGCTGTCACCCCGTTCTGGAACCACCACCTGATCGATGCCGAGCTGCTGGATGCCCTGGGCGAGTGCTGTCGCCGGCTCCAGCTCGCCGTGCACCAGGAAGACCTGGCGCAGGCGCGCCGGGTCCATGTGGCCAATCCAGTCCAGCAGTTCGGTCCGATCGGCGTGTGCGCTGTAGCCGTCGATGCGTTCGATGCGCGAGCGTACGATGTGCTGCTCGCCAAAGATGCGCACCGGTGAGATACCGTCCAGCAGGCGGCGTCCGAGCGTATTTTCGGCCTGGAAGCCGACGAAGAGCACCGTGTTGGCAGCGTTATCGATGTTGTTGCGCAGGTGATGCAAAATGCGGCCGGCTTCGGCCATCCCGGAGGCGCTGATGATGATGGCCGACTCGCGCAGGAAGTTCAGTTCCTTCGATTCGCGCACATCGCGCACGTAGGTCAGGTTTTCGAAGCCGAAGGGATTACGATCACGATCCGTCGCCAGGAACTCACGCAGCTCTTGATCGTAGCACTCAGGATGCAGGCGGAACACCTCGGTCACGTTGCTGGCCAGTGGGCTATCGACAAACACCGGCAGGGGAGGGATTTCGCGCGCGTTGGACAGCCGGTGCAGTGCATACACCAGTTCCTGTGTGCGGCCCACCGCAAAGGCGGGAATGATCACTTTGCCCCGCCGACGGTAGGTATTTTTGACCACCGTGGCCAGGTGCTCGCTGGCTTCGTCCGGCGTCTCGTGCCGGCGGTTGCCGTACGTGCTCTCCATGATGACGTAATCCGCACCTTCGAACACGGTGGGATCGCGCAAGATGGCCAGGCCGCGGCGGCCGATGTCACCGGAGAAAATGAGGCGGCAGTGCCGTCCGGCCTCCTCCAGGTCGAGCTGGATCATGGCGGAGCCCAGGATGTGCCCGGCATCGAAATAGGTCGCCGTCACACCGTGCGCCACCTCGATCGGGCGCTGATAACCCACCGAAACGAACTGGCCAAGGGTTGCGATGGCGTCGTTGCGCGTATAGAGTGGCGCAACGGCCGGCTCACCGGCGCGTGCACGCCGTTTGTTGACAAACTCGACGTCCTTTTCCTGGATGTGACCGCTGTCCTGCAGCATCGACGCGCACAGGTCCCGCGTGGCCGGCGTACACCAGATCGTGCCGCTGAAGCCCTGTTTGCACAGGTTGGGTAGATTGCCGCTGTGATCGATGTGGGCGTGGGATAGCAGGACCGTATGGACCGTGGCAGGGTCGAAAGGAAAGTTCAGGTTACGCTCGTACGTTTCGGCGCGTCGCCCCTGAAACAGACCGCAGTCGAGCAGGATGCGCTGACCGTTGACTTCGAGCAAGTGCAAAGAACCGGTGACCGAACGGGCGGCACCGTAGAAAGTGATCTGCATCAAATTGCCTCATTCGTGAAATCGTGGCACGCGGCGCGGGCTGCGGCGGGTTCATGGCTGTCAGGCCGCAACGATACGATCCCGGCCCAGCAGGGCCATGATCTCACGGCCATAGAGATGTCGTTTATTGGGTCCAAACCCGGGGCACGTTTCCAGGTCGGCAAGGGTGGCGGGCATCTGTCGCGCAATGTGCATCAGCGTTTCGTTGGTCAGCACCACATCGGGATCAACGCCGCGTTCGATGGCTTTGTCGGTGCGCCAGGTTCGCAGCCGCTCGAAGCGGGCCAGGGTCTCTTCATCGGGTCGCGTGGCGTGGTGGTTGTTCTGACGGCGCGGCATGGTGGGCGGCGGTGCTACGCCCGCTGCCCGAATCGTTTCCAGAATCTCATTACCGGAACGATGAACCAGGCTGCGGTTCATGCCGCTGAGGTGAGCCAGCTCGCCCAGGGAAGCGGGCTGCTTCTGCGCCATCGCCAGCAGGGCGTGGTCGGACAACACCTTGAACGGGGGCCGGTCCAGGGATCGCGCTTTGTCTTCCCGCCACAGGTACAGCGCCTGCAGGACGGCCTGGGCCTTGGGTGCCAGCTCGCGCACACCACGCATGCGCCAGAAGCCTTCGGGGTCGAACGGCTTCGACACAAATTCTACGTCTGGCAGGCTGGCAAACGCCTCCAGCGCCTCGGCCAGCCGGCCTCGTTTTTCCAGCTCGGCCACCAGCGTATCGCGCAGGGGAATCAGATAGTGCGTATCCAGGCGGGCATACGCCAGCTGCTCGCGCGTAAGCGGGCGTTTGCCCCAATTGGCACGCTGCATTTGTTTATTGAGCGGCACGCCAAACTGTTTGGTGAGAATGGCGCCCAGGCCCACTTCGGGCCAGCCCAGGATGCGCGCCGCCCACAAGGTGTCGAACACGTTGGTAAAGGCGAAACCATAATCGCGCTTGAGCACGAGGATGTCGTTTTCGGCGGCGTGGAAGATCTTCTGCACCTGCGGGGCGGCAAAGAGCTGGCCCAGCGGGCGGATGTCGAGCTCGATCGCCAACGGATCGATGACGTAGTCGGTGCGCAGGATGGAAAGTTGAATCAGGCAGACTTTGTGGAAATAGGCAAAGAGGCTGTTCGCTTCGGTGTCGACAGCGACATACGGTGATGCCAGGAGATGAGGCAGAATACGATGCAGCTGCCCGGTTGAGGTGATGAGTTGTGGTGGGGGTAGGTTCCCAAAGACCTCACCGGCTGGCTGGCTTGCGTCGCCCCCGCGACGTTGCGACATGACGAACCCCTCGGCCAAATCTACAAAACGTTGCTGACAGTTTCTGAACGTCAGGCGGTCTGTCCCCGGCAATTTTTGCACCGGGTCTCCCGACCGTCGCATATTATCGACAAATCACCGCGGTTGTCAAAGTCATGGCCCAGCGCGCGCTCATTGGCCATGATACGGGCCGGCCAGGGCACATTCCGGCGACCCACTGAATTGTGATAATCTCTATCTGATTTGTAGCTTGCGTTTCAGTTGATCCATGGTATAATTCAAACAGCTTTCCGTACCCCCGCACCGTCAACCAGGTTTGTTTTGGACGTACAAAGGAGGTGACCCGCCCCGCCCGGGCCGGCGCCAGTCCAGTTCGCTGGTGACTCACACCGGATCATGCTACTGCCCGCTGCTGAGCCATCTCTCAGCGCCATCCCGGCATCCAACATCCAACATCCAACATCCAATTTCTAATATCCAACCTCCAGCAAAGAACAAAGGAACGGTTTAGGCAATGAGACCCGCCACCGCAGGGGACATGCTCCTGGCCAACGAGTTCTAGCCCTCTCTGTCCCAGGCATGGAAACCCACGTTGGGTCCGCTATGGACCCTCGGCGACCGCAAAGTTCTGTCCTTGGTTCTTCTGCTCATTTGACACTCACAAAGGAGTTCAAATTTCATGGCTAGTGTAACATACGATCATGTCTACAAACGGTGGGGCGACGTCACCGCCGTCAACGACCTCAACATCGAGATCGAGGACAAAGAGTTCCTGGTCTTCGTCGGCCCCTCTGGTTGTGGTAAGTCGACCTCGCTGCGCCTGCTGGCCGGCCTGGAAGAGATTTCCGACGGACGCATCCTGATCGGCGACCGCGTCGTCAACGACGTACCGCCCAAGGATCGCGACATCGCCATGGTGTTCCAGAGTTACGCGCTGTACCCGCACATGTCGGTTTACGACAACATGGCGTTCGGTCTCAAGCTGCGCAAGAAGCCGAAGTCCGAGATCGACGACCGCGTGCGCAAGGCCGCCGAGATCCTGGGCATCACCCAGCTGCTGGACCGCAAGCCGAAGCAGCTCTCGGGTGGTCAGCGCCAGCGTGTCGCCGTGGGCCGCGCCATCGTGCGCGAGCCGCAGGTCTTCCTCTTCGACGAGCCGCTGTCCAACCTGGATGCCAAGCTGCGTGTCCAGACACGTGCCGAGATCAGCAAGCTGCACCGCCAGCTGGGCACCACCTTCATCTACGTGACGCACGACCAGGTCGAAGCGCTGACCATGGCGACGCGCATTGCGGTGATGAAGGACGGCCTCTTGCAGCAGATCGACACGCCGCAGATGCTGTACGATCATCCGAGCAACATGTTCGTCGGTGGTTTCATCGGCAGCCCGTCGATGAACTTCTTCGATGCCACGCTGGTCGAAGCCGACGGCAAGCTGATCGTCGATGGCGGCACCTTCCGTCTCGAAGCGCCGCCGCAGA
Source organism: uncultured Anaerolineae bacterium (assembly GCA_964642445.1). GTDB lineage: Bacteria > Chloroflexota > Anaerolineae > SSC4 > Amarolineaceae > SSC4. The sequence continues at coordinate 22,511 of CAZXQZ010000035.1, forward strand.
AGGCGGACAGCCTGCGCCAGCACAAAGGCAAACAGGTCATCTTTGGCGTACGGCCCGAGGACATTCACGCCAAGCAGTTCTCACCGCCCGCCATCTCGCCTTCCTACATGAAGGCCGAGGTCGACGTGACCGAGTTGATGGGTAATGAAATCTATCTCTACCTGTTGACCGGCAAAAAACAGTTCGTCGCTCGTGTCGACCCGCGTACGCAGGCCAAACCGGGGGATGTCATCGAACTGGCCGTCAACATGGACAACACCCATTACTTCGATCCGAAGACCGAAGTGTCGCTAGCAGACTGAGCGTTCCATCAGTAGCCCGAACATTCGGGAACCCGTCATAGAAACCACCAAGGCACCAAGGCACCAAAGAAGCAGATAAGCTTCGTGCCTTGGTGTCTTGGTGGTAATTTTTTCTGTGAGCCTTCTATGCCATACGTCACTGTCATAGCTACTGTTCTCAACGAAGGCCCTGCCGTGCGCCGTCTGCTCGACAGCCTGATTGAGCAGACGCGCCCGCCCGACGAGGTCGTCATCGTCGACGGCGGTTCCAGCGATGACACCGTGGCGATCGTACGGCGTTACGCCGGCCGGCTCCCGCTGCGCATCCTCGTCGAGCCGGGGGCCAACATCTCGCAGGGGCGCAACCGTGCGATCGCCGCGGCGAGTCACGAGATCATCGCCTCGACCGATGCCGGCGTCCAGTTGGACCCGGATTGGCTGGCCGCGCTTATGGCGCCGTTTGCGCAGGCCGATGCACCGGCGGTGGTGTCTGGCTTTTTCGTCGCCGATCCGCACACGTCGTTCGAGGTTGCGATGGGCGCCACCGTGCTGCCCACGCTCGACGACATCGATCCCACGACCTTTTTGCCCTCCAGCCGTTCGGTGGCGTTTCGTAAGACGGCCTGGCAGGCAGCGGGCGGTTACCCCGAATGGCTCGACTACTGCGAGGACCTGGTCTTCGACTTCAACCTGCGCCGCGTCGCCGGGCCGTTTGGCTGGGCACCGGCGGCCATTGCCCATTTTCGCCCGCGCGGCTCGTTGCGTGCCTTCTTCAAGCAGTACTACCGCTACGCCCGCGGCGACGGCAAGGCCGACCTGTGGCGCAAACGGCACGCCATCCGCTACCTGACCTACCTGGTCGTACTGCCCGCGCTGCTGGGTCACGCCCTGGCGGGCTATGGGGCGCGTTGGCTGGGCTGGCTCGGCCTGGCGCTGGGTGTCTACGCCTACTGCCGCCGTCCCTGGCAGCGGCTGGCCGCAGCGTGGGGTGAGCTGTCCACGCCCGACCGCGTGCGCACTGCGCTGTGGGTGCCGGTGATTCGGGTGGTGGGGGATGTGGCGAAGATGCTGGGGTATCCGGTGGGTGTGTGGTGGCGGGTGGGGAAACGAAGGCCGTCAACGAAACGAATGCCGCCAACGAATGGGGGCAACGAATAAACGAATCGCCGATCTGGAGTGCGGCAGCCATGCTGCCGCTTTGGCGTGCGGCCCGAACCGCCATCAACGAATGGGAGCAACGAATAAACGAATCGCCCCTGTGGAGTACGGCAGGAACCGTAGGTCACAGCTCCGGCTGTGACAACCTCCGCCGCGCACGTACGTTCCCATGACGGCGAGACATCGTCACATCAGCGCCTGTCCGGCATAGGTTGCCGGCCTGGAACAAATCCTTCCCCTGTGCGTGGAAGCTTCGGTACGGTGCATGTTGCAGGTTCAGCGCTCATCATGATATAATGTTTGCATGTTTCTGGTTGCTGGCCCGCTGTGAGTGCGGGTTGGGATGATTGCGTGGAGACCTCGCCATGTTGGACTTTCTGAAACCCGCCGTCGAAGCGCTGAGCAAAAACATCGACATCTTGCCCGCCGTGGGCGGCGCCGTCGAAGACCTGCTGCTGCCCGATATAGACGAAATCGAGGACATGCTCATCAACGCCGAAAGCCGGGAAGTGACAGAGTTCCTTGAGACACCAGCCCCGGATGTGCGCAGTATCTACCGATCGACACCACCCCGCTACCGCGCCGAGCAGCATCTCTACCGTTATTTCATCGACGGTAGCCTGCGTACCTACTACCTGGCAACCGGCATCGAGGGCAACCGCTCGTTTCCCATCGAACTGGCACAAATCGGCGCGGCCGTGATGTCGCGCACAGATGATGGCAGGGTTCGACCGCTGGCACGGCGCCAACGTATTCTGCTGCTGCTGCCCAAAGGGTCGCTGGGTGTATCCGATACGGTGTGGAAGCAGTTGAAACAGCTCGACACGGCGGACGGCAGTTTCGAGGTGATCGACACCACCGAAAGGAACGCCCATGCGCCGATGGAGGCTACATCCGAGACCTTGCGCACGCGCGCGGGAGGCATTGCCCGCAACCGTATGCACAAGCTCGAGATCGAGATGATCGACCGTACCGATGGCCTGCGTAACGACGAGACGTGGTTGATTCTCGACGGGGCGGTCAAGCTCGACGAGTTCATCAAGACGCCCCATATGATCGGCGTCGCCAAGAATTTCCGCAAAGATCCAGAGTTTCGTTTTGGCCGCGGCTCCGGCAAACGACTCGACATCACGCGTGTGCTGGCTGGCCTCCCCTATGCCAGTCGCACCGCTGCGTTCAGCGCCCACGGTGGCAAGGTGGCCTTCTGGTACGTGCGCCTGCGCGAACAAAAGCAGATGGACTACCCGTTGATGGGCGTGGTCAAGGTCGAGCTGCCGCGACCCGATCAATCACCTGTGGACGCCCAGCTGGCCGACTTGATTTCGTCCACGCTGGTTGCTGAACGCAACGTGACACCCCACGGTAGGGACAAGCGTTGGCACTGCCATCTCTACCCCATCTTCCTGGCCGAACAGGCAATCAAAAACGGTTTCTACTCGCAGGACGTGCTCATGGGCACGATTCGCTGGCCCCAGCCAGCCCAGGAGCTGCCGCAATGACCGACACACCCACACCGATTGGCCGCACGTCCGCCACCGAACGCGATGCAATCACCTCGGAAAAACTGGCATTCTGGTTACCCGATGACGTCATCGTCAACCCGTTCGATATCATCGCCGTCGATCAGGTCAATCAACCCGGTGAACCAGCCAGTCGCACCTACGGCCTGGTGACAACCCTCGAACACCGCACCGACGCTCCCAACCACCTGGCGAACTACATTTCCAGTAACTTCGGTGGATTGGACGAAGAACCTAATACCAACCGTCAGGGAACAACCGTAGCCGCAGTCAATGTGCTCAGCAATACAGCTGATATCTACATGCCCGTCCCCAGCGAACGGCTGGTCTACTTTGCCGATCCGGACGGTATTCAGCAAGCGCTCGGCACCGATACTTTGATCAACGAGCGCAAGCCTGACGCTATCCCGGCCGGGTTGATCAAGATGAGCAATGGTTCAGACACAGTGGCCTATTTGGACAGACGTTACTTGCTTGGGCCTGAGTCGGCGCACGTCAATATCTCCGGCATCAGCGGCCTGGCCACCAAGACCTCCTACGCCATGTTCCTGTTGCAGTCCATTCTCCAAACGGCAGAAGACAAAGATAGGATTGCAGTTGTCATCCTGAACGTCAAGCAGGCCGACCTTTTGCAGGTGGACCAACGCGGGCCGGAACTTCCGCCAGAGCAAAAGGCGTTGTGGGAAGCGATGGGGTTGGAGCCCAAGCCGTTCGATAAGGTGCGGTACTTGCTGCCACGCGGCGAAAAGGGCATGCCCAACAGCTTCTCGCCAGTGCCAAGTTTCTATACGCTCTACGCTTATGACGTACCCGGTACAGCCGACAAGCTGGACCTGCTATTCAGCAACGTGGCCGACCCCAGTGGTACGGTCGAAGGTATCTACGGAGAAATCCGCGAGATTCTGGTCAACAATGAAGCAGACGCGCCGAAGATGCAAAGCTGGAGCGGCCTCCTGGAATATCTGCGCCAGGCAGGCAACGAGAAAGGGCGCTGGCGCGGCATGTTTGCCGGCTCGTCGATTGGCATGTTCCGCCGCCACGTGCGTCGTATTGTGCAGACACGGCAGACCGGCGTCTTCGTTGACAGCCGCTCGAAAAATGAGCGGCTGCTGGCCAGCGAATTGGCCAACATCAAAGGGGGCGTGACCTACGTGGTCGACATCGCCCGACTGTCGGACGACGAGCAGGCGCTCGTCTTCGGCGATATCTTGCGGACAATCTATGCAGTCAAGGCCGATGCCACAGATGATCGAACTGAGAGTACGCCTGTGCCAGAAAAGGTGATTATCTTCGTCGACGAGCTGAACAAGTACGCGCCTGGCGGCGGCACAGACAGCCCGATTACGACCCAGGTGTTGGATGTGGCCGAGCGCGGCCGCAGCCTGGGCGTGATCCTGATCTCGGCCCAGCAGTTCATGAGCGCCGTGCATTCTCGCGTCACAGGCAACAGCGCCACCAAGATCATCGGGCGTACAGGTTCATCCGAGGTCAACGCGCCAGATTACCGTTTTCTCGATCAGGATATCCGAGGCGCAGTAACCCGGCTAGGTAAGGGCGAGTTGTTGATCAGCCATGCGGTCTATCGCCAGCCCGTGAAAGTGATCTTTCCAAAGCCGGCGTACCGGCAAGAACAGGTGTAATCCATATCTCGGCCAAAGGAGACGAACATGAAAATCCCGCGGGGGATATTATTGTTGATTTGCGGTCTTGTGTTGATTCTTCAACTGGCCTGCGGGGCAAGCAGCCGGAGTGACGACGAGGCGTTGATTTCCACCCGCGTGGCACGTGGCGTACAAGCGACCCTTACGACGACTGCAAAAGGGGCTGGTGAGGCAACGCCCGTCAATAACACAGCCTTGGAACCAAGCAGCACTGCTACAGTAGTTCGCGAATCTAATGCAACACGAAAACCAACCGCAACATCGATCACCAAATCTCCTGCAACGGCTACACCAGAGCCGACCCGAAAACCCCAACCAACCAACACGCCGGAGTTGTTGTTCACGAATGACAATTGGAATTTGGCGGTGACGGATGCTGACGGCTATCAAGGTGCATCAGTCCAACTTACCGGGCGCATCTTCCTTGAACCGGAATTCTCGGCTGATATGGTTGGCTTCCAGATGTACACGACAGATGGCTTAACCGATGGCAACACCATTGTCGTAGCGTCTGCGGGTACAAAGGTCAACGATGGGGACTACGTACGTGTTATGGGAACACTCACCGGCATGTTCGAGGGAGAGAATCTGTTTGGGGC
>CAZXQZ010000036.1:0-7522 GCA_964642445.1 uncultured Anaerolineae bacterium
AATGCACTCACCAGCTCAGCGGCGAAAAGGAGATGAGCTACAACAACTACGTCGACCTGGACGCCGCCTGGGGTATGGCCCAGGCGTTCACGGCCCCGACGGTGGCTATCATCAAACACACCAATCCCTGCGGCCTGGCCAGTGCGGCCACCCTGGCCGAGGCCTACCGCCTGGCCCTGGCAGCCGACCCGGTGAGTGCATTCGGCAGTGTCATTGCCGTCAACCAGGTGCTGGACCTGGAAACGGTGGAGGCGATCGGCTCGCTGTTCGTCGAGGTGCTGGCGGCACCGGCCTACGCCGCAGATGCCCTGCTGGCGCTCAAGCGCAAAAAGAACCTGCGTGTGCTCGAAGTCAAATCTGACGCCCAATACCCCTGGGTGCTGCGCAGCGTGCACGGCGGGCTGCTGGTGCAAACGCCGGACGACAGCATGGAAGACCCGGCGACCTGGCAGGTTGTCACACAGCGGGTGCCGACGGAGGCGGAGCGCCAGGCACTTGCGTTTGCCTGGAAAGTTGCCAAACACGTCAAGTCGAACGCCATCGTATTCACCACGGCCAACGAGGTGGTCGGTGTAGGGGCCGGCCAGATGAGCCGCGTCGATTCGGTGCACCTGGCTGCGCGCAAGGCGGGTGCCCGGGCCCTCGGCGCCGTCGTCGGCTCGGACGCCTTTTTCCCCTTCCCCGATGGCGTCGAGGCAGCGGCGGCGGCGGGCTGTACGGCGGTCGTGCAGCCCGGCGGGTCGATGCGCGATCAGGAGGTCATCGCCGCGGCCGACCGGCTGGGTTTGGCCATGTGCTTTACGGGGGTGCGCCACTTCCGGCATTGACGCCATGTGCAGCAGGGCCCTGGCGTGACCCCACCTGTGTTTGAATCGTCACATAACTGAAACCAACACAGCAAGGAATATCATCGACCATGACTGGAACGAACGGCTCTCTCCCGACGGTGCATGCGGGGCAGTGGTACGTCGCAGCGTTCAGCGAGGCACTCAAGCCGGGGCATACCCTGAACAAGCTGGTGGCAGACCAGGAAATCGTCTTTTGGCGGGCGGGTGATCCGCCGTATGCCGTGCAGGCGGCATCGGCCGTCTGCCCCCATTGGGGTGGACCGCTGGGTGGCGGTGCGGTGAGCGGTGAGGGACAGCTGACGTGTCCCTGGCACGGCTGGCGCTTCAAAAACGGCACCTGCCTGGACCGCCCGCGTCTGCAGCTGCCGCGTTACCTGGCGCACGATGACGGGATTCTACTCTGGGTGCGCCTGCCCTGGGACCTGGACCTGGTCACTCAACCTCCGCTGCAGGCCCGGCCAGCGGTGTGTAACAGCTTTTGGTTTGACATAACGATCGATTCGGATGTCTATCACATCCAGGAAAACTACCTCGACTTCCTGCATCCGGCCGAGTATCACACCTCGACGTTCAACCACTGCCGATACCTGAGCAAGCAGGGCGAGATCAACCTGGTGGAGATCGGATACCGGGCGCCGCTCAACAAGTCACTGCTGTGCAAGACGCGCGTCTGGGGGCCAACACCGTACCAGGTGCGCAACGAAGTCTACGAGGGTTTCGGCAAGGACATGGTCATAGAGAGCCACATTACGCCGATCACGGCCACGCGCTCGATCATTCACGAAATCTACCATGTGCCACCGACGGTCGTACCGCAGCGTGGCTGGTGGGCCATGCGCTACTTCCTGCGGCGTTCCGCCAAAAAGATTCGCGCCGAAGATGCGATCTTTTCCCAGCGACGCTACGAGCTGCGCAAACTCGGTTTTGTGGATGGGCGTGGGCTGCCGATCAACGGCAAGGTGGCACCTTACCTGGATGAGTGGGAAGAATCACCCGAGGCTGAGCTTGCGGCGCAGAAGGTCGAGAACCTGGTGGGGAAGAAGGCCCCGCCGCACTATTGAACCAGGCGCCGCCGCAGCACGCCGCCGCGTGCCACGAGCCGCGTCACATACGGCCCTGCGGGGATGTGCGTTTCGGGCAGGAGGACGCCCGGCGCATCGATTTCGCCATCGAGCACCATGGCTGCCGCGATGCCGGTTGCCCAACCCACCGCTTCGACCGTCGAGTCGGCGTAGAACAGTGTCACTTCGTTGGACCCATCGGGAGACCGCACCTCGATACGAATGCCCAGGGCTGCGCCGACGCGCTGGTCGATGCGGTGCACCTTGGGCAGGGACCATTCGGCGGCCCGGTCCAGGAATGTGCGGTCGGTTCGATAGCGTTCGGGCGACATCGCCAGGGCCATCGTGGCCCAGTTCCAAATTTCCGGAATCGAGCCAAACTTGCTGGTGCAGCGTTTGAGTTGGGGGAAGGCGTGCACCAGGCTCCACAGCTCGGGTACTTCGAAGTCGTAGACCGGGCGCTGACCTAGCGGGGGGCCGAAGTCGACGACCGTGCGTCCGCGGTACGCAGGGGTGCGACGCCACACACCGTCAACCAGCTGTTCATAGGGCTGGCTCACGGCGATGAACGTCGTTTGCAGGACGCCAAAGCCACCGCCGCCCGAGCCGGCGCAGACGAAGTGCAGGCGCACGTCATTGGCCTGGGGGCGACGCTGTAGGGCATCGGCCACCAGGACGTTGTCGATACCGGGAAACGTACCAGTGTCGATCAGCGCTGTGACGCCGGCCGCGCGCGCCATCTCGTGCAGGGTCAGTCGCTGCTGGCTTGCCTTCTTGTCATCACACACATCGACATAATTGACACCGGCCCGGATGCTGGCCTCCATCAGGGTGTGCGGGCGCTCCCGGAAGGGGCCTACGCACTGCATCACCAGGTCGATACCGGGCAGAAGGGCCTGCAAGTCGGCCACCGTGGCGGTGTCGAGATCCACCGGTACGAATTCGCCGCGTGGGCCGAGACTGGCTGCAACGGCCTCGCCACGTGCCCGGTTACGGCTGCCCAGCACCAGGGTGGCCCCGGTATGCGCAAACAGGTCTCGCACGACGGCCTGGCCAATTTGCCCCGTTCCACCAACGATCAGAATGCGTGGCGGCATGCCCTGCCTCTCCAATCACCTGTCAGCGCTGCGGTAAGACGCACACGTCGTCGGCGCTGAACGTGGGATTTGCGTACCCATAGTCGGCCAGGATCTTCCAGACATCGGCGTTGGCCCGCGCATAGGCTTCTACCGTGGCACAGGCTGTCGGCGCGTCTTCGTTTGCGTTGTAGGCCGACCACCAGATGTTGGCGACGGGGGCATACAGCCCCTGGGGCAGCGTTTGGGCCAACGCGGCCACGGTCCGGCCGGCCTCGGCCTTGTTGCCGGCATACGCCAGGGCCAATGCCTGGCGGTACCAGGCGAACTCGCGCAGCTCCACCCGCTCATTGGGGCGGCTGCTGCATGTTTCCAGCGTAACGTCATCAACAACATCCGCGTAAACAGCCGCGGCTTCGGTATATTTGCCCTGTGCCATCAAATCATTAGCGTCCAGCACGTGGTGGTACAAGCAGGGCGATGGATCGTACGTGCGGTCGACCAACACGTAGGGTTCGCCGTCGAGCGATGCCCAGATCTCCGTCCAGGGGCGCTGCGGGCCGGCACCCGCCGAGCCGATTTCACCGCCGTGCATGATCAATTCTTTGCCACTGCCCGCGTTGACGTCGGCAAAACGGACCTGGGCGGTGGCCATCGTCGCGTTGTTGCCGATCAGGTTGACGTACTCATCCTGGGCAGCATCCCAGGCGATGATTTGCACGCGGGTAAAACAGGTGTGCGCACCGCACGTCGTATCGGTCCAGGCGATGTCGAGCTTACGATCGGCGTTCACGTCGGCCGTTTCCAGGAGACCGATCTGCCCACTGGCTTCAGCCACGTAGCGCAGGTCCCACGCCTTGGGGTCGGCCGTGCCGTGGAAGATGAGAACGTTGCCGGGCGGCGTATCGGCGGGTGATGCCGGATCGGCCACGATCACCACCACATCCCGTGCGCCATCACCATCGATGTCCAGCCCGCGGGCGCCGCTTTTACCGCTGCCGCCGGTCTGGCAGCCCTGCAGCCAGCGCACCAACTTGCCTACATCAGTGGCCAGGACTTGTTCGACGGCAGTCGTGTAGTCGGCCAGCGTGGATGGGCAGGCTGGCAGTCCAGCTACCGCAACCCGGGTCACGCGTGCGACCGGGCTGGGGGTAGCCGTTGGGTTTGTCCGCACGATCGTGGTCGGCGTGGCCGTGGCTGCCGGCCGCACGCGGGTGGCGGTTGCTGTGGCCGTGGCCGCCGGCCGGGTGCGAGTGGCAGTTGCGGTGGCTGCCGGCTGGATGCGAGTGGCGGTTGCGGTGGCCGTCGCCGTGGGTGGTTGGACTGTGGGGGCTGCCGGGGTCGTGGGGGTGGCACCGGTTCCGGGAATCAGGATACGCTCACCGATGTACAATGTGCGGCCTGGACGCTGCAGTTGCGGATTGGCATTCCACAGGGTGGCAAAGGGTAAACCGAGACGTTGGGCAATCGCAAACCAACCGTCGCCCGCGCGCACGGTGTAGTAGGTAGCTTCGGTGGCGACGGCCGCCGTCACCGTGGCGGTGGCGGTGGCGGGCGTGGTAGGTGTGGCTACCGGCGTTCCCGGAATGCACAGCCGATCACTGAGCCAGAGCTGGTCATTACGCCGGACAGCCTGCGGATTGGCGGCTTTGAGCGCCGCCACACTCACGCCGTAACGATTGGCAATGTTTAGCCAACCATCACCGCGTTGCGGTGAGACGATAGATTGACAGTTGCCGGCATCCTGGTAGTTCGGTGCCGCGTAACTGGCCGACCAGGCAATCGTGAGAAGCAAGGTACTGCAGACAACGAGAAGGACCCTACGGCGTGTGCGAGTTGTCACGGTCCACTGACTCCTTTCAAGATGACCCGGGCATGACCTGTGCATTATACACGATCTGCCAAAAAGCGCGAATTCAGGTGACGTTTTGGTTTTCAGCCATTCACATGTATAATCAATGCCATGATGGACGCCATCACCCTCTCTCGTTCTCACCTGGCTGTTGGCTGGCCGCATGTCGGTTTATTGGTGATACTCACGGCTGTGGCTGCGGCGGCTCTGTGGTACCACCATTCGACCGCGCTGCCCCTGGTGGTGGCGGTCGATGGCTACCGCGCGCGTGTTACGACCCACCAGGAAACCGTGGGTGACGTGCTGCATGAGCTCAACCTGACGCTGGCGCCCGAAGATCGGGTACAACCGGCTCGCGATTCTTTGCTGGGACCAGGAACCGCCATCACCGTACAGCGAGCGCGACCGGTGTGGATCGTCGCCGACGGGCGTGAGTTGGCGCTGCGCTCGCAGGCCACGGCGGTGGGGGAATTGCTCGAACAGGCGGTTCTGACGGTCGACCCGGCCGATGAGCTTTATCTGGATGGAACGCGCGCCGTGCTGACGACCACGCTGCCGGCGCCGGTTGTGACAGCGGCGGACGTGCCGCGCTTCTGGGGTGTTCATCCCTGGAACGAACACACCGTGCAGCCCGTCACACTGGTCCTGCGGCGCGCCGTGCCGCTAACCGTGCACGATGGCGCCGTGGCGGTGAAGCTACGTACGACCGCAGCCAGCGTGGGTGAAGCGCTGTACCGCGAACGCTTCACGGTGTATCTGGGTGATCAGGTCGATCCACCGCTCGGAACACCGGTACGCGCCGGCATGCACGTGTTCATCCGGCATTCGATGCCCGTCGTCTTCCACTTCGACGGCGAGACGCTGCGCACGCGCACGCGGCAGGCGACCGTCGGCTCGGCCCTGGCCGAGCAAGGCATCGTCGTCGCCGGTCTGGACCGGGTGGATCCGGCCATGGCAACGGCCCTCGTGCCCGAGACGACGGTGCGCATCGTGCGCGTGCGCGAACAGGTCGAAATCGAGCAGGACGTCGTGCCGTTCGAGACGGTCTGGGTGGGTGACAACAGCCTGCCGATCGACCAGCGCGCGGTGAATACCCAGGGCCAGGCGGGGATTACCCGCCACCGTTACCGGGTGCGCTACGAAGATAACCAGGTCATCAGCCGTACCCTGGATACCAGCTGGGTAGCCCAAGAACCGATCACTCGTGTGCTTGCCTATGGCCGCCTCATCGAGCCCAAGACGCTGCAAACCGCCGATGGTGAAATCACCTACTGGCGCATGATACGCATGTACACCACGGCCTACACGGCAGCCAGTGCCGGCCGCCCTGCCTCACATCCGGCCTACGGGCGTACCCGCATCGGCCTCATGCTAAAAACCGGTATCGTGGCGGTCGATCCCACCGTGGTGCCGCTCCGTTCGTGGGTCTACGTGCCTGGGTATGGCAAAGGCATTGCCGGCGACACCGGTGGCGGCATCAAGGGCAAGTTCATCGACCTCGGGTATTCCGAGGGGGAGTACAAATCGTGGCATTGGTGGACCGACGTCTACCTGCTGTGGCCACCGCCGCCCGCCCACCAGATCCGCTGGCTGCTGCCCGACTGGCCGCGTTATCCGGACCGTCGGCGCTGAGCCATGCCTGATTGGCTGCACGATCTGCGCGCGGCGGGCCTGGCCCCACGCAAGAGCCTGGGACAGCACTTCCTGTTGGACGCAACCCACCTGGCCCGCATCGTGGATGCCGCCGAATTGGCCGCAACAGACGTGGTGCTCGAAGTCGGCCCCGGACCCGGCCCGCTCACCGAACGCCTGGCCGTCCACGCCGCCCACGTCATCGCCGTCGAAGCCGACCAGCGTTTGGTCGACTTCCTCCGTACCCGCCTTGGCCACCACACCAACCTCCACCTCCTCCATGCCGACATCCTCCAATTCGACCCCTGCACCATCCCCTCCCTACTCCCCACTCTCTCCCTACTCCCCACTCTCTCCCTACTCCCTACTCCCTACTCCCTCCTCCCTCCTCCCTACAAAACCGTCGCCAACCTGCCCTACTACATCACCTCGGCTGTGCTGCGGCATCTATTGGAGACGGGGTGCCCACCCGAGCTGACGGTTGTTACCGTGCAGCGTGAGGTAGCCGAACGCGTCGTGGCGCGACCGCCCGATATGAGCCTGCTGGCGGTGAGTGTTCAGTTGTATGCGGAAGCAGAGATCGTAGGGCGGATTCCGTCCGGTGCCTTCTACCCACCGCCGCAGGTCGAATCGGCGATTCTACGTCTGCGCCGGCGGCCGGCCCTGGCGGTACCGCTGGCAGCGGATGAGGTGGTACGGTTTTTCGACGTGGTGCGGGCGGGGTTTGGGCAAAAGCGTAAGCAGCTGCACAACAGCCTGGCCAGCGGGCTGCACCTGCCGGCCGGTGATGTGAATGCAGCGCTTGCCCGCGCGGGGGTTGACGGACGGCGGCGGGCGGAGACGTTAAGCCTGGCCGAGTGGGAGAATATCCTGCGTGCTTTGCCGGGAAGTACGCTGCACCCGCGTGAATGAGCCGCAAGAGTGACCGGCTCGTACTCGTACTCGTTGGTCACTGCGTTTGAGCGTAGCCATCGACTGCGCGCGTTCAATGGCTGCGGTCGTGGCAAGTGACCCACTGCTACTCAGATGTGCGGCAAGGATCGAGTACGAGTA
>CAZXQZ010000036.1:7622-27649 GCA_964642445.1 uncultured Anaerolineae bacterium
CAAGTGACCCACTGCTACTCAGATGTGCGGCAAGGATCGAGTACGAGTAGGAGTACGAGTACGAGTACGAGTACGAGTACGAGTAGGAGTAGGACGGTAATCGTACTCCTAGCGGTAGACGCCGCGGTATTGTTCCGGCATCATGGCGGCCATGGTGCGCATGATCTGTTCGGTGTAGCAGCTCAGCTGTGTGCTGCGCGCCTGTTGGGCTTCGGGCGGCAGGATGATGGGTGGTCCAATGACCGCGTACACGGCGGGCCGGCGCAGGTGACGCAGCTCGGTGAGGACCTGTTCCTGTCCCCAGGCCACCATCGGAATGAGTGGAACCCCCGTGCGTGCCGCAAGATAGGCGGCGCCGTCGTGTCCCTGTTGCAGGGCACCGGTATGGCTGCGGGTGCCTTCTGGCGCCACCCCCAGGAGTTCACCACGCTTCAACGCAGCCAATGCCTCCTTGAGGGCGTGCCGGTCGGGCTCACCGCGGGCTACCCAGATTGGGTGCCCGAACAGCCGTAACAGCGGGCCAAAAAACGGATCGTGCTTGTATTTGTCAGCCGCAAACGTGGTGACCTGACGCGGCACGACCGCCGCCACGATCACAGCATCGAAGCGGTGCAGATGATTGGTCACCAGGATGGCTGGTCCGGCCAAGGGTATGTTTTCTATGCCCACCAACTGAAAGCGCGTAAGCAGCCTGACGATCAGCCGCATTACGACGTGGGCACCCCGGTACAACAAACCAGGCTTTTCAACCGTTTGTGTCGACGTCACCACCATGAATCTCCTCAGCCGCTCCCACCATCGTTTGACCAACACCACGGAGCGTCACGGTGCTTGAACCGCCGGTACGCGCCTGGCCTGGGGGATGATCTCGAAACGAGCCACCGGCCCGGCCGCCGGGACCACATCGATCGCAAAGTCGGTGTGCCCCCCGCGCGGAATGACGTTGTGGGCGGGCTCGGCGCGGCGCACACCGATCACACGTCCGAGCCCATCGTAGGCAACCACCACCAACGACACTTCGACGGCGTCTTCTGGCCCAACGTTGACGACCTGGCCGGAAACGATATAGGAGCCAACCTGTTCGCTGCCCCCCACCGCATCACGAATGACCAGGTCGCGGTAATAATTGCCCAGGTACCCCGGTAAACCGCGCAGGGGCTGCACGACATAGCTCGTGAATGCCTGGGGCGCGTTGGCAAAAAGCACGGCGAAAGGTCCGCGGGTGCCGGCCTCGATGTAATCGGTGACAATACCACCCTGGGTTGTCGCCAGGACCTGGTTGGCACTGTCGCGCAAATCGATCGTAAATTCCACCTGTTCCAGCGGCTGGTCGCCGGGGTTATACACTTCACCCAGGACGTACAGCCCGCCGCGGGGAATCTCGGCAAAATAGAGATTCTCTACGGTATAGGTGACCGGAATCGGGGTGAGGGTTGGTGTCACGCCTGGGTCACCCGCGGCATTGACCACCGGGATAATCAACTCCTGGCCAATGCGCAGGCTGCGCGGGTCGGCGATGCCGTTGGTTTCCTGTAAGGCGGCGACGGTGACACCGAACCGGGCAGCGACCACGCCCAAGGTATCGCCGCGCTGGATGGCGTAGATGACCGGCGTGGGTGTTACCGTGGGCGTAAAGGTCGGTTCGGGGGTGTAAGGCGCCGGGGTCGCCGTGGGGCGCTGCGTGACCGCCGCCGTGACGGCCAATGTTGGGGTGGGCGGCGGGAGCGTAGCTGTCGGGCGGGTGATGACCTGGCCACAGCTGGTGAGGAACAGCGCCCACAGGATACCGGCAGCCAGTGATATCAGTCCTGAACGTGCCACCTTCCTCTGCCGATCACAGACCACGGGTTGCGAGAACATAGAAGTCAGGGTGAATCGTTTGCGCAAAGGTCTCATCCTTTGCATTGTATCCGCACTGGCACAAAAGCAAAAAAAACCTCCTGGCCTATGCAGGTTTTTGCTCAGTAGACTTTCTGCTGTAATGGCGCTATAATCTGGGTACTCGCTGCTGCCCACAAAAAGGTTATCACTGCTCATGAGGAGGACTTATGGCCCGTCGTTTTGTCTCGCGATCCGCCTTCATCGTGTTCCTGGTGATTTTTGTCCTGGCCAGCGTGCCGGCCGCCGGCGCCCCACCCGGTCCGGACAGCCTGCAGCAGGATACGCAAGGTTCACTCACGATCACCCGTGATGCGACCACGGGTGCGGTCACCTTCGTGCGCGGCCTGCCTGGGATTGCCAGCGGCACCACCGCCGCCCAGCTTGCCAGCGGTCCATACGGCACCGCCCTGACTTTCCTGGTGCGGTACGAACAGGCGCTTGGTATGCCTGACCTGTCCCACAACCTGGTTGGCCAGGAAGTTGTGGTTGACGAATTGGGCATGACGCACGTGCGCTTTCGCCAGGTGCACCGGGGCGTGACTGTTTTTGCCGCCGAGATCATCGACATGACCAACGGTGCGGGCAACGACACCCCGCCGGTCGCCTGGCTGATGGGCGAAGACCTGCCGGGTATCGGCGCCATCCGCAGCATGGCCGATCCGCCGCAGTTTGGTGACCCCGACCGTGTGTCCGCGTACGTATGCACCAGCTCCGATAACGGCGGCGTGCACACCAACAGCGGAATCCCGAACAAAGCGGCTTATCTGATGGCCGCCGGCGGCACCTTCAACGGGCGTACGGTCAGCGGCATCGGCCTGGACAAGATGGGTCGCGTGCAGTACCGCAGCCTCACGCAGTACCTGACCGCATCGGCCACCTTCGTCGACGTCTACAATGCGCTCAACCAGTCGTGTCTCGACCTGGTGGGCACGGCGGGGATCACGACCGCCGACTGCACCCAGGTGGATACGGCGCTGCTGGCGGTGGAGATGAACACCGCTCCCAGCTGTACCGGCGGTGGCTGTGTCATCCAGGAGACGACCGGTGACCGGTCCCTGTTCACCTCACCAGCCGAAACGATCCAGCTCACGCTTCTGATGTACCAGGTCCGCGAGCAGGTTCTGCGCGGCACGCCCGCGGGGGATCATTTCATCGACCTCTATTACCGCCATAGTGCCGCAGTGACCGGCGCCCTGGCGCGTGATCCGCACTTGCGATACGAACTGGCGGCATTCCTGCGTGGTGTGGCCCCCGGCCTGGAAGCACTGCGTGCGCAGGATCGACTGCGCGCCGAAAGTGTGACCGTCTCACAGGAGACGATAGTCCATCTCCATGCGCTGTTGGCCGGCTTGGTGGCCGCCGACCCCACCAGCGACCTGGCGCAGGCCATCCATGCCGAGCTGGCATGGTCCGACCTCGACGTGCTGGCCGGGCAGTCCTACGCCGCCGCCTGGCAGCGCATGAATGATCGTCTGGCGGCCAGAGAGTAGACGTCGGCTGGCCGCCAGACGCTGGGCGACTGGTGGTCGAGGCTACGTAGACGAAGCCCGACCTGATCGGGCTGGGCTGTTGCCACCCCCCAGCCCGCTTCAGCGGGCTTGAGCTATCAGCCTGGCGTTTGAACGCCAGGGAGCTATCAGCCTGGCGTTTGAACGCCAGGCGCAACGAAAGGACGATCCCACATGCAGCGCAGAATGTTCCGTTACCTGGTTGCCACCGCCCTACCGCTGCTCCTGCTCGTCGTAGGCTGGAGCCTGGCGGGCGCGGCGCCGGCCGCCGACCGTATCGATACCGGCTCCTGGGAGCCGGTGAGTCTGCCCGGCAGCCAGCTCGCCAGCCTGGTGGGGGCCGATGCGGGTGATTTGTTTGCCTTTGTCTACCAGCCGGCCAACCAGACCTGGCACAGTATTCCCTTCCAGATCGATCAGGTCGATGCGGCGGGCAACTACACGACGACCGACGAGATTCCGACCTTCGACAGCAACGACGAGCTCGTCCTCATGGTGCGTGACCTGGGCGGGGAGGCGCTGCCCGCCGCCTGGTTGAGCCTCACCGATCGTTTTTCACAGCCACGCGTGGCTGTCAAGGTCACAGATCCACTGAACGCTTCCGATGAAGGCTGGGTGTACGTTTTTCGGACCCAGGATTCGCTGGTGGTGACGACCACCGATTACATCAACTTCAACGCGTTCAACCACAGCTTCGATTCGCCGGCTTACAACGCCGGTCTCTCGCCGCTGAATCCCGGGGCAACGGGCTGGCACCCCGGTCTGGACAGTTTGCAGATCAAGAACTACGTGCCCACCCCAAGCGACATCCTGGACCGCACCCACATTCGCATCGGTGTTCGGCCGCGCATTCTCGGTATTTGTTGGCCGGCTCAGTACCTGTGCGAGGGCGACCTGTCGCAGTACCTGCCGCCCGACTTCGACCTGCAGCCGACGCTGGATGGACCGGTGCGTGTCGCCGGGGGCAGCCCCATCACGCCCAGCCACATCTATCGCGATAGCCTGTACGTGCAGTCGGGACTCGACCTTAGTGTGCTTACCGCCGATCCCAACGTCTGCGACGTCAGTTACATGCACGTGACCTTCGATTTGCGCAACCCCACGGCCAGCGGGTACTCCGGGGCCACCTACTACGACTCGGCGGGCAGCACCGACGTTATCAACGGCGTGCCGGCCACGATCACCGGTGCGCCGCGCAGCTGGACCCAGTACAGCGGCAGCCAGGGCAGCATTGTCACCCTCAACAACCTGACGGCCAGCGGCGGTACGGCCAGTCACTACTACCGGGACAACAGCAGCAGCGGTAACTGTACCGATGGCGATCCCAACGAAACGGGCACGGTGGGCTCGTTTGGCGAGGCGGGCACCGTCATTCAGAGCCCCACCGGCGTCCTGCGTCTCACGCTGGCCGGTGTCATCCTGGCGCCCGCGGGCGGTCCGGTTGGCCAGACGCCGCGGTCGTACCTGGATAACCCGCTGCAAACAACGGCGCAGACGCAGTACTTCTGCAGCGCCGTCGATATCAACGCCGACAACCAGGTCGACGTCACGGGCGACATAACGCCAGTCGCGGCCGCCTGGGGCTGCACGACGGGCCAGGGGTGTTACCTGCCGGCGGCCGATATCGACCAGGACGGCGACGTCGATCTGCACGACGTACAGACGGTCACCAGCTGTTTTGGCTGGGTGCATCCGTGAGCCAGCACGCTAAGAGACAGACAGGTTATCCATGAACCACGGGCAGTTTGTAGGCCGCGCGCATGAGCTGGCCCAACTCGACAGCGCCCTGGCGGCTGCGGTTGTGGGCAAAGGGCGGGTGGTGTGCGTGGCCGGCGAAGCGGGCATGGGTAAAACCAGGCTGGTCCAGGAGTTCACACGGCTGGCGCAGGCGCGTTATGCCGATGTGCTCGTCGCCATTGGCGATTGCAACGCCCAGGGCGGTATCGGCGAGGCCTACCTGCCGTTTCGTGAAATCCTGGGACTGCTGACCGGCGACCTGGAAACGAAACTGGCGCAGGGTGTCATCACCGGTGAAAACGCACGTCGTCTGCAGCAGGTCCTGGTCAAGTCCGGGCTGATCTTGCTCGACGTCGGATATAACCTGGTGGACACCCTGGTGCCTGGTGGTAACCTGATTACCACGCTGGGTCGTTCGGCATCCAAACACAGCGGCCTGGATGCCAAACTCGAGAAGCTGGCGGCATCACGGTCGGCGGCGGGCGCGCTGTCGGCCGACACCGTCGATCGCGACAGCATGTTCGAGCAGTGTACACGTTTTTTGACGACGCTGGCGGCCAGCCACCCGCTGATCATCGTCATCGACGACCTGCAGTGGGCCGACAGTTCGTCAATGAGCCTGCTGTTCCACCTGGGGCGGCGCATCGATCACGCGCCCATCCTCGTGGTCGGTTGTTACCGGCCGGACGAGGTGGCGTTGGAACGTAACGGCCAGCGCCATCCCCTGGAAAAGGTACTGGCCGAATTCCAGCGTTACTACGGTGAAATCACCGTTGTATTGGATTGGCCAGATGCAGCCAGTGCCGCTGCATTGCTCGATGCCTACCTGGATGCGGTGCCCAACCGACTGGGCATTACGTTTCGGTCCGCCCTGCTGCGCCAAACCGGTGGCAATCCGTTGTTTCTCGTCGAGTCACTTGCTTTGCTGGCCGAGCGGGGCGCCTTCGTGCAAGATGACGCGGGTTGCTGGCACGAAGTGGGCGAACTGGATTGGCACATCCTGCCGGCGCGCATCGAAGGCGTGTTGGACGAACGGATTGGCCGCCTGGACCCCGATCTGCGCGAGACGCTGCGTATGGCCAGCGTGGAGGGTGAACGATTCACCGTCGAAATTGTGGCCCGTCTGCGGCAGACCGACGAGCGCGGGCTGGTGCAGCGTTTGAGTGATGAGCTGGGGAAGAAGCAGCGGTTGATCGGTGCCGCGACGGTCGAGCGCCTTGGCAACCGCCGCATCTCGCGCTACAGTTTTTTGCAAAAACTCCTGCAGCAGCATCTGTACGAAGAATTGGACGAGGTCCAGCGCAGCTATCTGCACGAAGACATTGGCAACATCCTGGAGGATCTCTACGCATCGCGCCTCGACGATGCCGCGGTTCAACTGGCGTGGCACTTCGATGCCGCCGGTCTGGCTGACAGGGCGGCGGCGTACCACTGGCGCGCCGGCCAGGTGGCCGCGCGTCGCTATGCCCACGAGGAAGCGGTGCAACACCTGACGCGCGCCCTGGTGCTGACGCCCGCAGCCGATTGGGAAACTCGCTACGCGATTCTGCTGGCGCGCGCCCTCGCGTACGACTGGCTGGGGCAGCACGTAGCCCAGGCCGCGGACCTCGATACCCTGGCCAACCTGGCATTAGCGCGTGCCGATTTGCCGCGATTGGCCGAAATCGAGCTGCGCCAGGCCGACCTGGCCCGTCTGACCGGTGACTATGATCACGCCCTGGCCCTCGTCGAACAGTCCCTGGCCCATGCACCCAAGAACTCGATGCTCGAAGCCCAGGCATACAACCTGTATGGACGCGTCCTGATCCACCGCGGCGCCTATGCCGCGGCCACCGAGGCGCTCGAATTGGCGCTGATCGCCTCCGAAACCAACGACCGGCCAGATCTGAGCGGCCAGATCGAATTCGACCTGGGGTTGACCCACTACCACCAGGATCGGCTCGATACCGCGCAGGGCCATTTTGACCAGGCCCACACCCTGTTCGACTCGGTGTCCAACCGGCGCGGCGTGATCCAGTGTCTGCGCATGACGGCCACGATCGACCACTTGTCGGGCCGGCTCACCGCCGCCCTCGCCGCGATGCAGCAGGCGCTCGGTTTCAGCCGGGCGAGCGGCTGGCGGCGCAGCGAGGCGTTCGTATTGGGGAACCTGGGCGGGCTGCAGTTCGACCTGGGGGATTACGCCGCTGCACACGCCAGCTATACCCAGGCGTGTGACCTGTGCCGCGCGGTGGGGGATCGCGAAGGCGAGGCGGTAGGGCTCGACACTCTGGGCTTGATCGCCCTGCATCGCCAGGACGTGCCGGCCGCCTGTGAGCTGCTGATGCAGGCGCGCGCCATCCAGGCACAGATCGGTGACCGGCGCGGCGAGGCCTACACTTTGACCCACCTCGGCTACGCGTTGGCGGCGCGCGGCGACCTGGCCGCAGCTGCGGCCACCCTGCAGCAGGCGCTGGCCATCCGTGACAAACTACAGCCGCACAGCGGGCCGGCGGTCGATGCCATCGCCGCACTGGCGCAAATTGCGTTGGCCACCGGGCACCACGCCGAGGCGTACCGCGGCGTCATCGCCGCGCTCACCTGGATGGAGACCCACGATCCCAACCAGGTCGAATACCCGGTCCAGGTGTGCCTGATCTGTCACCAGGTGGCGCAGGCGCTGGGGCCCGATTATCCCGATCGGCAGGCGCTGGCACGCCGTGCGCTGAACCTGGGGCAAGCGTTGCTGGTGGAACGCGCCGCGCGCATCGACGATACCCGCCTGCGCAACATGTACCTGACCAACGTGCCGTTCAACCGGGACGTTGGGAGTAAAAAGTAGGGAGGGCGGTGGAAAGTTGGAGGTTGTCACGGGTACGTGTAAAATAGCGGCATCGTTCCTCGCACCGTTGTCTGATTGAACGCAGCACCGTCGAAACACCATTTCCGTTTGTTATGCCCACAACTGAGGAGGAGTACACATGTCCAAACGAACCATTTTGTCTCTGGCACTCGTCGCAGTTCTACTGCTGCTGGCAGTGAGTGCGTGTGCGCCCGCTGCCACACCGACGGCAGCCCCGGCAGCCGGAAGTCCGGCGAAGTTGAAGGTCTTCGGTGCGTTTGCGACGCCGATCGAAGAACCGTGGGACGGCGTCATTCATGCGGCCTTGCAGAAAGCCCAGGAAGAGGGCAAAATCGAATACTCCTTCACGGAAGAAATTGGCTATTCGGGGGACATGGAGCGTGTCCTGCGCGAGACCGCCGAGCAGCAGAAACCAGATGTGATCTTCGGTGACGCCTTTGGCAACGAGGAGGCGGTGCGCCGTGTGGCCGCCGAGTATCCCGACATCGCCTTCGTGTTTGGCTCCGGCCTGGGGCCGGCCGACCCCAACTTCTCGGTGTTCGACAACTGGATCCACGAGCCGGCCTACCTGGCGGGCATGCTGGCCGCTGGGCTGACCAAGTCCAATACGATCGGGGTTGTCGGCGGTTATCCAGTGCCCGAAGTCAACCGGCTGGTGAATGCCTTCGACAAGGGCGCCAAAGAAGTCAATCCCGATGCCAGGGTCCTGGTCACCTTCATTAACAGCTGGTTCGACCCGGCGGCGGCCAAAGAAGCGGCGTTGGCCCAGGTCGACGCCGGTGCCGACGTGTTGTACGCCGAGCGCTTTGGTGTGATCGAGGCGGCGAAGGACAAGGGGCTGTTTGCGATCGGCAACATGAGCGATCAGAACGAACTTGCGCCAGAACTGGTTGTCACCAGCCCGGTGTGGAACATGACGCCGACGGTGGAGTACGTGCTGAACCAGGTGACCAGCGGCGCATACACCGCACAGGATCTTAAGGACTTCAGTATGGTCGCCAAGGGCGGTGCCAGCCTGGCACCGTTCCACGCCACGGAAAGTAAGATTCCCGCAGACCTGCTGACCAAGGTCAAAGAGAAGGAAGCCCAGATCAAAAACGGTCTCTTCCGCGTGGACATCGACGAAGCACAGCCACAGGCTGTGAACTGACCGCGAGGACCTGGAACGGTGACGGTGTTCGCCGTTCCAGGCCTTTTTGAATACCCCAGGATGACACCATCGATGTATGCCGTCCAGATGCAGGGCATCACCAAACAGTTTGGCACCCTGGTGGCCAACGACCGGGTCGATTTCGAGTTGGGGCAGGGTGAAATCCACGCCCTGTTGGGAGAAAACGGCGCCGGCAAAACGACGCTGATGCGTATCCTCTACGGCCTCTACCGCGCCGATGCCGGTCGTATCCTCGTCAGCGGCCAGGAGACCCACATCCACACCCCACGCGACGCCATAACCTGCGGGATTGGCATGGTCACCCAACACTTTACACTGGTGCCGACGCTGACGGTGGCCGAAAACGTCGTCTTGGGTTCCGTGCCGGGGCTTCGCTTCGATCCACGCAGGACGGAGCGCCAGGTGGGGGAGGCGATTGCGCGGTTTGGCGTCGACCTGAAGCCCAACGCCCTGGTGCGTCACCTCAGTGTCGGCGAACGCCAACGGGTGGAGATCTTCAAAGCCCTGTATCGCAACGCCAACATCCTGATCCTCGACGAACCCACGGCGGTGCTGGTGCCGCAGGAAGTCGACGACCTCATCGCATCGCTGCAGCGGCTGCGCGCCCAGGGGCTCTCCGTGGTTTTCATCAGCCACAAACTAAACGAAGTCATGACGATGTGCGACCGCGTGACGGTGCTGCGTGATGGCAAGGCGATTGGCACCGTGGCAAAGGCCGACACGTCGCCGGCGCAGCTGGCCGCCATGATGGTCGGCCGGCCGACGTTTGGCGTGACCCGGGTTGCCAGCCAAAACGACGTCGCGGCGGACGCCCAACCGCTGCTGGAAATCGATGGCGTGCAGGTCTCCGACAAAAAGGGCCTGTTGGCCCTCAAGGGAATCTCGCTGGCCGTGCGTGCGGGCGAGGTCCTGGGCATCGCCGGCGTTTCGGGCAATGGCCAGAGTGAGCTGTCACAGGTGCTGGCGGGCACGCTCAAACCATCCGCCGGACGTATCCGGATCGCCGGGCAGGACCTGGTGGGTGCGACGCCCGCCCAGTTCACGGCAGCCGGGGTGGGTCGCATTCCCGAGGACCGCCATGAAGGGGTTGTGGGTGAACTGAGCGTGGCCGAAAACCTGGCGCTCGAGAACCTGGGCGATTTCATGCATCGTGGTGTATTGGACCGCCGGCGTATCCAGGAGCACGCGGCGCGCCTGATCGCCGAGTACCAGATCAAGGCATCCCCCGGCGACCGCACCCGCGGTCTGTCGGGCGGCAACATGCAAAAGGTGATCCTGGCGCGCACGCTGTCCCGCCAACCCACCGTCGTCATCGCCGCCCAGCCCACGCGCGGGCTCGACGTGGGCGCCACCGACTACGTACGCAGCAAACTATTGGAGCAGCGAGCGCGCGGGGCCGCCGTGCTCCTGCTGTCAGAGGACCTCGACGAAATCCGTGCCCTATCCGACCGGATCGCCGTGATCTACGAAGGCCAGATCACAGGCACCTTCCCCACGGCCGAGACCGATGTCGAGACACTTGGTTTGTACATGTCTGGAGCCAGGGGGGTCGCGCATGTTCGGTCTCAAGGTTGAGCGGGTGCAGGGACCGGCGTGGATGCGCTCCCTGATTCCACTGTTTGCGGTCGTCGTCACTTTCATCCTGACTTCGGCGCTGGTGCTGTTGGCGGGGGCCAATCCGTTCGAGGCGTTTTACTACTTCTTGATTGCACCGCTGTCCAGCCGGGTCAGCGCCCTGGAAGTGCTGGTCAAGGCCACGCCACTGCTGTTCACGGGCATTGCGGTCGCGTTTGCCTTCTCCGGCGGGTTCTGGAACATTGGCGCCGAAGGCCAGCTGTATGCGGGCGCCATTGCGGCGGCGGGCGTGGGAACGCTGGTGGGGGGTGTCCCACCGCTGCTGGCCATACCGATGATGCTGTTGGCCGGGTTCGTGGCTGGCACGTTGTGGGTGCTGGTGCCCGCGCTGCTCAAGGTGCGCCTGGCGGTCGACGAAGTCGTGACGACTCTACTGCTCAACGCGGTGATCTTATTCCTGGTGAGTTACCTGTTGAATGGCCCCTGGCGCGACCCGGTATCGGGTTGGCCGCAGTCGCCGCCCATTGCCGACAGCGCCGTGATGTTCAAGCTGATTCCACGTTCGCGCGTCCATTTTGGGTTGGTAGTGGCGATCGTCACGCTGCTCAGCACCTGGTTCGTGCTGGCGCGGACGGGGTTGGGCCTGAAAATGCGGGCGGTGGGCCTGGGGCAGGACGCCGCACGGTTTGCCGGCGTGAACGTGTCGCGCATCATGTTGACGGCGGCGTTGGTGAGCGGTGGAATTGCTGGCCTGGCCGGGGTAAGTGAGGTCGCGGGCATTCATTTCCACCTGATCGACGGCATTTCGCCTGGCTATGGTTACACCGGCATCATCATCGCAACGCTGGCGGGACTGAATCCACTGGGCGTGGCGCTGGCTGCGCTGTTCATCGGGCTGATCGACACCGGAGCGCAGACGGTGAGCCGCGCGTTGGGTGTGCCAGCCTATTTGGGTGATGTGGTGCAGGCCACGCTGCTGCTGGTCGCCCTGGCCATGCTGGTGTTACAGAACTACCGGATTCGCCGCGTGCCGCGGGCGCAACCACAGGTGGAATAGATGGACACATTTTTGATTGGCCTGGTGGCGGCGACCCTGCGGGTGGCGACGCCGTTGATCTTTGGCACGTTGGGCGAGCTGTTCTGCGAACGGGCGGGGGTGCTCAACCTGGGCATCGAAGGCACGATGTTTTTTGGTGCGTTCGTCGGCTTCGTCGTGGCCAGCGCCACCGGTTCGCTGTGGGTCGGTGTGGTGGCAGCCATGGCCGCCGGTATCCTGGCGGGACTGTTGATGGCGATGTTGGCCGTCCGCCTGGGCGTCAACCAGCACGTCTCCGGGTTGGGCATCACGCTGCTGCTGACCGGGTTGTCGTTGTTTGGTTTCCGCCTGGTTTTTGGCGAACCACGCGTGCCGCCGTCGATCACACCGCTGCCGATCCTGGCACCGTTCGGCGATGTGCCCATCCTGGGACCGATCACCCAGCAGTATGCGCTCACCTACGTGGCACTGCTGCTGGTGCCGGTGGTGTGGTGGGTGCTCTACCGCAGCCGGTTCGGCCTGAACATGCGCGCCGTGGGGGAAAATCCCGAAGCAGCCGATGCGGCGGGGGTCAGTGTCTTCCGCACGCGTTACCTGGCCCTGGCGTTGGGTGGGGCGCTGATGGGCCTGGCCGGTGCCTTTTTGTCCCTGGCCCAACTCGGTGCGTTCACCTACGGCATCATCGCCGGCCGCGGCTGGGTGTGTATTGCGTTGATCATCTTTGGCAACTGGGAGCCGGTCAAAGTGCTGCTCGGTGCGCTGCTGTTTGGTGGTGTTTCGGCGCTGCAGCTGCGTTTGCAGATGACCGGGCTCAAGCTGCCGTACGAAATTTTCCTGGCCCTGCCCTACATCGTGACGATCATTGCGCTGACCCTGGCCGGACGCAACGCGTCGTACCCGGCTGCGCTGCTCAAGCCGTACCGGCGAGAGTGACACGTTTCACGATTCACGCCAATCGATGGTACAATCAAGCACACGTTGTTCAATGCAGACATACCTCGTTTCGTTTTTGGAGGACATTCGATGGCTTACGACAAGATCGTGATCCCGCAAGCGGGTGAGCGCATCACGGTGCGTGAAGGCAGCCTGCGGGTACCCGACCACCCGATTCTGCTGTACGTCGAAGGGGATGGTATCGGGCCTGACATCACCCGTGCGTCGATGCGCATCTGGGACGCCGCTGTGCAGAAAGCTTACGGCGGCCAGCGTAAGATTGCCTGGGCCGAAATCTACGCTGGTGAAAAGGCCAATGCGCTCTACGGGACGTACTTCCCCGATGAAACGCTTGACTCGATCCGTGAATTCTACGTCGGCATCAAGGGACCGCTGACGACACCGGTAGGCGGTGGTTTCCGCAGCCTCAACGTCGCCCTGCGCCAGGAATTGGACCTCTACGCCTGCGTGCGGCCGGTGCGTTGGTTCCCCAACGTGCCCAGCCCGCTGCGTTCGCCGGAGAAAGTGGACGTTGTGATCTTCCGCGAGAACACTGAAGACGTCTACGCCGGCATCGAATACATGGCCGGGACGCCGGAGAACGAAAAACTGGCACGCTTCCTGCGTGAGGAGATGGGGGCCCGTTTCTTCGAGGGCGCCGGCCTGGGCATCAAACCGGTCAGCGCATTTGGCACCAAACGTCTCGTGCGTAAGGCCCTCACCTACGCCGTGGAAAACAACCGCAGGAGCGTGACCTTCGTGCACAAAGGCAACATCCAGAAGTACACCGAAGGAGCATTCCGCAACTGGGGTTATGAAGTGGCCGCCGAGGAGTTCGGTGATGTCACGATTACCGAGGATGCCCTGTGGAAGGAGCCGTACAACGGCAAAGTTCCACCAGGCAAAATCGTGGTCAAGGACCGCATTGCCGACATCATGTTCCAGATGATGCTGCTGCGCCCAGATGAGTTCGACGTCATTGCCACGCCCAATCTCAACGGTGATTACCTGTCCGATGCAGTAGCAGCCGAAGTGGGTGGGGTTGGTATCGCTCCCGGCAGCAACATCGGCGATTTCATGGCCGTCTTCGAAGCCACGCACGGCACGGCGCCGAAGTATTCCAACCTGGACAAGGTCAATCCCGGCTCGCTGCTGCTCTCCGGTGTCATGATGCTCGACTATATCGGTTGGAAAGAGGCGGGCAAAGCGATCATCGACGCCTACATCCGTACCGTGGAGCAGAAGATCGTGACCTACGACTTCGCCCGCCAGATGCAGGGTGCAACCGAGGTGAAGACGTCGGAGTTTGCGTCGGCGGTTATCGCTAACCTTTGAGCACGAAGGCGTGAAGGGGCGCGAAGGGCTTGTCAAAGATTAACTTCCGGCATTATGGCTGGAATTCGCCGCATCGAAGGTGGTAGCGGTTGCACAGTTGCCATCTTTTTGGAAAGATGGCAACTGTGCAACCGCTAAGTGCGGACCCGCCTTCGTGGACAGGCCGTGCCGCACGCCCACGTGCGGCACTCCTTGCTCCTCGCCGCCGAGTTTCTTGTAGAAAACATGGGGCCACTGGCCTTACGAGTAACTTCGTGGTTCCTGATCGAGGAGAGGCATGTGAGCATGCGGGTTGGGTTCGTATTGAGCCTGATGATAACGATGGGTCTGCTGGCGGCGTGTGGTGGTACGGGGAGTGACCCTGGCTTGCCGACGGCCACTTCTGCACCTCTCACGGTTGAGGTGCCCCTCGAGGCAACGAACTTACCAACGACAGCGCCGGTAGCAACAGACGTTGCCACGGCGCTGCCAACGGCGACGACCGCTGTGCCACCGACGTCGACGTTGATTCCCGCTGTGCCGCCGACAGCAACACCGACGCCTTTGCCAACGGTGAGCCCTGAGCCCACCGCAACGCCCACGACGATGACGCCATCCGCCCAGGCGGCGCGGGCGGTCAACGTGCGCGGCGGACCCGGCACGGGCTACCCGGTGATCGGCGGGCTGGCAGCGGGGCAGGCGGTGACCATCATCGGCAAAAATGCCGCCGGTGATTGGTGGCAGGTGTGCTGCGTCAACCAGCGCGACGGCTGGGTGGCGGCCAGTGTGGTGACGGCCAGCGGGCCTCTGGCGGGCGTGACCGTTGCGGCTAACATTCCCACCCCTCCGCCGGCACCCACCGCCGTGCCGCCCACGGCGACGTCGGTCGCACCAGCACCCACCAAGGCCCCACCCGCACCTCCGAGTGGGGGTCCGCAGTACGTCGTGATCGAGCAGCGACCGTTGGGTGTCGAGGAGAACGGCGGCTACCTGGATGGGGCGTCGGTGCACTGCGGGTACAACCACGTGGCATACGTGCTCGTGGTCGATCGTAATGGCGCGCCGGTCAACGGGGCCATCGTGGCCGGACAGTACAACATGGACAACCCGCAGGTCACGGGGAGTAAGGGCGAGGGGCGGGCCGAGTTCGTGACCTGGGGGAGCGGCGACCTGCTGCGGGTCGTGCGCAATCCCGATGGCTCGGACGCCACGAGCCAGGCCAGCGTCCCGACCTCGACCAACCCGCACGAGATACCGGTGCCGTGGCTGATCGCCGGTGGCTACTGTCAGGACGAGGCGTCGTGTCAGAACGAGCTCAGCCGCAACGTCTGCCAGGGGCACTTCTCGTGGCGGATCGTATTTCAGAAGGTTCGCTGAACGACGCAGCGTACACCTGGCGTAGGACGGGTATTCATTCCAAATTAATAACGCATTAGTTGACTTTGTCGAACTGCCAGGGTACAATGTGCGCGGAGTCACAAGTTCGTAAATTACTCGTTGTGACCTGCGCTTCGTCATACGCAAATCGTGGCGTATCGGTCACAATGGACAGCAGTTGGCGTGTGTTCGTTTGTCCGTGTGGTAACGGGCAGGCGGAAGCACGATGTGAATCACACCCAGTTCTTCTTGTTTCCAAATGATACGGAGGTAAATGGCAATGGGGCAGGCAATTGCGTCGATCTGGCGGGGGATCACCTACCGCGGGCGTGATGGCCAGTGGGCCTGGCTACTGCACCGTCTTGGTGGTATTGGGATTCTCGCCTTTCTTTTGCTGCACATCTTCGACATCTACTTGATGAACCTCGGCGAAGACGTGTTCTCAAGATTCCTCATTTTGTATACAGCCCCGGTGTTCAAGGTCATGGAAGTCTTCCTGATTTTTGGTGTGTTGTTTCATGCTATCAACGGCATCCGCATCATCATCATCGACTTCTGGCCGGCAGCGACCGTGCACGAGCGTCTGTTGTTCCGCATAGGGATGGTCCTGACCATTCTCGTCTTCGTGCCAGCCGCCGTCGTGACGCTGAGCACCTTCTTCCACGCACCGGCTTAGGGGATGGCACTATGACAACAAGGGGTCTTGCCCCGGTCAGGGGCGGTAACTTCGAGCTTTATTCGTGGTTCTTCATGCGTGTATCGGCGCTGGTGCTGATCTTCCTGGTCGTGTTCCACCTGCTCTACATGCACATCGTTATCCGTGTCGAAAACATCACGTTCCAGACGATCGTCACTCGCTGGTCAGGGCCGCTGGGCTGGTTCTGGAGTTTGTACGACGTGAGCATGCTCTTCCTGGCCCTGCTGCATGGCGCCAACGGCATGCGTTGGGTCATCGACGACTACGTGCGGCGCCCGGCATGGAATACGAGCATCAAAGTGGCGCTGTATCTGGTGGTGTTCATCATGTTGATTATGGGCACCCAAACGATTATTCGTTTCCAGACAGGCGCCATGTGAGAGGGGATTGACCATGCCTACGCATCAATACGATGTTGTGATTGTCGGTGCCGGTGGCGCCGGTTTGATGGCCGCCCTCTATGCGTCGCGCGGTGCCAAGACGTGTGTGATCAGCAAACTGTATCCCACGCGTTCGCACACCGGTACGGCGCAGGGCGGCATCGGTGCCGCCCTGGCAAATCTGGAAGAGGACCACTGGGAGTGGCACGCGTTCGATACGGTCAAGGGCAGCGACTACCTGGGTGACCAGGACGCCATCGAGTTCATGTGCCGCGAGGCCGTGCCGGTGGTTTACGAGCTCGAGCACATGGGGCTGCCGTTCGACCGCATCCCCGATGGCCGTATTTCGCAGCGGCCCTTTGGTGGCCACACCAACAACAACACCAAAAAACCGGTGCGCCGCGCCTGCCATGCAGCCGACCGTACCGGCCACATGATTCTACAGACGCTCTACCAGCAGTGCATCAAAAACAACGTGACCTTCTTCGATGAATTCCACGTCGTCGATCTGATCATCACCGACGGTAAGGTCAACGGGGTGGTGGCACTGCAGATCGATACCGGTGAGTATCACGTCTTCCACGCCAAGGCGGTCTGTTTTGCCACCGGCGGTTTTGGCCGCGTCTGGCAGATTACCAGCAACGCCCATGCCCTGACCGGCGACGGCAACGCAATTGCCCTGCGCCGCGGCATCCCGCAGGAGGACATGGAGTTTTTCCAGTTCCATCCTACCGGTATCTACAAAATGGGTATTCTGATCACGGAGGCGGTGCGCGGCGAAGGCGGCATTCTGCTCAACGGCAAGGGTGAGCGCTTCATGGAAAAGTACGCCCCCACCGTCAAAGACCTGGCGTCGCGGGACGTCGTGTCGCGGGCGATTTACCTGGAGATCATGGCGGGAAACGGTGTCGATGGTAAAGACTACGTCTACCTCGACGCGCGACCGGAATCGATCAACAAGTTTGCGGCCCTCGATGGACGCAAAACGGCGGACGGCAAACCGGTCAACGTCGATGCGGCCTACATCGAGAGCAAACTGCCCGACATTGCCGACTTCTGCCGCACCTACCTCGACGTCGACCCGGTCAAACAACCGATGCCAATCCAGCCGACTGCGCACTACGCCATGGGCGGCATTCCGACCAACATCGATGCCGAGGTCGTGATCGACAACACCAACACGGTGCTGCCTGGGTTCTACGCGGCGGGTGAGTGCGCCTGCGTATCGGTGCACGGGGCCAACCGGCTGGGCACCAACTCCCTGGTCGACATCGTCGTATTCGGCAAGGTGGCGGGCCAGAAAGCGGTGGAATACGCCCACCAGACCGAGTTCACGCCGCTGCCAGCCAACGCCGAGGCCGAAATCAAGGCGGTGCTGGAGGGCATTCGCAGCAACCAGGGCAACGAAAAAGTGGCGACGCTGCGACGTGAGATGCAGGACATCATGATGACGAACGTCGGCGTGTTTCGCACCGCTGAGCTCATCGACGGGGCGCTCAAGAGGATTCGCGAGCTCAAGGACCGCTACACCCACATCGCCATCACGGACAAGGGCACCCGTTTCAACACCGAGCTCCTGGAGGCGTTCGAGTTGGGCTGTCTGCTCGACCTGGCGGAAGCGACGTGCGTCAGTGCGCTGGCCCGCACCGAAAGCCGTGGTGGTCACGCGCGCGACGATTTCCCGAAGCGCGATGACGCCAACTGGCTCAAACACAGCCTGGTCTGGCTGGAATCGGACGGCAGCCTGCGCCTGGATTACAAACCGGTCGTGATTACCCAGTACGAGCCCAAAGAGCGTGTCTATTGAACCGGCGATGATGGTTCATTCATCGCTGCTGGGAGGCCAATGATGCAAGTTACGGTGAAAATTCTACGCTTCAATCCTGAAGTGGATAAAAAACAGCACTGGGAGACCTACACCGTCGAAGCCCAACCGTTCGACCAGATCCTCGACGTGCTGCATCAAGTCAAATGGTACCAGGACGGTACGCTCACGCTGCGGCGCTCATGCGGGCACGGCATCTGTGGCTCGGACGCGATGGTGATCAACGGTCGCAACCGGCTGGCGTGCAAAACGCTGGTCAAACATACTGGGGCCAAGATCACGGTCGAGCCGATCCGCGGCTTGCCGGTGATCAAGGACCTGGTGGTCAACATGGAGCCGTTTTTTGCCAAGTATCGTGCGGTGATGCCCTACTTTATCGTGGATGGTATCACGCCCGAAAAGGAACGTTTGCAGAGCATCGAGGCGCGCGAACGTTTCGATGATACCACCAAGTGCATTCTGTGCGCGGCGTGCACCACTTCGTGTCCCAGCTTCTGGGCCAACGAGGACTACACCGGTCCCGCTGCCATCGTGCAGGCCCATCGGTTCATCTTCGACGACCGGGACCAGGGTGCCGAGCTGCGCCTGCGGGTGTTGGGTCAGCGCGACGGTGTCTGGCGCTGCCGGACGATCTTCAACTGCGTGGAGGCGTGCCCGCGGGAGATCAATATCACACGCGCCATTGGAGAAGTCAAGAAGGCGCTGCTGTACAACAACTTCTAGCCCAGCGACACCTCCTGGGTACAAGGGCACCAAGGCCACCCACACAGAACCCTTGGTGCCCTTGTTGTTTTCTATCACCGAAGGCGAGGCAACCACATGCAAGACGAGACACTGACTTTCCTTGACAACCGCACGGGGAAAACCTACGTTCTCCCGATTGTCGACGAGACGATCCGTGCTATGGACCTGCGCCAGATTCGCGCCGGCGAGGGTGACCACGGGCTGACGTCCTATGACCCGGCGTTTCTCAACACGGCGTCGTGTCGCAGCACCATCACGTACATCGATGGCGACAAGGGTATCCTCCGCTACCGCGGCTACCCCATCGAGCAGCTGGCCGAGCGCTCCAACTTCCTGGAAACGGCCTACCTGCTGCTGTACAACGAACTGCCAACGCAGTCCCAGCTCGACACGTGGGTGAACGAGATCAAGAGCGAAGCGATGGTGCACGAGAGCATCCGCCACTTCCTCAATGCCTTTCGGTATGACGCCCACCCGATGGGTACGCTGGTCGGCACGGTGGCCGCACTGTCCACGTTCTACCCGGACGCGCACGGTGTCGACGATCCTGCGGTGGTGCAACGGCACACACGACGCCTGGTGGCGATGATGCCAACCCTGGCGGCGTTTGCCTACCGGCACTCGATGGGGTTTCCCTACGTCTATCCAGACCGCGATCTGAGCTACACCGGCAATTTCCTGAGCATGATGTTCAAGATGCAGCAGGAGAACTTCCAGCCCAACCCGGTATTGGAGAAGGCGTTGGAGGTCTTGTTCGTCCTGCACGCCGATCACGAGCAGAACTGCTCCACCAGCACGATGCGCGTCGTGGGCAGCACGCATGCCGACCCCTACGCCGCGGTGGCGGCCGCGGCCTCCGCCCTGTTCGGGCCACTACACGGCGGCGCCAACGAGGCCGTGCTGCGTATGTTGAACGAGGTCGGCCACGTATCCAGCATTCCCAGTTTCATCCAGAGCGTCAAACGCGGTGACCGGCGGCTGATGGGCTTCGGCCACCGCGTCTACAA
>CAZXQZ010000037.1:0-27305 GCA_964642445.1 uncultured Anaerolineae bacterium
TGGCCAGCTGCGTTTTGCCCACGCCGGGGGGACCCATGAAGATGAAGGTGGCAATCGGGCGCTTGGTATCCTTGAGGCCGGCACGCGCGCGGCGCACCGCCTTAGCCACTGCGTTGACCGGCTCGGTCTGGCCGACCACACGCTGATGCAGTGCCTTTTCCATTTCGAGCAGGCGGGCCGATTCTTCGCCCGCGATGCGCGTCACCGGAATACCGGTCCACATCGCCACCACTTCGGCGATGTCGTCGGCGCTTACCAGCGGCCGGTTGCCCACCGTTTCCCACCCCATGCGCATCTGATCGAGCTCATGTTCCAGTTCGACTTCGCGATAGCGCAGGTCGATGGCGTCGTCGTAGCGCTGGGTATTGAGCGCCTCTTCCTTTTCCTTCTGCAGGCTGCGCAGGCTGGCGAACGTATCGCGCAGGCTGCGGGCAAACGGTGCCTTGTACATGCGCACACGGCTCGACGCCTCGTCGATCAGATCGATGGCCTTATCAGGTAAGAAGCGGTCAGGCACATAGCGTGCAGACAAGGTCGCCGCGGCGAATATGGCATCTTCCGATATCGCCAGCTTATGGTGCTCTTCGTAGGCGTCCTTGATGCCACGCAGGATCTCGATGGTCTCATCGATCGAAGGCTCGACCACCTGTACCGGCTGGAAGCGGCGTTCCAGGGCAGCGTCACCTTCAATATGTTTGCGATACTCGTCCAGCGTCGTGGCACCGATGCACTGCAGCTCACCCCGTGAGAGGGCTGGCTTCAAAATATTGGCGGCATCGACCGCACTGCCGGCCGCACCCGCGCCCACCAACATGTGCACTTCATCGATGAACAGGATGCTGCTGGTTGCTTTGATCTCGTCGATCACCTTTTTCAGGCGCTCTTCGAACTGCCCACGGTACATCGTGCCCGCAACCAGCGAGCCCACGTCGAGCATCAAAACGCGTTTGTTGAGCAGCGGCTCCGGAACGTTCCCGATCACAATGCGCTGCGCCAACCCTTCGACGATCGCCGTCTTGCCCACGCCTGGTTCGCCGATCAGGGCCGGGTTGTTTTTGGTGCGCCGTGACAGGATCTGGATGACCCGTTCGATCTCTTTTTCGCGTCCAATGACCGGGTCCAGCTTGCCTTCTTCGGCCTGTGCCGTCAAGTCCAGCCCCAGCTGGTCCATCATCGGGGTCTTACGCTCGGTCTTCTGCTTCTCCTTGGAAAGCTGCGTCTGGCTTTGCAGGATACTACGGGCCGTTTGCGTGCGCACCTTGTCCAGGTTGACACCGAGGCTGCGCAGCACGTTGACGGCAATGCCATCCCCTTCGCGTACCAGACCCAGGAGGAGGTGTTCGGTGCCGATGTAGTGATGCCCCATCAACCGGGCTTCATCGACCGCCAATTCGATGACGCGTTTGGTGCGTGGTGCAAGGTTGGGTTTACCGAAAGGCACCCTTTCGCCGCGACCCACCGTTCGCTCGACCGCGCGGATGACCTGTGACGCTTCCACGCCCAGCTCCTGCAGCACCTTGACTGCAACGCCATTCTCTTCGCGCACCAGACCCAGCAACAGGTGTTCTGTCCCGATGTAATTGTGGTTCAGGCGTTGAGCCTCTTCCTGGGCCAGCTGCAGCACGCGGCGTGCACGCTTCGTGAAACGGTCGAATTTGTCTGACATGTGTCAATAATCCTTCGTAAGGATCCAGATCTCGCTCCACCGCGCCGCCGGACTGCCTGGTGCAGGGAACAGGACCGCCTGGAAAAACCGGTCTCGGTTGAACTTCATCACCGACGCCGGTAGGATACCACACGGTGCTCGACAGTTCAGTAATATCTACCCGGTGAAACCCCGACCTTTTTTACCGGAGTCGGTGCCCGATAACACAGAATCGGCACGCGCGGCGCCTCGAGAGAAACCGCAGTGTGCCGATTCTGTAGGACCACGATCTGGCTCAAACTTCGGTGGTCTCGTCGAGCTCCTCGGCAAAACCGATTTCTTCGACTGCATCCATCTCGTCGCTGGGCGCCACTTCGACCGCGTCCAGTTCATCATCCAGGTCAGCGGCCAACGCCTGGCTGTCGCCCAGCTGCTCGCGCCAGTCGACCTCGGCATACTCCTCTTCCGGTACCTGGCGCAGGCTCAAGCCGATTCGTTTGCGCTGCGGATCGATGCGGATGACGCGCAGCTTCAGCCGCTGGCCTTCGCGCACGGCTTCGCGGGCGTGACTGATGCGCTTGGGTGAAAGCTCGGATAAATGAATGAGACCTTCGATACCGTCATCCAGGCGGGCAAAGGCGCCGAAGTTGGTCAGGCGGGTAATAGTCCCTTCCACAATCTGACCCACGGCGTAGCGCTCATGCACGACACTCCACGGCTCGGGCTGCAGGCGGCGCAGGCTCAGGCCAATACGGCGGCGCTCGGTGTCGACGTTGAGCACATAGGCATCGACTTTTTGGCCAACACGCAGCACATCTTTGGGATGGTCGATGTGACCCCAGGAAATCTCAGACAGATGCACCAGGCCGTCAGCCCCGCCCAGGTCGATGAAGGCGCCAAAATCGGACAGGCTGGTGACGATACCACTGACCGTATCGCCCTTCTTGAGCTCGTTGAGCAGGCGATCCTTGGCCTGTTTACGCCAGTCGCGTGTTGCCAGTCGTTCGGACAAGATCAGCCGGTTGCGTTTCTGATCGAGCTCGACGACCTTGAGACGCAGTTTGGCGCCGACCAGCTCGGCCCAGCGCGCATCCGCCCCTTCGGGCGAGTTGTCTTTGCTTGGCGGCGGCAAGGTGACCAACTGCGAAGCGGGCACGAAGCCGCGCACACGCCCCAGGCGGACGGTAACACCGCCGCGGTTGTAGCCAGTGACCGGTGCTTCGAAAATATCCTGGCTTTGTAGGAGCTCCTCGGCCCGCTGCCAGTCGCGTTCCTGTTGGGCGCGGTGGAACGAGAGAACAACGTGGCCTTCTTCATCTTCAGGCCGCACGACGTAGACAAGAATCTCGTCGCCAACCTGGAAGCGAGTTTGTGCCTCTTTGCCGATGCGCTCGAATTCACGGTCGGAGATGATACCTTCCGACTTGGCCCCAATGTCGACCAGGATCTCGGTCGGTCGCACACTGACGATCGTGCCCTTACGAACCTCACCGGTCTCGATGGGCTCGAAGGCGAACGACTGATCCATCAACTCGGCCATGGGATTGACGGCTTCGACCTCAGACACCTCCT
The DNA here is from genome assembly GCA_964642445.1 of uncultured Anaerolineae bacterium. Lineage (GTDB taxonomy): Bacteria > Chloroflexota > Anaerolineae > SSC4 > Amarolineaceae > SSC4. The sequence continues at coordinate 3,218 of CAZXQZ010000037.1, forward strand.
GTTCAGCGGTCAGAGCGGGCATTACATCGCTGTTTTCCATTAGTAGCTGCTTACTCCTCCTTGGTGGGTGATGCTATTATAATTGATTCACGGCCAACGCGCAAAACAAGGCGGAGGATTTGGATTTTGGGTTGGAGGTTGGAGGTTGGAGGTTGGGTTGGACAGCGGGGGGTGAGGGCGGGGTTGGATTTTGGATTTTGGATTGGAGGTCACGTGCGGGGGGAGCGCACAGAACACAATGACTGTATTGTATGTTTGTGTTCTGTGCGCTCTTTGTGGTTGATTAACGCCGGCGGGCGGCGGGTTGGTTGGCGGCGGCGGGGGTTGGTTGGGGACCGCCGGTCTTTTGATCTTCACGCATGTGGCAGTGTTTGTACTTCTTGCCACTGCGGCACCAGCACGGATCGTTGCGCCCCAGGGTGGCGCCGGCCCGGCGCACCGGGCGGGCATCGGCACTCTCCTGGCGGTTGGTTTGAACCGTCTGTGCCGGCCGCGCGGGTTCGGTCTGGATACGCGCGTGGTAGATGTAGTGCGCAATGTCCTTCTGGATGGACCCCATCAGGTCCTGGTACATCTCGAAGGCCTCTTTTTTGTAGGCCACCAGTGGTTCCACCTGGGCGAGGGCCCGCAGGCCGATGCCCTCGCGCAGTTGGTCCAGGTCGGTCAGGTGACGCTGCCAGCGGTGGTCCACCACCATGAGCATGATGCGCCGTTCGAGCTCGCGCATCATGTCTGGGCCAACCTCGGTCTCTTTGGCGTCGTACAGTTGCTCGGCCAACCCGGCCAGGTCATCGTGCACCTGCTCGGATGTCATCCCCTGCCAGCGCTCGGCGGTGACGTCGGCCGGCAGGGGCAGAATGCCCAACACGGCGGCGTGCAGCGCATCCAGGTCCCATTCACGCGGGTCTGAGCTGGTTGTGAAGGACTTGACCAGTTCACCCAGCTCTTCGTCCACCATGGTCTGCACAGTGGGCCGCATCGTGGCGCGCGTCAAAATCTGGCGCCGCTGGGCGTAGATGATCTCGCGCTGCTTGTTGACCACGTCATCGTATTCGAGGACGTGCTTGCGGATATCGAAGTTGTAACCTTCCACCCGTGTCTGGGCATTGGCGATCGATTTGCTCACCATGCCGTGCTCGATCGGCACATCGTCCTCGACGCCGAGGCGGTTCATGATGCCAGCAATGCTCTCGCCGCCAAAACGGCGCATCAGGTCGTCCGACAGCGACAGGAAAAACCGCGAAGAACCCGGGTCGCCCTGGCGTGCCGCACGGCCACGCAGCTGGTTGTCGATACGGCGCGCCTCGTGGCGCTCGGTGCCTACGACGTGCAGTCCACCCAGTTCCCACACGCGCTGACGGTCACGCTTTACCTCTGCTTCCGCTGCCGCATAGGCCTCTTCCCACACCCCTTCGGGCAGATTGGTCAGGTCGTGTCCCTCTTTGCGCAGCCGGTCGCGTGCCATTCCCTCGGCATTGCCGCCCAACAGGATGTCGACGCCGCGGCCTGCCATGTTGGTGGCAATGGTGACGGTGCCTGGGCGTCCAGCCTGGGCGATGATGATGGCCTCACGTTCGTGCTGTTTGGCGTTGAGCACGGAGTGCGTAATGCCGCGGCGATTGAACTGCTTCGACAACATCTCCGATGTCTCGATGGCAACCGTACCTACCAGCACCGGACGACCCAGGGTCTGCATGGCCGCGACCTCGTCCACCACGGCTTTGAACTTGGCCTCCTCGGTCTTGTACACCGAATCGGGGTAGTCGGCGCGCCGGAAGAACAGCTCCTGGGCCGATCCCCGGTACGTGATCACGTCGATGCCATCCCGCCGTTCGGTCACGGTGGTCAGTTCACCGCGCGCCGCCCGGTACTCGATGTTAGTCGGAATGATCGTTACGTCCAACTTGTAGATCTTGGCGAATTCTTCAGACTCGGTGGCCGCGGTACCCGTCATGCCTGCCAGTTTGTAATACATGCGGAAGAAGTTCTGGAAGGTGATCGTAGCCAGGGTGAGGCTTTCGCGCTGCACGCGCACCCCTTCTTTGGCCTCGATCGCCTGGTGCAGGCCTTCCGAAAAGCGCCGGCCGAACATCAGGCGGCCGGTGAACTCGTCGACGATGATCACCTCGCCGTCTTTGACGATGTAGTCACGATCGCGATGGTAAAGTACGTGGGCACGCAGAGCATTGTCCAGGTACGGGGTTTTTTCGAAGTTTTCCTGGTCGTAGAGGTTGTGAATGCCCAGCATACTTTCGATCTTGGCGATACCGTCGTCGGTCAAGGTGACGATACGGTCTTTCTCTTCCACCTTGTAGTCTTCGTTCGGGTGCAGCCGTTTCACCAGGCCGGCGAAGGTTCGGTAAAGATCGGATGATTCCTGCGCCGTACCGGAGATGATCAGCGGCGTGCGTGCCTCGTCGATCAGGATGTTGTCAACCTCGTCGACGATCGCAAAGTGCAGCTCGCGCTGCACCGCCTGGCGCTCCTCGAAGATCATGTTATCGCGCAAATAGTCGAAGCCGTACTCGTTGTTGGTGCCGTAGGTGATATCGGCCTGGTACGCAGCGCGGCGGCTGACCGGGCGCAGGTTCTGGTAACGATCATCGGCGGCCTGGAAGGTCGGATCGTAAACGAAGGACCCCAGGTCGGGATTGGCCGCGGCCGACTGAATGACACCCACAGTCATGCCCAAGGCATGATACACAGGTCCCATCCACTGCACACCGATCTTCGACAGGTAATCGTTGGGCGTAACCAGGTGAGCACCATGGCCGGCGAGCGCATTCAAATAGAGGGGCAGCGTGGCGACCAGGGTTTTGCCCTCGCCGGTGCGCATTTCAGCAATCTTGCCCTGGTGCAGGACGATGCCGCCAATCAGCTGGACGTCGTAGTGGCGCAGGCCAATCGACCGCTGCGCGGCCTCGCGCACTGCGGCAAATGCCTCCGGGATCGCCTCGTCCAGCACCTTGCCTTCAGCGGCCTTGAGCGTCTTGGTGGCTTCCTCATAGTCGGTCTTCAAACGCGCCTGGATTGAGGGATCGGTTTCGGTTTCGTAAGCATAGCGTGCTTCGGCCACTTCGGCTGCCAGGGGCTGAGTGACGGCCAACACGCGCGCCCGCAGGGTTGCCGTCAGGTCGCGCAGCTCGTCATGGCTCAGGCGCTGCATGGCCGGCTCGAGCGCATTGATTTGGTCGATGAGTGGTTGCAGACGCCGGACTTCCTTTTCGTTCGGATCTCCGGCGACCATGGTGATTAACTTCTTGAACATGAAGCTGACACTATCCTTTCAGCACACATGGCGTCCATCGCACACCCGGTCTGGCCTGCTGCCGCATCTGATGGTCGTGGCGGGACGCTCCATGCAAATCCACGCCCCATCATCGCGCCAACCGGTGCCATCGTGTGTAACACAGCATGCATTTGTTAACACGCCAGGCTCCTGCCTGGGCACAACGATCCATGTTCAGGTGACGTCGTTTCGGCATGCTGGGGGAAAAATATACCACCAAGCGCACAAAGGCACAAAGTTTCCTTGATTGTGCCCGTGTGTGCTCGGTGGTATCACGATCTGCACGCGGTCTAGCGGACGTTGGCCCGAGGCAGGTTGGCGGTCATTCGTTGAACAGCTCACCCACGGAGAGCCCGACGTGGATCCGGCGAATCACTTCACCGAGGAGTGGGCCCACCGACAGTACGTGCAGCGTTTCGCAGCGTTTGGCCAGTGGGATGTCGATCGTATTGCTCACGACGACTTCTTTGAATACTGAGGCGCGCAGGCGTTCGCTGGCCGGTGGCGACAAGACAGCATGCGTGGCACAGGCATAAATGTCCTGGGCGCCCTCTTCGCGCAGGAAGCGGCCGGCGGTCGTCAGCGTACCGGCGGTGTCGATTTCGTCGTCGACGACGATGACGTTCTTGCCGTCCACGTCACCAATCACGTTGAACATCTCGGTCCGGTCACCGGTCGTGGCACGCCGTTTTTCGATAATCGCCAGCGGCGCGTTCATGCGTTGGGCAAAATTGCGCGCACGCCGTACGGCACCGATATCGGGTGAGACGACCACCAGGTTGCTGATGTGCCGGGCTTTGAAGTAGTCGACAAACAGGTGCAGCGTGGTCAGCTCATCGGTCGGAATCGTAAAGAAGCCTTGAACCTGGCCGGCGTGCAGGTCGATCGTCAGAAAACGATCGGCGCCAGCCACCGAAATCAGGTCGGCCACCAGGCGCGCCGTAATCGGCACGCGCGGCTGGTCCTTTTTGTCAGTACGACCATAGCCATAGTATGGAATCACCGCCGTGATCCGCCCTGCGGAATCGCGGCGCAGTGTATCCATGAAGATCAACAACTCCATGACGTTGTCATTCGTCGGCTGTGAGGTTGGTTGGATCAGAAAGACATCTTTGCCGCGGACGCTTTCGTGCAAACGACAGAAAGTATTGCCGTTGGGGAACTGAAAGACGTCGGCGCCACCGAGGGGAACATGCAGATAATCGCAAATTTCGTGAGCCAGCTGCGGGTTGGCGCTGCCCGTAAAAATCGCCAGCTCGCCATACATGGTCATGATCATGATCGACAACTCTCCACGCTGCTCACACCAGGGCCAACAGCCGATCGGCCGCCGTATAGGGATCGAGCAGGCGCTGCGCAACCTGGGTGACCAGAGCCTCCAGTTCACCGCCTGGTATCCGCTGCGCCACCATCTCCAGCAGCCGCCGTTGGACGATACTCTCCAGCTCGTTGGCCGCACGCACTCGTTCGCGCGCACCCAACAGACCACTGTGCTGCAGAAACGCCCGATGCCCTTCGATCGCGTCGATCAACTCAGGAATACCGCTGTCCTGCAGGGCCACGGTCTTGACGATGGGCGGTTCCCAGGCCGCGGTGCGGGGCAGCGAGGGCGTGTCGATGGTCATCAGCTGGCCGTGGTGCGAGATGCCGCGCACCTCTTCCGGCGCGATGCCGAGCATCATCTTCAGCGCGGTCACCGTGCGGTTGGCCCCCTCGCGGTCGGCCTTGTTGACGGCAAAGACGTCGGCAATCTCCAACACGCCGGCCTTGATGGCCTGTACTTCGTCACCCAGACCGGGCGCCTCCACGACGATCGTAGTGTGGGCGGTGCTGGCAATGTCAACTTCCGCCTGTCCCACACCGACCGTCTCGACCAGGATCCGATCATAACCTGCGGCATCGAGCACCAGGATGGCATCGGCCGTGGCCCGTGCCAGCCCACCCAGGCTGCCGCGGGTCGCCATCGAGCGGATGAATACGCCGGGATCACCGCTCAGGTCACGCATACGCACGCGGTCGCCGAGCAGTGCACCCCCGGTGAATGGACTGGTCGGATCGACGGCCACCACCCCAACCGTCTTCTCCTGGCGGCGGTACGCCTTGGCCAGGGCGTTGACCAGGGTACTTTTACCGGTGCCCGGTGCGCCGGTGATACCGATGATCGCTGCCCGGCCGGTATGCGCGTATAACAGGGCCAGGGCGACGCGGGCCGGTGCATCACCCGTTTCTACGATCGTCAACGTGCGGGCCAGGGCACGCCGGTTGCCCTGCAGGAGCTGTTCAACCAGCGTGGGGATCGCCTGATTCATGGCGTATCCATTCCCATCAGATCGCCGTGCGGACGCCGACTTCGTGATGGATGAAATCGACGATCTCTTGGGTCGACGTCCCAGGTCCGAAGACACCCTTGATGCCCATGGCCTTAAGTGCAGCCACGTCTTCGTCTGGGATGATACCACCAATTAGAACGAGGATGTCGGCCATACCGTTCTCGGTTAAGGCCTCCATGACCTTCGGGGCCAGCGCCATGTGGGCGCCGGACAGAATCGACAGGCCCACCACGTCGACATCCTCCTGCAAGGCGGCTTCGACGATCATTTGGGGTGTCTGGCGGATCCCGGTGTAAATGACCTCGAAGCCGGCATCGCGCAGGGCGCGCGCCACGACTTTGGCCCCGCGATCGTGTCCATCCAGACCCGGTTTGGCCACCAGAATACGAATTTTCCGCTCACTCATTGGGTTATGGCTCCTTCTAAAAGAATACCGGTTCGTGATAAATGCCAAATTCGGCACGAAAGACGTCGCAGATCTCGCCCAGGGTGGCGTAGCTCTTGACGGCGTCGATGATCGGCTCCATCAGGTTGGTACGGGGATCACGCGCGGCATCGGCCAGGCGGTGCAGGGCTTGCTGCGTGGTGCGCGAGTCGCGCTCACGGCGCACCTGCTGCAGCCGGCGCACCTGGCGCGCGTAACCTTGCGGATCCATCTCCAGGATCGGGATGGCAATCGGTTCCGGGGTGACAAAATCGTTGATACCGACAATCACACGCTGCTGGGTATCGATTTCTTTCTGGTACAGGTAGGCCGCCTCGGCAATCTCGCGCTGCATGAAACCAACCTCGACCGCCGGAATGACCCCACCCAGGGCGTCGATCTGCTTGAGATAGTGCAGCGTCTCCTGCTCCATCTGATTGGTCAGGGTTTCGACGAAAAACGAGCCGGCCAGGGGATCGATGGTATTCGAGACGCCGCTCTCGTGGGCGATGATCTGCTGGGTGCGCAAGGCAATCGTAACGGCCTTTTCACTGGGCAGGGCCAGGGCCTCGTCCATCGAGTTCGTATGCAGCGACTGCGTACCGCCAATCACGGCCGCCAGGGCCTGGAGGGCCACACGCACGATGTTGTTTTCGGGCTGCTGTGCGGTCAGACTAACGCCGGCGGTCTGCGTATGGAATCGCAGCATCCACGAACGCGGGTCCTGCGCCCCGTATTTTTCACGCATGCGCTGGGCCCAGATGCGACGTCCGGCACGGTACTTGGCAATTTCCTCGAAGAAATCGTTGTGGGCGTTGAAGAAGAACGACAAACGCGGCGCAAAATCGTCGATGTGCATGCCGCGGGCCAGGCAGGCATCGACGTAGGCAAACCCATCCGCCAGGGTAAACGCCAGCTCCTGCACCGCGGTGCTGCCGGCCTCGCGGATATGATAACCCGAGATGCTAACGGTGTTCCACTGCGGCATGTGATGCGTGCCGTATTCGATCGTATCCACCACCAGGCGCATGGAGTCATGCGGTGGAAAGAGAAACTCTTTCTGCGCGATGTATTCTTTGAGGATGTCATTCTGCAAGGTCCCGCGCAGCTGCCGGCGGTCGTAACCCTGTTTCTCAGCAGCGACGATGTACATCGCCCAGACGATGGCGGCGGGACTGTTGATCGTCATCGAAGTGCTGACTTCGCCCAGGGGGATGCCAGCGAAGAGCAGCTCCATGTCGGCCAGGGAACTCACCGCCACACCGCATTTGCCGAATTCCCCCAGGGCCTCTTCGGCGTCGGTGTCATACCCGTACAGGGTTGGCATGTCGAACGCCACGGACAAACCGGTGTTGCCCTGGCTGAGCAGATAGCGGTAGCGTGCGTTGGTCTCTTCGGCCGTGCCGAAACCGGAGAACATACGCATGGTCCACAGGCGGCCGCGGTGCATCGTGGGGTAAACACCACGCGTGAACGGGTATTCACCCGGAAAACCCAGGTCACGACCGTAGTCGAGATCGGGTACGTCCAGGGGTGTGTAGAGGCGTTTGATCGGTGTGCTGGAGGTTGTGATGAACTCGGCCTGGCGTTCCGGCGTGCGAGCCAGGGTGTGTTGGAGGGTCGTTTCCTCCCAATGATCCTGCGTCTCGCGCAGGTCGTTGAGCCTGGTTTGGTCGTACATCGTTGTCGTCTCCCTCGTTGTAACCGATCAGCCCCCCTGGCTGAATTGTGCCTCTGGCCACAGGCCACTCAGTGCGGCCTCCACACACTGTTCCAGCTCGCCAAAGCGCATCGTGACACCACTGTGGGCGGGGGCATAACAGGCCATTTTGCCTGCGTTGGTGGCCATGCTGCGAATGCCAAGCTGGCGCACCGGTGCCACGACGGCACAGGTGTCGGCCACCACCATGCCGCCTGCCTCTTCGATGGCCTGCACCCAGCCCGCCTCTGCGGCACGCGACCGGATGAGCCGCCCGGTGGTGACCCATAAACGGGTACGCAGCTGTTTACCGCGCACCAAATCGGCGATCGTCTCGATCTCGCTCAAACTGGCGTGCGGACAGCCAATGGTCACCAGGTCGATGGCGGTCACCTCTGGATTGGCATCCATGATCGCATAGGCCGGCGCCAGGCTGTCGATGCGCAGCCGCTGCGCGGTCGGGCCGATGAGCGCCGTGCCGTGTTGCCGTGCCTCCGGGGTATAGCCGTCGATGTGATACAGGGCAACGGCACCATAGCCGGCCAGGGCCGCACCGAGGGTCTTGAGACGGTCGCCGGCCGCGCCCCCCTGGGTGATATCATCCGGCAGCGGGGGCAGCCAGGCCGCCAGGTCGGAGAACCAAAGGCAGCCGTTGCCCACCTGTTTACCGACCAGATAACCGAGCGCGCCGAATTCGGCGATCGTGCGCACCGGGCAGGTGACTTCGACGATCCAGTTTGCGCGACGGCCGGCATCCAGATGATACCCGTAACGCGCCGTGCGCCCGGCGATGGCCGCAGCCAGGGCACTCGGCCCCCCCTCGCGGTTGGTGCGAATGCCCAGCACGGAGTTGCCAAAAACGACCGCGCTGGACTCGGCCCACGCGACATGGTCCCCCAGGTGCAGCCCGGACTCGGGGAACAGATAGGGCACACAGCTGAGGGTTTGCTGCACACCCAGTTTGGCGAAAGCTCCAATGGCTCGCAGCTGCGGCTGGGCAAACGCAGCATCGAAACCGATCTCGGCCCAACGCGCCTCTTCCATGCCCATCGGATTCAGCATGGTCGGCACACGCACGCGCGCCCCAGCGTCGGCCCACGCTTTGAGGAATTCGACCCCAGCGTCGCCGATATTCTTGTAGCTGACACCCGCAATTTGGACGTGTGTCACTGGCGCCAGATCAGGTGCGCCGTAGATGCGGCCCAGGGTGGCCACGATTTCCATCGCCTTCTGCACACCGGGGCCGAACTCGCCGGCCAACATCGCCTGTTCTTCGGTTGTCAGTTGTAGGTCTGGCATACGGCTCTCGATTTCCTGGCTTAATTATCGGCCAAACCGGGGGATAAGTCAATCTCGCCGACTGCGCGCTGCGTCATGAGGTTGGAGGTTGGAGATTGGAGGGTGGAGATTGGAGGGTGGAGATTGGAGGGTGGAGGGTGGAGGGTGGAAGTTGAGGGGTGAATGATACGTATCATAGTGACGGCGGTGGTCTGGGGGTAGAATCTCGGCAGAGGATCGGGATACATCCCTTGGGGCAGAGTACGATGGATACTATGTACGACTTGATGATTCTGGGTGGTGGGCCAGCGGGGATGGCAGCGGCGGCATATGCGGTGCGCCGGCGTTTGCGTGTGCTGCTGATCGGCGATAACCGGGGTGGCAAGACGGGCTGGCACCTCGATGTGCCCTGGCTCGAGGCTCACCATGTCATCACCGGGGAAGAGGTGGTACGTAAGCTGAAGAGTGACATCGGCTATCTCGATTGTGCCCGCGTGCTCGATCGCGCAACGTGCGTCGAAGGTATCGCCGGCGGTTATCGTGCCCATATCGCGTCCGGTGATCGGTTCGATGCGCGTGCCCTGCTGGTGGCGACGGGGTCGCGTCCGCAAACCCTGCACGTGCCCGGTGAAGAGACCTACCGCTTCAAGGGCCTCGCTTATTCGGCACTCAGTTACGCACCAGCCATGGCAGGCAAAACCGTGGCGGTGATTGGCGATGGGCCGCTGGCCCTGCGCAGCACGGCCGAGCTGCTGCACGCCGCCGCGCATGTTTACCTCATTGCGCCAACCGCTGGCATGCTGGAGACCGCGCTGGGCCGACGTCTGCAGGACGCACCCCACTTTGCCATGTACGAAGGTTACCACGTTTTCGCTATTCAGGGCGGGGATTTTGTCGAAGAGATTGTCGTGCGCAACGGTGACGGTGTCGCCCGCAGCCTCAAGATCGACTGCGTGTTCGTCGAAGTGGACCTGATGCCTAATTCCGAGTTGGTGAAGCACCTGGTGCGCTGTGATGACAAAGGTCGGATTGAGATCGATCACCGCAGCCGTACCAGCCGCGAGGGTATTTTCGCCGCCGGTGATGTCACCAACGTCTATGCCGAACAGGTGCTCATTGCCGTCGGTGAAGGCACCAAGGCCGCCTTGAGTGTTATCGAGTATCTGCTGTGCTCGGAGTTTTAACCGCAGAATGGACGCGAATGCGGTGGCGGTTGCACAGTTGCCATCTTTCCAAAAAGATGGCAACTGTGCAACCGCCACCGCATACACGAAAGCCTCTTCCAAAGCAATCAAAAAACAACATTCGCGCCGATTCGCGCCATTTGCGGTAAACCTCCGATTCGCGTCCATTCCGATGAAACCAGCTTTGACAAACCATGCGTCTTGCGGTAAAGTTGCGCCCATGTTGATTCCGTACCGTGCAGCCTTTAGAAGGTCCAGGTCGACGGCTCCCAATGGCGGCCGGCCAGGTCGCGCGCGGTTGGATTCCTGAACCAGCCAACCCACGTTGGAGCCGTTTGCAGCCACGCCGGGCAGTGCCCACCCGCGTGGCTTTTTTGTACCGTTTTGACGAATCAACAGGTGATACGCTCAGGAGGATTTCATGTCACGCCCCAAAGTCAAGAAGTGCGTCCTCGCCTACAGCGGTGGATTGGATACATCGGTCATCGTGCCCTGGCTGCGCAACAACTACGGCTGCGAAGTTGTTTGTTTCACCGCCGACCTGGGTCAGGCCGAGGAGTTGAGCGGCCTGGAAGCCAAGGCGATTGCTTCCGGTGCCAGCAAATGTTATGTCGAAGACTTGCGCCTGGAGTTCCTGACCGACTACGTCTTTCCAACGTTGCGCGCCGGCGCCACCTACGAACACAAATACCTGTTGGGTACCTCGTTTGCGCGCCCACTCATCGCCAAACGTATGGTCGAAGTGGCCGAAATGGAAGGGGCCGACGCCGTGGCACACGGGGCTACCGGCAAGGGTAATGACCAGGTCCGTTTCGAGCTGACCGTTATGGCGCTCAATCCACGCCTGCGCATCATCGCCCCCTGGCGTGAATGGGAAATCCGCAGCCGTAAGGATGCCCTCGACTACGCAGCCGAGTACCACGTACCGGTCACGGCGACCGAGAAGTCGATCTACAGCCGCGATCGCAACCTCTGGCACCTCAGTCACGAGGGTGGCCGCCTGGAAAATCCCTGGCTCGAGCCCGATGAAGCCATGTACCAGCTTTCGGTGGCCCCGGAAGCTGCACCTGACACCGCGGAGTACCTGGAGGTCGATTTTAAACAGGGAATCCCCGTGCGTGTCAACGGCGTGGCGCATGGCGCGATTGGCATCCTGGAAGCGCTCAACGAAATCGGCGGCCGCCATGGTATCGGGCGTATCGACCTGGTCGAGAACCGGCTGGTTGGTATCAAGTCGCACGGCGTGTACGAAACACCGGGCGGCACCCTGCTTTACCTGGCGCACCAGGCCATCGAAGAGCTGGTGCTCGATCGCGAGACGCTGCACTACAAGCAGCAGGTGGGACTCAAGTATGCGGACCTGGTCTACAACGGCCAGTGGTTCACCCCGCTGCGTGAGGCGCTGGACGGTTTTGTCAACGTAACCCAGCGCAACGTCACGGGGCGCGCACGCTTCAAGCTGTACAAGGGCTCGGCCATCCTGGTGGGCCGCCAGTCGCCGCACAGCCTCTACCGTGAGGACTACGCCACCTTCGACGAGGATGACGTCTACAACCAGAAGGACGCCGAAGGGTTCATCAAACTCTTTGGTCTGCCGATGAAGGTCGAGGCGATGATCGAGATCGAAGGCGGCGGCGTGAGTAAGTACCGGCAGCCGGACTATTCGAAGTTTAAGCGGGATTAGGGTGGGAGTAGGGAGTACGGAGTAGGGAGTACGGAGTATGGAGTAAAAGGAACGGAGTCCTATGCACATGCATGCATTAAGCTTTGATGTAATGGAGTGAGTTGCAGTCAGGATGAGTGGTGTCTTTTGCCAACCTTAACTGAATACGCTAAAATAGTATTCATTCGGACATCCCTCGACGGAGGCAGACACCCTCATGCGGACCGATGTGCCGCCAGCCACCTCATCCGACCGCCATCCCCATGTGGTGACCACACGGTCCCTACGTGCTTTGGTGTTCCCGCCATTTCTCGATACCTCGGCCAATGATCTTATCGAAGATTTCTTTACACCGGCACTGGCGCACTCGATTCACTATGATCGCGGGGTTGGTTTTTTCAGTTCGGGCTGGCTGCGCATGGCCGCCCAAGGGATGGTGGTGTTTGCAGCCAACGGCGGCAGATCACGCTGGGTTACCAGTCCTATTCTGAATGAACGCGATTGGGAGGCGATGCGAGCCGGCGACTCTGCTCGTTCTGACGCAACATTGCGGGCTGTGATAGAGCGAAACATTGGCAGCCTGGCCAAGGCTCTGGAGCGAGACACCCTATCTGCTCTGGCTTGGATGGTGGCTGATGAAATACTTGATTTTAAGTTAGCCCTGCCTCACAAGAAGCTGCTGCGAGGAGACTTTCACGATAAGTTCGGGGTATTCAGCGACATCGAAGGAAATCAAGTCAGTTTTAATGGTTCCTACAACGATAGTATTCACGGCACGCTAAACTATGAATCGATCAAAATCTTCTGCTCATGGGACTCGGCCTTTGCGCCCCTTGTAGCTGCCGACGCCAACCGTTTCGAGCGTCTTTGGAACAATCTCGATCCAAACGTGCGCGTTTACGAATTGCCAGAGGCAGCCCGGTCCGAGATATTGAAGCTGCGAACCAGTGAACGTCCCTATCCCGAGCCAGAGTGGGTTCGGTATCAGCGTCTACGAGAAAGCAGGATCGAGTACCAGCCCTCTCGCCCTCGGCTTCCATCGAGCCTGGAACTACGAGCGTACCAGAATACAGCTATTGATGCTTGGTTCGAGCATAATTGCCAGGGATTATTGGAGATGGCAACCGGCACCGGCAAGACAATCACTGCCTTAGCGGGGTCGTCCCGGTTGTTCGACCGAGAGGGTCGTTTAGCTGTCGTGATTGCGGTCCCTTACCAGCACTTGGTTGATCAATGGCATACTGAGGCGAAATCTTTCGGCTATACCTCCATCCTTGCCTATCAGAGTAAATCTCAGTGGCTGAACGAACTGAACACCTGCGTAATGGAGTTCAATGGTGGTTATCGGCGATTCATCTCTGTGATTACTACCCATACCACATTCATTTCGCCGGAATTCCAGAGCACCATAGCCCGGTTGCAGGGTCCTTCGCTGTTAATCGCCGACGAAGCCCATCATCTGGGCGCCGAGCGTAGTCGCATCAATTACCCACATCAAATGCCGTTCCGATTAGCATTGTCGGCTACTCCAGATCGTTGGTTTGACGATATCGGCACTCAGGCACTCCGCGCATATTTCGGTGAAACGGTATTCTCATTTCCGTTGGAGGATGCTATCGGAGTCAGCTTGACGCCGTATTACTATCATCCACACCTCGTACACCTGACTGATGAGGAAATGGAGCGGTACGAGGCATTATCAACCAAGATCGCCAAATTGATGGGACGAGATGACGATGAAGGACAAGAAGCACTGAAAATGCTTCTGATTCGACGTGCCGAATTGTTGAACAAAGCCGAGAACAAGTTGGCAGTGCTGAGCCAATTGGTTGACCAAGAAGATCACATCGAACAGACATTGTTTTACTGTGCTCCAGGTCAGATCGATGATGTCATGCGCTTGTTGGGTTGGGAAAAGGGGCTGTTGATACACCAATTCACAGCCGAAGAGGACCCCAAAGAACGTCAGCGATTATTGACGGATTTTGCTCAAGGGAACCTGCGGGCGCTGGTGGCGATGAAGTGCCTGGATGAGGGAGTAGATGTTCCCAGTACGCGAAATGCATATCTTCTTGCAAGCAGTAGTAACCCTCGCGAGTTCGTTCAGCGGCGCGGACGGGTTCTGAGGAAGGCGCTAGGCAAGGAATACTCAGTCATACACGATCTCATTACCATGCCACCAACAGGATGGACCGCTGCACAAGACTCACCAACCTTTCAGTCAGAGCGAAGTATCACTCGACGCGAGTTACAGCGACTCAGAGAGTTTGCAGATCCATCACTGAACAAACACCAGGCGATGGACGTAATCTGGCATATCGCCAGTTACTATGGGCTCATGGATTTTTAGGGAGCTGTCTATCATGATGAAAGATCGTCTTAAAGCCCTTTTCCAAACATACGATCCGCCTATTCAGGCGATCATCTCCGAAGTTCTGGCCATTGAACAAGAAAACATCTCGATGGAACGGCCACGGGTCAAAGACAATATCGACTTTGTCATTGGTCTAGTCGCCAAGAAGGAATTGGAACGAGCCGCAAAACCACCGTCTGAAGGTTAGCGCCATGAAGTTGGAACGAATTACCCTGGATAACTTCCGTCAATACTACGGTCGTCAGCGACTTGAATTTGCTCGCGACCTACAACGTCGCGTCACTGTGATTCATGGTATCAACGGCGCAGGCAAAACCTCCCTTTTCCTCGCAATCAACTGGTGTCTATACGGCACGCGCGTCGAAAACGTAAAAGTAATCGACAACGTAGGTGAATTGATTAGCAAAGAAGCGATCAATCGCGCGAGCCCGGGTGAGAGAGTTCGATGTTCAGTGGAACTTACTTTCTTGCACAACGGCGATCGATACCTGGTGCGGCGCCTACTCCAAGGCACAAAACGAGTCGACAATAAGATCGACCTGGATAGCACCGATGAATTCGTCATGATGCGCACGCTTTCCGATGGTCAGGCAAAGCGAGTTGACAATCCGATCGGCACAATGAATGCCATTCTACCTGTGAATGTTCGCGAGTACTTCCTTTTCGACGGCGAGAAGATCGACAACTTTGCCAAACCAGAGGCTTCAGATCAGGTTCGACAAGCAATCTATTTGGTATTGAAACTCGAAATCCTTGATCGAGCGCAGCGCCATCTTGACCGGGCAGCCCAGGAATATCGCAAAGATCTCAAACAGGTCTCGAATGCGGAGCTAAGGAATTTGCTTGAAAAGGACGAAAGAGCAAGATCGGAACGAACCAAAGCTGAGAAACGCAAAGTGGAGATTCAACAGGAGATCGAATCAGCTCGTCGCAAGATAGCCGACATCGATAGGCGATTGCTCGAGATGCAGAATGCCAGAATCTTACAGCAACAGCGCGATCGTATCGAGCGGGATCTGAAGCAGCGTCGTTTGGAGATGGAGACAGTTATTGCACGGGTCCGAGACCTCGCAACTGGTGGTTATTTTGTGATTGCTCAACCAGCCATTGAGCGTGCTCTGCGTATCCTGGACGAGAAGCGGGAACGCGGAGAGATTCCCAGCAGCATTCGGCAGCAATTCATTCAGGACCTTCTTCACCAGATGCGATGCATTTGTGGCCGGCCGTTTCATGATGGCAGTCCTGAGCATCAACGTTTGTTGAACTTGATGAGTGGAAGCATGCCAGGATCACTGGAAGACGATGTTTTGGATACTGCATCCGCTCTTCGAACGTTCGCTGAACGCATTGAACGACAGCAAACAGATATCGATGCCACGATGCTGCGACGTGCTGCACTTGTCGACATTATCAAAGCTCTCGAAGCAGAGCTGGATGACGTTGGACGCCAACTCAAGGGCTCTCCGCTTGAGGAAGTAAGTAAGTTGGAAGAGCAGCGGCAGGACTTCCTTGCCGACATCGACAGCTACAATGTCGAGATTGGCTCTTTGTCGGAGCGGACTGAGAAGCTATCCAGGGAAATCGGGGAATTAGAGAAGACGATTCCACGGGCTCAAAAAGCCGAGCAACGCGGACAGCTACTTGGTATGAAGCTTGATCTGGCCCAGCGGTCGGCCGATGCGATTGGAGAAATGTACACTGTCTTTGCAGACGACATGCGTCAACGCATCGAGGCGAAAACCAGGGATATCTTTAAACTCCTGGTATGGAAGGATAGCCACTTCACAGATGTGAGTTTAGGACCGGATTTCAACCTCGAAGTAATAGACCGCTACGGAATGCCTGCTCGTCCTGAGCTCTCGGCCGGAGAGCGCCAGGTCTTGAGCATCTCTTTCATCACTGCCATGTCTCGAATCAGCGAAGAAGAGGCTCCACTAGTGATGGATACACCGTTTGGCCGGCTTTCGTCTCATCACCGGAACAGTATTGCGAAGCACTTGCCTGAGTTGGCTGACCAATTGGTCCTGTTTGTAACTGATGAAGAACTGCGTGATGACGCGAGAATGAACCTAGAATCTCGCATAGGCGCTGAGTATCGCTTAGAGTTTAGTCGCACCACGAGTTGCACGGAGATTGTGGAGATGAGACAATGAACGAGGCAGAAGCCGGTCGCGATACCGTATCAATTGACGAGTCCGTGCATGAGATTTACAAGCAGTTGACAGAAGGAAATGATCCTCTCAATGCTCCGTTTCGCACAATGAAGGATGTGTTCATGTGGGCGATGGTCTTGGGTTATCTACGTAGAGAGCGCCGTCCTCTGACGGGCAAACGGGTCGTAATCTTCCGGTTGGCACAATTCTCACCGCAGTTGGATGTTCCGCTGCTTAAGGCACTTGCCCTCGCCGACAGAGAGGCTGTCAGCATTTTGCATAACCAAGAAGGCATGCTCGAAAGCGCTGAGGAGTTTGCGAATGCTGGTATCAATGAACTTCGTAACAAGATATTGATGGGCTATGGACAACCTATCTGGAACATGGTGAGTCTTGTATTCTCAAGCTCCAAACACTCAGATCACACTGGAGACGATTTATGACTAACACCATAGAGCTGGAGCTAGATGGCGCTAAATTGCAGGATTTTGCGCAGGCCATTTTCGCGGAGATGGGTTTCATCTGCGTGCACAATCTTAGCCATGTGGCCTTACAATCGCTAGATGAAGGAGGAAGTTATTCAAAAGGTGAGAATCTAGAGGTAGATTTCTTGATACCGTGGGGACGAACTTGTCTGGTTGGTGAGATCACTGGCCGGAGTAACGAGAGAGACGTGCGAAATAAGTATCAGAAGTTCCGACAAAGTCACCAAATTATCAGTAGGCTCAACGTTGCTGACAACACTTGGCGTCTTCTTGGCATTCCAGAAACTCACCTCCGTGCCTTTAGAGATGTGAGCGAATTCAAGGGGATGTTCATTGCCACCAAGTTAGAGCGGTTTGACGTAGATTTGTCAGCAGTGCAAAACATAGCCTGTTTTTACCGATCCGATTGGCGAGTTTTGGTTGCATACAGCAAAACTATAGGACCATATGCTAAGTATCATTTTGCTCAGCGCCTCGACCTTACGGCCGAAAGTGACGATGAGGCGATTACCAAGGGAGAGAATCGTCTTTTGGTTACTCGCCATAGATTCATTACCAGCGGTGATATGGGATTGGCGGACCTATTTACCTTTGAGATATCACCCTATAAGTTGTTACCGGTGGCAAAAGTTCACAGAAGAGATGAACTACCGAATCTATCGCCGGATCCAGACTACCAGAGGCCTCTCATTGCCAAGAAACTTAAGGACATTCGAGAACGATTGCTAGGAGAAGTCGATTTCATGTTCCCTAGCCCGATACTAGTGGTTCTATCCAACGAGAGCACATTTGACGGAGAAACACTAATCGTGCCCAAGAAGCACGGGGCAGTGTCGGTAATTGATGGTCAACACCGGCTATTTTCTTACGCCCAGGAGGAACTTGCCGAAACCATCATGGATACGAGCAAGATCATGGTTACCGCAGTCAAGTTCTGTGATGCTACGCAAGATCAAATTGCTCGCTTCAGCGCAAAAGCGTTCATAGAGATCAACACAAACCAAACTCGCGTTAGCCTTACTCATCTCGATGCTATTGCGTATCCGGTTCTGGCTGATACTTCCGCCAGAGCTATTGCAGCCCAAATAATCCTTCGTGTAAATGAGACCAAGGGAAGTCTCTACGGACTTTTTCAAACTAGTCAAACTGGACTTGGGATCATCCCCACAGCCACTGTGCTGTCGTCTCTGAAGGCCATAACAAACCTCGAAAGAATTCGAAGGTTGCAGAATGCCGCAAGAGGCAGTAGTCTCACGAGGAGGAACGGCTACGAAAACCTGTTCGAGGCTCCACTCGACTCTTTGCTTGACCCTGAAGTCCTAATAAATAGGGGAAGCGCGTGTTTAGTGAGATACTTCAATCTGGTAAAGCGGGAATTTGAACATGACTGGCCAAAACGCGGTCAGACATTAGGCACGTCCCTGGAATACTCCAAGGTAATGGCTGGATTTGTGAAGCTGCTATGGGAGTTCATCAGCGAAGGGCTGGATTGGGCTTCGGTGCAGGTCACGCTGGGGAATGTGCGATCGAACGTCCTCAGGTTACGCGAGAGGGAATCATATGAATCGGTGCTGTTTGATCCCAATGATCCCAGAATTCCCGACTATCGGCCGTCATCAACTGATGATTTTCGTTTCCTGAGAGCCAATCGTCTATTCCCTACTTCGATCGCCGCAGTGATGGTTCGTGAGCGTGAATCGAAATAATGTTTCGATTCGTACTGCTAGACATTGATTCTCTGCAAAACGCGGACACACTGTGAGACTTCTTCAATCGCCAGGGCAATCTGCTCCGACGAGTTTGTGCGTCCCAGCCCAAACCGCACAGATTGATGTGCTCTGTTTTCAGAGAAACCCAAGGCAGTTATCACATGGGACGGTTCAACCTTAGCTGAAGTACAGGCTGAGCCTGTTGAAACGGCGAGCTTGGTTTTGAGATACATCGTTACCGAACGGCCTTCCACTCCTGGAAAAGCCACGTTAAGGTTGTGCGCGAGTCGCCTGATAGAATGTCCATTCAAATACACATGTGCGATTTGTTCCTGCAATCCCAACCACAACTTGTCGCGTAGTGTTCCTATCCTAACCGAGTCGGTCGTCATCTCTGTTCTTGCTATCTCAAACGCTTCTCCCAATCCCACAATTCCAGGTACATTGAGTGTACCAGATCTCATCCCACGCTCATGACCCCCGCCATGCACTTGTTCTGTTAACCGTACTCTTGGTTTCAACCTGCGGACGTATAGCGCACCCACGCCTTTTGGTCCATAAACCTTGTGCGCTGACATTGACATTAGGTCAATATTCATTTCCTCGACGTCAACTGAGATGTGACCCACGGCTTGAGCGGCATCTGTGTGGAAAAGAACCTCGTGCTCTCTGGCAATCCTTCCAATCTCTGCAACAGGGGCTATTACCCCGATCTCGTTGTTGGCGGTCATTACTGAGATCAAGACGGTATCTGACGTAATTGCATGTTTGACATCGTCGGGGTCGAGCATTCCCTGGCTATCCACTGGCAAATACGTCACCTTCCATCCGCGGCGCTCAAGATGCTTACAGGTGTCTAGAACTGCTTTGTGCTCTGTCACACAGGTAACGATGTGGTTGCCCCGACTGGCGTATTGTTCTGCCACGCCAATAATAGCCAGATTATCAGACTCCGTGGCTCCACTGGTAAAGATGATCTCCTCGGGGCGAGCGTTGATTAGCTTGCCAATTTGCTGTCGAGCAGCATCAACTGCTCGGTTGGCTTCGGCTCCATACTCGTGGTCGATACTTGCCGCATTCCCGTAGACTTCAGTGAAGTAAGGCAACATGGCTTCCACCACGCGGGGGTCAACAGGCGTGGTGGCGTGGTGGTCCATGTATATTGGACGTCGAATGGTATTGTCGATCTCAGCCATGCATCCCGTTTCCGTTACCTGGCTCAATACCTGCGCGCCGCTGAGCTTCAGCAACCATATCGCCTAAGTCTTCCAAGTTCTTGAGTCGCTGATAGAGCAACAAGACTCCCCGACTTAGGTGGGCCTTGAACTGTGGCTCCAGGTCAGTCTCCGGATCGAGCTTGTCTTGTAGCAAGCGCTCGCGCAGAAGCGAGAAGAAAAACAAATCCCACTGGCCTGTGAGAGTATAACGATTGAACTCCCGTGCTTGACCATCGGCGTAAAGCCGTGGATCGGGTACGCCTGGCTCGGCCAACGACAAGCAGAAACCAAGCCGGCAAAGCAAGTTGGGCGTCAGTCCGGTTCGTGCTTTCAGATTTCGTAACCGAAGATCGATTTCTTCGCTAACGTAGATTCGGTTAAGCGGCATGGTCGGAACTCCTTCCATTGCCATTCACCACTGTACCGTTAATAGGGATCAGCTTTTGAGGGCTTAAGACGATTTCAACGGGACCCTCAATATCAAGAGTCGCTACGCTGTCGTAGCCAGCTTCCTGTAGATTTGCCAACCAGTCGTCACGCCAAAGATCAAAAATCTGTCTGCTCTGACTACGTAACTCGGCGCCAAGATATGGATTGCCAATGAGTCCCTCTAATTCTGCTACTCCAGGCCAGAAGTATGGCGCGTCGGTGTCATACGGGTCAACCAGAACCAGGCGCCTTGCAGAGCCAGGCAAGAGTGCGCGTTCAAGTGTACCGTTGTCGGTACCGCCGGCATGTTCAGGGTCTGTTGACCAAGACTGAACTGCCTTCTCCAAAGCATCACTCTCTACGCCTTGTGTCTTGTCACGATACAAGATAATGCCCTCGGGAACTGGCCGGCCATCCAGAGAAAATCTCGTTTGCTTGCTTTCCTGCTCATACTCAAGACTGTACAATCGGGCCAGATAGGGCGCGGCCCTTCCCAGCAGATCCACGGTCAACTCAGCATCCGTGGCAAACAAGACTACCTGACTGCCGGCTGTGGGGAAGTAGCTGTGCAACAGACGCCAGCGGTGCAGGTCGTCTAGGCGCGCGAGCGGGGTGTCGATCACTAGAGGCAGTTGTCGGGCGCCGACCTGACGCAACGCCCGCAGTAATGCCAACGCAAAAAGCTGTCGCTCGCCGGCCGAGAAATCACTCAGGGTCAACGTCCGCCCCAGGACGCCGCGCAGTTCGACGCTGAAATCATCGGTGTCATAGCGCGCCTGCGTCAGCAGGTGCGCTTTGCGCGCGATGGTGTTGAAGGCCATGACCAGGGCATTTTCCAGCGCAGCCAGGCTTTGGCGCAGCCACGCATCCTGGTATGCCCGCAGCGCCAGCCGGCTCCGTTCGACTAGCGCAAGTTGACGCTCTGTGGCCATGGCCGCCGCCAATTGATCGGCGGCGCGCCGCACGTGGCGCGCTTCCTCCTCGCGGCGGTATTGCAGCGCGCCGGCTTCCCTGGTAAGCGCCTCATAACGCTGCACCGTCCCGGCCAGAGCTTCCTCCAGGCGCGCGATCTCGGCGTGAATGGGCGCCAGCACGGCCTCGTCCGGCGCGCGTTGGCGGTCGGTCTCCAGTTGTTTGCGTTCGGCCTGCTGCCGGCGCAACTGGCTGCCCAGTGCGCGCGTCCTGCTGGCGGTCGAGCCCAGCGCCTGGTCGATCCATGATTGCAGCTGCTCCCTGTCGCTGTCTGCCAGTCGATGGACCAGACGCTGGTCGGTCGCGGCATATTGCGAGGGCGTCTCGCGCAGCAAGTGAGTCAGGCGACGGACCAAATCCGCGCGCTGCTGCGCTGACAGGGAGAAGCCTTGCCAATGTTCCTCGTCGCGCAGCGTTATCTCGGCCTGCTGCAGCCGTTCCTGCCACAGTTCGTCGGCGATGCGCCGGCGATGGATCTCGGCCTCCTGCGCCAAACGCCCCTTGAGAGACAGGCATAGCTCAGGCACCAGCGCAAAAGGTAGCAGGCCTGCGCTGACTTCGTGCAACTCCTCGGCAGCGGTCTTGATCTCGCCGTCAATGTCGGCGAGCCGGCGCTCTATCCAAGGCCGTCGTGCAGCATAGGCACCGCCTTCGGCCATCAAACGCCGTTCCTCCTTGGCCAGCGTGGTCTCCAGCGCTGCTTGCTCCTGGCCCAACAGCTCCAGGGCACTCTGAAGCTCGCCGAGCTGAGCATCCAGCGCGTCCAGGCTGGCCTGGCGTCGCACGACCTCCTTGCGCAGGCCATCGGCATCGAGGTCAGCTCGCTGGCGCGTGTTGTACTCCAGATCGCTGCGCAGGCGTTCGACCAGGTCCAGTCCGAGCAGCCGGCGCAGCGTGTCGCCTAACAATGTCCCCTTCTGCTCGGGGCTGGCCAGAGCGTCGATACGTTCGGCGTCGAAGAAGACCACGGGGGCAAGGCCAGGCGGCACGAGATCGTTGAGCCAATTCTGGTATTCCGCGGGGGGCACGTCGGGCGACTGGCCGTTGCAGCGCACCTCCAGATCCTCCAGGACGCTGCGACCGGCGACCTGCCAGCGGCGTTCGACCTGCACATGCAACGGCTGGCCTGACTGCACGAACAGGAAGCTCAGCGCCACGCCGCCTTCGGGGCTTGTAGTTTCATCATTCGCCCGGTGCAGCCGCGCAAACAGAAAATCGCTGTAAGCCTGGCGGCTGACGCGATCGCCGATGGCTAGCCGGCCATGCAAGGCCAGCGCCAGCGCCTGGAACAGCGTGCTCTTGCCCGCACCGTTGTGACCGCGAATTACCGTCAGATGCTTGATCTCACCGCCGGCCGCGCGGACAGGAGCGAGGTCGAAGGTGTGCGTACCTCGAAAAACGCCGAGATTGGTGACGGACAGCGTTTGCAGTTCCATGAGCTAGACCAGACGCAGTTGCAGAGGCTCTTCGGCCAGAATCTCGATTTCGCTGCGCCACTCCTGTGCCAGCACGCTGGTCAACGCCTTCTGAATGCCAGCGCGGCGGGCCATACCGTGCGCGCGACGTTCCTCTTCCAGCATTTTGGCGATCAGATCGAACGGCACGTCGTATTCCCGGCAGATGTTTTCTAGCAGCTTACCTTGCTGGCCATCGAAGGGGTCGTTGTCGTCCACGGGCCAGTCCAGATCTGAGCCGTTGACCCGACCATATATCTGCGGCACGGAGTCTTCCCAGTCCTGGCGCTCGGTGCGCCAGATACGCCGAATCTCGTGCAGTTCTTCCTCCGAGATCAACACTGCAGCCGGATCAGGTCCAGTGCGCTGCACGGCTCGCTGGGCGCGCAGCACCCTTTCCAGCATCTCTCTGCTAGTTGCCAGCTTGTACGTTCGAGCGGCCGGCGTACCATCTTTCTTCAAGATCACCCGGCCATCGCGGCCCCGAATATCACGAAACTCACGCTTTCGCTCTGGGTTGGTCGTCTCGGCCAGCCATTCCCTGAACTCCAGCAAGGGTTCCATCCAATCCTCGCCGTTATCAATCAACGCTTCCATCGAAGAGTCGCGCTTGGCCACAGTACACACCCAACATCCAAAGCGACTGTTACCACATGAAGGCGTTGAGGTGTCGATAACCAATGGGCATTCGCCAGCGTTAGCGTTGCGATACAATGCTACCAAATCCCGGTTGTTATTGCCCCACGGAGAGGGCACTTGCAGCAAATAGGTCCAAACATCCTGTGTCGCGAAATCAGCAATTGGGGCATAAACATAAGCGCCACGTAACGATGTGTGCCGGCGCAAGATATGGTCTTTGACCTGGTAGGTGTTCATCAATTGCATTCGGGTAGCACTTTCTGTCTTGCGCACACCCAGCACCATGATGACCTCACCAAACTGGGTCACCTTTTCTTCGATAAAGCGATTGGCAGGGTTGATCTTCATTCGCTCTGTGCACCAGCGAAATCGCGTCGTGGGCGCAGGGTAACCGCGGCCAATCAAGTTGACCCAGAAGCTATCGTTGAGCGTAGGAAGTACCTTCTGTGCCTTGAAGGGCAACCCTGATTCGACAGCTGCCATGTTGATGTGCTCAATGGTCCGGTTGATATGGTCGACGATGATGGGGGTCTCAACCTGAGTATCGGCCGCGATAACAAAAACCGGCTTCTGTCGTGCTTCTGGTGCCAGCCCCTCTAGCGCTTTCCAGACCAATTGTAGGACAGCGGTCGAGTCCTTGCCGCCGCTGTAGCCAATAACCCATGGCTGGGGATAGCGCAAGTAAACATCTCGAATCTCATCGTAAATATCCTGGATGGTACGCCATTCAAACACCGAATGCTCATTGGGTAGTCCATCAGACATGGTGTCTCGGTACCTCACAATCGT
>CAZXQZ010000038.1:0-26948 GCA_964642445.1 uncultured Anaerolineae bacterium
ATGACCCGCCAGGGACTTGAACCCTAAACCCAGTGATTAAGAGTCACTTGCTCTGCCAATTGAGCTAGCGGGCCGGCACGGCGTTAGTCTACCACCAGACAACCATTTTGGCAAATAAAACGCCACCCACCCCGCCGCAACCACCACCCGCCCAGAATTTGAACACCAACCCCGCGTCATCTATAATGACCGGCGGTAGCCGCACGCCCGTGGCCTGCGGTAGACACCACATCACAGCCGTCCCGGCGACGATGCGTACCATCAAACGATCCAACAAACGATCATACGATCAAATGGAGACCATACCGTGGCAACCGTTTATCCATACATCAGCGAAAATGCCCAGACCGGGCAAAAAGCCAGTCTCAAAATCCACCAGTTCGTGTGGCTCCCCGTCGGCCAGGGCGAAGTGCGCCAGGTGTCCGACTATGCAATCGATATCGCCGGCGAAGTCAATATCGTCGTCTATAAGGGCGACCTGCGCATCTACCTGCAGCTCCTGGACCAGGACCCCGCCGCCACCAGCGGCCCCTGCCGGCTCCAACTCAATTCACACGTCGACGAAAATGCCACCTATCGCATCGATAACGACGCCATGACCGTGTCAGCCGCCATGGCCGGCAAAGCAGCCACCGTCAGCCTCTCACGCCACAACCAACACAACATGACCCGCTGCGCGTTGACCGGCTTCCTCGACCTCACCGCCTACGTTGCACCCGAATGACACACACCGTCTACCTGATCCGCCACGCCACACCCGACCGCACCCGGCGCGATATCCCCTACGACACGCCGCCCGGCCCGCCGCTGTCGCCCGAAGGACGCCAGGAAGCCTACCTGATGGCTGCCCACCTGGCCAACGCCGGCATCCAGCAGCTCTACACCTCCGCGATGGCCCGCGCCCACGAAACGGCCACCATCCTGGCCGCCGCCCTCGACCTGCCCGCCACCATCGATCCCGGCCTGCTCGAAATGCCCAACGGTACCCGCCTGGCCGATATCGCAGACCGCATGCGCGACCTCTGGCAACGCCTGATCCTCGATAATAACGCCCCCAGCACCGTCGCACTGGTCTCCCACGGCGGCCCCATCACCGCCCTGCTGCAAGCTGTGGTGACACCCCCTCTCGACCTGGACCCCTTCACCCGCCGCTTCGATGCCCACAACCCCCTGCCACCCGCCGGCGTGTGGGAGCTCAACCGGCGCGATGATGACTCCTGGCAGGGCGCCCTGCTCTTTTACCCGTCGGCCATCGACATGCTGCGCGTGTGACCAGCCAGCCCGCGCCGACAAGCGAGGTTCGTTGAAGACGATGATCACGATTACCACCTACCGCCAGGGCCAGTTCGAACAATTTAGCGACCCGCAGCGGCTCGATGCCTGCCTGGCCGAGCCCAATACCCTGGTCTGGGTCGACGTCTCACCCGTCGATACCGCCGCCGTCGCCGTCCTACGCAAACACTTCCACTTCCACCCCCTGGCCCTGGAAGACGTCGAACGGCCCCACCAACGCCCCAAGGTCGACGCGTATGCCGATTATTATTTCATCGTGGTCTATGCGGTCAACCTGGCGCCCGCCGACGATGGCCTCGACCTGCGCGAACTCGACATCTTCGTGGGCACGAACTTCGTCGTCACCGCCCACCAACAGCAGATCAATGAACTCAACCAGATCGCCGAACGCTGGCAGCGCAGCACCGAATCGGTCGGCACCACGGTCGGCGCCCTGCTCTACGCTGTGCTGGACGCCGTGGTCGACGGCTATTTCCCCATCATCGACGAGCTCTCCGAACGCGTCGACACGTACGAGGACCGTATCTTCGAACGCTTCGACCGCGATGTGCTGGACGACATCTTCTATCTGAAAAAAGAGCTGGTCACCTTCCGCCGCGTCGTCGCCCCCACCCGCGAAGCCCTCAACGTCCTCCTGCGCCGCGATCCACCCATCGTCTCCCTGGCCTCCCTCGCCTACTTCAACGACGTCTACGACCACACCGTGCGCGTACTCGACGGCATCGACATGCTGCGTGACCAGCTGACCAGCGGCCTGGAAGCCTACCTCTCGGTGCAGGGCAACACCCTCAACGAGGTCATGCGCCGGCTGACCGTCATCTCCACGATCTTCCTGCCCCTGACCTTCCTCACCGGCTTCTTCGGCATGAACTGGGTGGGTCTGCCCTTCCAAAGCACCACCGCCATGGTGCTGAGCATTGCCCTCATGATTGCCGTGCCCGCGGGCATGTACTGGTGGTTCCGGCGCCAGGGCTTGAGCTGAGGGTTTGCCGCAATTTACGCGAATTCTTTGGAACCACGAATTTACGCCAATTTACGCCAATTTTGGAGGATTGTGTGGTTCATCCCACGCCGCGTGCGCGTGGCGCCCTAATGATTCCATGGCGTGCCTGGGCACACAAACCACCCCGCCACATACACCCAGCGCCGATTTGCGCTCATTCGCGGTTGCCCCCAACCATTCGCGCAACTTCGCGGGTGGCAGACATTCACTGAACCAGGAACGACCCTGCCTGTGCCAGCTGGCCTTTGTGGTAAATCTCGAGGGTGTACGTACCCGGAGCAAAGGCCCCCTCGTTGACGAACAAAACGGCGTCGTACACATCCTTTGGCGGTACACCCACCGTTTCGCTGCCGCGCAGCCGCTCTTCGCCGTTGAAATACCACACGCGCTCGAAGGTCGTTCCCGGTACCAGGTTCTCTACCTGGAAAATCCCGTGCACCATGGTAATACCCGTCGAAAACTGGATGCGCGGTTCGACCGGTTCCATGGTGGGAGATGTCTGCCGGGCAAACGTGATCGGCTTGAACACCGGATCACCCGCCAGCCGCGGCACAACCTCGAACGAGGCTTGCTGCACCAGCTGGTCGTCGATGAACAGCCGCAGCTCCCACGTACCCGGCCGCAGCCCGTGCTCGTGAAACATGCTCAACCAGGCATACCCCTGCGCGGCACGTGTCCATTGCTCCGCGGTACTGACACTGTCCAACAACTGGCCGTTGAAATACCACTCGCGCCGCCATTCCACATCCGGTGACATCCCCTGGTGGGCAAACGCCGCGTAGATTTTGAAAATACCCTCGGGAAACCTGCTGCTGCCGCGTACGATGCGCGCATCGTCGGCGACCCCCAAACCAAACACGATCGGTCCCAAGGCAGGACGGTTTGGTGTCGGTGTCAACCGCACAATCACCACCGGCGTCGGCGCCGGTGTGCCTGGCTGGTCAACGCATCCGGCCAGGCCAACGACCAGGCAGGCCATCAGAACCCATAATCGTTGCATGCCGCGCATGCCATGACTCTCCTCGTGTGATGTCACGCGCATTGTAGCCGTTCCCGCCGCGATCGGGCAAATCCAACCGCCAGGATTTCCCAGGGTAACCCGCATAGTTTGCCGCTTCTAGCCAAACAGGGGTATAATAAGGACGGCCCGATCCCACTATCACACACAGCCGCGATAAATCCATTGACGATGTATAGACAAAGTATTGTGCCCATGCCGCCGGCCGCCACCTGTGCTTGGTCACAATACCGGGTCTGAACGTCGTGAATAGGCCAGTAGATCCCGCTCATTGGCGCTTCGGCTTGACAGCAGGAGTCTCTCAACTATGCGTAAGGTGAAACCCGACCTGGCGACCCTCGAATTTGCCATGGAAGACGTGTCCGGTCAAACCCACTATTTTCTTGACCTGGAGACAGGGGGGGTCGTGTCGGTTCCCGATCAGTCGTACCAGGCCTGGCTGCGCCTGGGGGAGACACGGGCCCGTCCGCTGCACGACGATCTGATGCGAATGGATCGCGGTCGCTATGCTTCCGTGACGAACGAGACAGCCGCCAGTCCTGTCCAGCAGGTGGATGAAATTCAAGACCAGTTGGGCCTCCGCTACTTGCGCCTGCCCAGGGCCGATTCACGCCGCAGCTACCAGGACATCGAAGTCTTCATCACGACCGTGCAGGACAAGGACCTGCGCAACGAGCTAACCCAGGCCATCGCCGGACAGGGTGCATTCCGCCGCTTCAAGGCTACCCTGGCCGGACACCGCCACGAACGCGAGCGCTGGTTTCGTTTTAAGAATCAGCGTCTGCGCGAGCGCCTGGCTGAATGGCTGGCCACCGAAGACGTCGAGTTGGTGGTCGATGAGGTCGAAGAAGCGAGCGATGACCAACCGGGTATGCGCCAGCGCCTGCTGCAAGAGATGCTGCCGATCGTGCGTGGCGTGCGCAAGGTGCCCGGTGTCGTACGCATTGCTCTGATCGGCTCCCTGGCCACCGATGCCCCCCTGCCGCGCGATGCCGACCTGCTGGTGACGGTCACCGACGACGCGAACCTGGGGCCGCTGGCCAAGCTGGGGCGCCGCTGGCGCAGTCACGTGCAAAGTCTGCACTGCAGCGGCGATATCTTCCTGGCCGACACGCGCGATCTGTACCTCGGCCGCACCTGTCCCTGGCGCGAGTGCGGCACGGTCGAAATCCCGCAGTGCGATGCCCGCCACTGTGGCGAACGCCGTTACCTGCACGACGACCTGGGCACGATCAAGCTGCCGCGCAGTGTCGTGGCCGAACCGCCCATCGAGCTGTGGCCCGAGCTGATCACCCGCGGCGTCGTGCCGGATGACGTGGAGGCGCTGCTCCTGACACCGCTGCGCGCCGAAACCGGCACCTGACAGCCGCACCGCGCGCGGAGTCCGCACCGGGTGGTGCGGACTCCGCGCACAGCTCCCTGACCATCCCTCATCCAACTACGTCTCCACCCGCGATGGGTCTTCAGCGATCGAAGTACGAGCCCAGGGCGTCAACCAGGCGCGAGGTGGCGTGACCCTTGTTGAGGGTGAAGATGTGCAGCCCCGGCACGCCATTCTCCAGCAAGTCGCGACACTGCTCGATGGCGTAATCGACGCCGGCCTGCTGCTGGTCGTCCGAGCCATCGACGTGCGCCAGCAGACCCAGGGCCAGCTGCTCCGGGATCCGCGCGCCACACAACGCAGTAATGCGCTGGATCTGTGAAAAGCGGGTGATCGGCATGATGCCGGGGACAATCGGGACCGTGATGCCCTGGCGGAATGCCGTCTCGCGAAACCGGTAGAAGTCGGCATTGTCGTAGAACAGCTGCGTGAGCACAACCGATGCCCCGGCATCCACCTTGCGCTTGAGGAACGTGACATCCTGCCGCAGGTCGCGGCATTCGACGTGCCCTTCCGGATAACCCGCCACTGCCAGGTCGAGCTGGTCGGTGTAGGCCCGAATGAAAGCCACCAATTCGTCAGCGTGGCGCAGACCATCGGGTGCCGGCCGAAATTCGGTCGTGCCGGCCGGCGGATCACCGCGCAGCACCACCATGTTGCGCGCCCCCTGCTGCAGCGCGCGATCGACGTACTCGCGAATGTCCTGCCGGCTCGAACCCACGCAGGTGAAGTGCGGCACGGCTGCCAACCCATACGCCTCGCCGTAGCGCGCCCGGATGTCCTGCACCAGCGCCAGCGTCTTGTCGCGCGTCGAACCCCCGGCACCGTAGGTCACGGAAATGAACGCCGGCCGGTGCATGACCAGGCTCCGCAGCTCCTGGTCGAGATTGGCGTGGCCGGCATCGCTCTTCGGCGGAAACAGCTCGATCGACAAGACCGGCTTGTCCTGCGCATAAATGGTTTTGAACTGGCGCATCGACTCCTACTCCCCAGGTACGTCATGATTCCACAGAGCCGTGGATGAGCCCGGCTGGCGACCCCTACCGCGTTGGGATTGGATTTGTGCTCGTTGGTGAGGCCTCCGGGCACGCCGGGCTTTCTGGCAGCAGCATAGTGTAGTGCAGTTTGGGCGTCTCGTCAAAGCATGGGCGTTTTGTGGCAAAACTCGTGGATTGACAGACCAAATTGAATATGGTAAGATGCCTCACCCTTTGCCCACAACCCCATTTTTGACCGCTTTCAAGGTGAAACGTACGTGCGTGCAGCGCACCGACGTTCAAATTTTACCTTGGAAACAGTCGTATGGTACCGCATTCATCAGGAGGTCATACCATGAAACGCAGCCTTGTTTTGTTGCTCGTTGCTGCCAGCCTGCTGCTGGCCAGCTGTACCACCCCGGCCGCCACCAGCCAGCCGGCACCCACCGACGCCGCAGCCCCCACCGGCGGTTTGAGCGGTGACATCCCCATCGGTGCCGTCTGGTCGCTCACCGGTGCGGCCGCTGTCTACGGCCCCTCGCAGAAAAATGCTGCGGAAATGGCCGTAGCAGAGATCAACCAGTCCGGTATGTTGGGCGACGCAAAGCTCGTACTGATCACCGAGGACGACCGCTCCACCAAAGAGGGCGCCATCGCGGCGTTCGAGAAGCTGCTCAACCAGGACAAGGTAGTGGCCATCCTGGGCCCAACCCTCTCCAACTCCGCCAAAGCGGCCGACCCCATGGCCCAGGAGAAGAAGGTGCTGGTCCTGGCGACGTCCAATACAGCGGCGGGTATCACCGAAATGGGTGACTTCATCTTCCGTGACAGCCTGCCAGAAAGCGCCGTCATTCCCAATACGATCGAGGTCACCAAAGACAAACTCGGCTACGCCAAAGTGGCCGTGATGTACGGCGACGACGATGCGTTTACCAAAAGTGGCTATGACGTCTTCAAAGCCGCCCTGGAGGCCAACGGCGTCGAAATCCTCACGACCGAGACCTTCAAGAAGGGCGACACCGACTACTCGGCCCAGCTAACCAAAATCAAGAGCCTGAACCCGGACGCGATCGTGGTGTCGGCGCTGGCCGAAGAGGCTGCCGGCATCATGAGCCAGGCCCGCCAGCTGGGCATTCCCGACAGCGTGCGCTTCATCGGCGGCAACGGCTTCAACTCACCCAAGCTGGCCGAGCTGGCCGGCCCGGCCGCCGAAGGGGCCATCTCCGGCGCGGCCTGGTTCATCAATAACGACAGCCCGGGTAACCAGGCGTTTGTGCAGGCCTACAACGCCAAGTACGGCACCAACCCCGATCAGTTTGCCGCCCAGGCCTACGCCGGTGTCTACATCCTGGCCAACGCCATCAAAAACGCGGGCGCAGCCGATTCACAGGCCATCCGCGACGCCATGGCCCAGATCAAGGACTTGCCCACGGTTCTGGGGACCTATTCCTTCGACGAAGGACGCAATCCTGTCCATACGCCGGTGGTGCAGATGGTCCAGGACGGTAAGTTCGCACTGTTCGAATAAACACCGCCGCGGCGGAACGGGTGACCGTTCCGCCGCTTTCTTTTGCCCACCACCAGCATGGAACAACTCCCACAGCAGCTGATCAACGGTATCTGGCAGGGTGCGGTGCTGGCCTTGTTTGCCCTGGGCTACACGCTGGTCTTTGGCGTTCTGGATATCGTCAACCTGGCCCACGGCGCCACTTTCATGTGGGGCGCCTATACGGCGTTCCTCCTGGTCACGCGTTTGGGCTGGCCTCTGTGGGCCGCGATTCCCGCGGCGATGGTCGCGGCCGGCGTGCTGGCCATCGTCCTCGATCGGGTCGCCTTCAAACCGCTGCGCGCGCTGACGTCGGGCAGCATCGTGCTCTGGATCGGTTTTGTCGTGCTGATCCTGGGCCTGATCGGGCCCTGGTCGGGGCTCGTGCAGCAGTTGGCCCTGGCGGGTGGTGCGGTGCTGCTGTTGGCAGGCATTGTGTTCGATTTTCGTGCCCTGCGGCCGCTGCGCCAGGGACCCGTGCCGCGGCTGGCACCGATGATCTCTTCGATCGGGGCCTCGATCGTTTTCATCAGCGTTGCGCTGGGTCTGTTCGGGGCCCAGGTGTCACGCTTCCCACCGACGATCTTCTCCAACACACCCTACCAGCTGCTGCCCAACGCTGTCATCGCGCCGGTGCAGGTGCTCGTCTTGGTCCTGGCCATCGGCCTCATGCTCGCCTTGAACCTGCTCATCGAACGCACGCAGCTGGGACGCAGTATCCGTGCCATTGCCTGGAACGAACGCACCGCGCGTCTCTTGGGTATCAACGTCGACCGTGTGATTGCCCTCACCTTTTTCATTTCGGGCGCGCTGGCCGGTGCGGCCGGCGTGCTGCTGGGGCTGGCCTTCAACCGCCTGGAACCCAACATGGGCAACGAAGTCGAGCTGGCCGGCCTGACGGTGATCATCCTCGGTGGCATGGGCAACATCCGCGGCACGGTGCTGGCCGCGTTCCTCGTGGGGATGATACGGGTGTTGAGTGTGGCATACCTGGACAGCAGCCTGCGCGACGCCTTTGTTTACGCCCTGCTGATCCTGGTTTTGTTGGTGCGTCCCTATGGCATCTTTGGCCGCAGCAGCAGCGTGCGAACCTGAAGGGCAAGTTGAGCCATGTCCGACTTCATCGTGAGTAATATTTCGGTCTTCAACTTCATCCTGATCAACATCGCCCTTGGGCTGAGCATCTATCCCACCCTGGCCACCGGCCTGCTGTCGCTGGCCAATGCCGGCTTTATGGCCATCGGTGCGTACACCGCCGCCATCGTGGCGACCCAAACCGGGTTGTCGCCGGCGGCCGGCTTCGGGCTGGCCCTGCTGGTGGCTGCGGCAGTGGCCCTGCCCTTTGGCCTGGT
Source organism: uncultured Anaerolineae bacterium (assembly GCA_964642445.1). Taxonomy (GTDB): domain Bacteria; phylum Chloroflexota; class Anaerolineae; order SSC4; family Amarolineaceae; genus SSC4. Next base: position 8,571 of record CAZXQZ010000038.1, read on the forward strand.
GGTCCTGCGCCTCAACGACATCTACCTGGCAATTGCCACCCTCGGTTTTGGCGAAATCGTACGCATCCTGGCGCTGAATGGGGACAAGCTGGTGCGGGTCATCAGCGGCAATCCCGACGCCCTCGTGTTCAACGGCGCCGAAGGGATTACGCTGACCTACCGCAGCCCGACGGTGATCCTGGGGCTGCCCAACACCACCTGGCCGATTCTGATCTACGTGGCGGTCCTGGTATACGTGTTTGCCACGCTGCAGCGCTCGCGCTACGGGCGCATCATGTCGTCGATCCGGCTCGACGAATCGGCCGCCGGCACGCTGGGCATCGACGTCATGCGCTACAAGATCCTGGTCTTCGTCCTGGGTGCCATCATCGCGGCCGGCGCGGGAGCGCTGAGCACTCCGATCGTGCGTGTGATCGACCCGCGTAACTATTTCTTCGGGCGTGCGGTCGACATCCTGGCCTATGCCGTGTTGGGCGGCATGACGTCGTGGATGGGGCCGATCCTGGGCGCCACCGTGCTGACCGCCCTGCCCGAAGTGCTGCGTTTTCTGCAAGAGCGTCGCGAAGTGGTCAACGGCCTGGTGATCATGCTGGCCATCATCTACCTGCCGCGTGGCCTGGCCGACCCGCGCTTCTGGCGGCGCTGGCGGCGTGGGGCGCCCCCCACCACACCGGCACCCGTGTCGCAGCAGCCGGGGGCGGGCTAGTGGAAACCGACACCCTCCTCGACATCGACCAGCTGAGCTGTCATTTTGGTGGTCTGGCGGCCCTCGATGATGTCTCGTTCCAGGTACAGCGGGGGGACATCTGCGGGCTGATTGGCCCCAACGGCGCCGGCAAAACAACCCTGATCAACGTGATCAGCGGGCTGCAGGCCCCCAGCGCCGGCCGGGTGACCCTGGACGGCCAGCCGCTGTTGGGCCTCAAACCACACGTCGTCGCCGCGCGCGGCGTGGCTCGCACCTTCCAGAACATTCGCCTGTTCGGTGACCTGACGGTGCTCGAAAATGTGATGGTGGGGCATCATCTGCACGAACGCGGCACGGTGCTGGAAACGATTCTGCGTCTGCCGCGCAGCCGCCAGGCCGAACGCGCCACACGCGACGCCGCGCTGGCCCTGCTTGCGCGGCTGCAGATGGACCACCTGGCCACCGTCAACGCCGGGACCCTCGCGTACGGTTACCAGCGCCGCGTTGAGATTGCCCGCGCCCTGGCCTCGGGGCCGCGCCTGCTGCTGCTGGATGAGCCGGCGGCCGGCATGAACACGACCGAGACCGGGCAGCTGGCTGAGTTTCTACGTACGCTGCGGGCGAACGGCCTGACGCTGCTGGTGATCGAACACGACATGGACCTGATCATGCCGATCTGCAACCAGGTGGTCGTGCTGAACTTTGGCCGCAAGATCGCCGACGGGCCGGCCGCGCAGGTGCGTCAGGATCCACACGTCGTCGAGGCGTACCTGGGTGAAGAGGAACCGATTCATCATGGACCCATCGCCTGATTCCGTGCTGCTCAGCGTCGACAACCTGCACACCGCGTATGGGGCGATTGCCGCGCTGCAGGGCATCAGCTTCACGGTGCCACGTGGCCGGGTGGTAGCCCTGGTGGGGGCCAACGGCGCCGGCAAATCGACCACACTCAACACCATCAGCGGCCTGCTCAATCCACGCGCCGGCACGATTACTTTCGAGGGGCAGAACATCAGCGGCTGGCGCGCCGATCGCGTGACCGGCCTGGGCATCGTGCAGGTGCCTGAAGGACGCCAGGTGCTGGCCCCGCTCACGGTCGAAGAGAACCTGCGCCTGGGTGCCGTCAGCCGGCGTAGCCGCGCAGCCCCCCAGGACCTGGCGGCTATCTACACGCGCTTTCCCCGCCTGCACGAGCGGCGTCAGCAGCTGGCCGGTTCTCTCTCCGGCGGTGAGCAGCAGATGCTGGCCATCGGGCGGGCGCTGATGGCCCAACCCAAGCTGCTCATGCTCGACGAGCCCTCCCTGGGACTCGCACCCCTGCTCGTCCAGGAGATCTTCCGCATCATCGCCGACCTGAAAGCACTCGGCGCAACGCTGCTGCTCGTCGAGCAGAACGCCCGCAAAGCGCTGGAAGTCGCCGACGACGCCTACGTCCTGGAAAACGGCCGTATCACCCAGGCCGGCCCCGCCGCAGACCTCCGCCGTGACCCGCGCATCGTCGAAGCCTACCTCGGCCGCCGGACATAATCCGCCCCGCCCACAAGCCGCAACCGAACTAAAATTCCGCGCTCTCAACAAATCCGTTCCACCGCCGCCGCACCAAAGCGCAAGCATGGCTTGCGCACTCCACATCATCCGTTCAATCCGCTCCCCGGGGGTGGGACACGGTCCCACCCGCGTTGACAGTAATCCGTTCCACTCGTATTCAACATGTGCACTACCTGCACTCTCTGCATTCTCTGCGTTATGATGCAGATCATACCGTACATGCGCCACATGCGGTACACTGCCCATGTGATGTCTGTCACAATCAACAAATATCGCTGGTGTCAACCCTACCAGGGCATACGAAAGAGACCATGACCGAATTATTGACTGCACGCGACGTGCAACAGATGTTGCACGTCGATCGCACCACCATCTACCGCATGGCCGAGAGTGGCCAACTGCCGGCGATGCGTGTAGGCAAACAGTGGCGTTTTGCGCGGGCGGACCTGGACCGCTGGCTGCGTGGCCGGGCCGGCTCGGCCGCGGTCGTACCGGTTGCATCCACTGCGCCGCGCCACGAGGCAGACGTGCCGCTGTCGCAGATGCTGCCTATGCCTTGTTCGCAGATGATCCAGGATGCGTTTGCTGACGCATTGGGCGTCATGATTGTGATCACCGACATGCAGGGCCAGCCGGTCACGATTGTCAGCAATCCCTGTGGTTTCTTCGAGGCGGTGATGCGCGAACCCGATGCGGTGGCACACTGTATCACTAACTGGCAGCGCATGGCGGGCAACCTGACACTGGAGCCCAGGTTCTCAGCCAGCGAGCTGGGCTTGCTGTGCGCCCGCGGATTGATTCGCTCGGGCAATACGCTCAAAGGAATGGTTTTTATTGGCGGCATCGCACCAGAAACATGGCCCCCCAGCGCTGAGGGTGTGCACGAGCTCGCACAGCGTTTTCAAGCTGACCCTGGCTACGTCGAAGCCAACATTGCCGCAGTATACCACCTCGATCGGGTGGCTCAAGAGCGTGCCCTGCAGTTCGTGCAGCGTATCGCCGATATCTTTTCGCACATTCTGGAAGACCGTACACTCGTTCATGCCAGGCTGCAGGCCATTGCCTCCCTGGCGGCCCTGTGACGAAACGGCGCTAACAAAGGGGAAATCTGCAGATCATGAAGCAGCTATTGATTCTCGGTGCTGGTACCGCCGGCACCATGGTCGCCAACCGGCTTAACCGCCTGCTCGACAAGGATGACTGGAAGATCACGATGGTGGATCAAAATCCGATCCACTATTACCAGCCTGGTTTCCTGTTCATCCCCTTTGCGATGTACAGCAAAAATGACGTGATCAAGCCGAAGCGTGACTATGTCCCGAGTGACGTGGAGCTGATCATGTCGTCGATCGAGGTGATCGAACCGGACCACAATCGGGTGAAGCTGGGCAATGGGCGCCTGCTCAACTACGACTTCCTGGTCATCGCCACCGGTACCGATATCCACCCCGAGGAGACGCCTGGCCTGCACGAGAATGAGTGGCACAAATCGATCCACGACTTCTACACCGTCGATGGCGCCGTCGCCCTCGCCCGTCACCTGCGCACCTGGGCCGGCGGCCGCATGGTGGTCAACATCGTCGATAATCCCATCAAGTGCCCGGTGGCGCCGCTGGAATTCATCATGCTGGCCGACTGGTTTTTCCAGGAGCACCACCTGCGCGATCGTGTGGAGCTCACCCTGGTAACGCCGTTGTCGGGCGCTTTCACCAAGCCGGTGGCTTCACGCTTCCTGGGTGACATTCTGGAAGAAAAGGGCATCAAGGTTGTGCCTGATTTCCTGATCGAACACGTCGATCCGGACGCCAGGAAGGTTGTCTCCTACGATGAACAGGAAGTGGAATACGACCTGTTGGTGAGTGTTCCACTCAACAAGGGCAACGACGTCATTGCCCGCTCCGGCATGGGTGACGAGCTCAACTACATCGCCGTCGATCCTCACACCTTCGTGTCGCCGCAGTGGTCCAACGTTTTCGTCTTGGGCGACGCTGCCAGCATCCCGACTTCGAAAGCCGGCTCGGTGGCCCACTTCGCCGTAGATACCTTTGGCGAGAACTTCCTGCGCCACATCGACGGCCTGGAGATGCAGCCCACCTTCGACGGCCATGCCAACTGCTTCATCGAGTCCGGTTTCGGCAAGGGGATTCTCATCGACTTCAACTATGAGGTCGAACCGCTGCCGGGTAAATATCCGCTGCCGGGTGTTGGACCGTTTACCCTGCTCCAGGAATCGGAGGCGAACCACTGGGGCAAAATGATGTTCCGCTGGATGTACTGGAACGTTCTGCTCAAAGGGCAGGAGCTGCCACTGCCGGCCCGCATGAGCATGGCCGGCAAGTGGAAGAATTAGGAGTGACCATGGACCAGTACCTGGCGGAACTCAATCAAAAAATCGACCTGCTCACCGCCCAGGTGGCCTACCTCACCGAACAGGCCCAGCAAGCCGAACGCCAACGTCGCGATCGCGAGGAGCTGATGCGTGATCTGACGCCGGTGGTCAACGAAGCCTTCCGGCTCTCCGTCGAGCAGCTGGAAGAGGTCGAGCAGTACGTCGATCTGAACGATCTGCTGAACATCCTGAAGCGGGTGCTGCGCAACGGACGCAACATCGAAAAGATGTTGGACCAGCTGGAGAGCCTGATGGATTTCAGCGAAACGGTGGGTCCGATCACCGATCAGGCGTTTTCGCAAGCCGTCGACGTCCTGGCCACCATGGAACACAAGGGGTATTTTGTGTTTGCCCGTGGCGGCATGCAGATCATGGACAACATCGTCACGTCCTTCAGCGAAGAGGACATCCACCTGCTGGGAGACAATGTGGTGCTCATCCTGCAGACCATCAAAGCGATGACGCAGCCCGAAATCATGAACTTTGCGCGCAACATGGTGCAGGCCATCGAGCAGCAGGACGAGGCCGAGGTCAACATCGGATACCGCTACCTGCTGCAGCAAATGCGCAATCCCGATGTGCGTCGTGGCCTGGCCTTGACGATGCGCGTGCTGAGTTCGATTGGTAAAACAACCGGCGATAATCGCCCACCGGTTACCGCCGCCCGCCTGAATTGAGCGGGGTAGATAGATAGATCAAATCAGCAGAGAAAGGGATTCATACAATGGCTACTCGTGAAATCGCCGGCAAGACGGTGCAGGTCAACGATGAAGGGTTCATGACCAATCCGGGCGAATGGAACAAGGACATCGCCCAGGCATTGGCCATCGAAGAGGGTGTGGGTGACCTGACCCCGGCCCACTGGAAGGTGATCGATTTCTGCCGCACCGACGCCGGCAGCTCGGGCAAGGCTCCTACCCTGCGCCGTATCACCACAGCCGCTGGTGTGCCCACCAAGGAGCTGTACACCCTCTTTCCCAAGGGTCCGGCCAAAAAAGTGGCGAAAATTTCTGGCCTCGGCAAACCCGAAGGCTGCGTCTGAAACTGCCCGGGGTGGCGGTGCATCGTCCCGTCTACCCCGGTCCATGAGAAGGAGAAACAGAAATGGCTGAGGAGAATCGCAAACTCGCGATCATTTGTTCGAAGGGCAGCCTTGACATGGCCTACCCTGGTCTCGTTCTGGCCAACTCGGCACTGAGTTACGGCATCGACGTCGTGATGTTCTTTACCTTCTGGGGCCTGGACATGGTGACGAAGAGCAAGATGAACGAGCTGAAGATTTCACCCGTGGGCAATACGAGCATGGGTATGCCCAATGCACTGGCCGTCATTCCAGGCGTCACTGGCATGGCCACGAGCATGATGAAGGGCAAAATCGCCAAACTGGACATCCCGCCGGTCGGCGAGTTCCTGGACATGATCGTCGACGCCGGTGGCAAGCTCTATGGCTGCAAGATGTCGGTCGATATGATGGATTTGACCAAGGACAAACTCTACGACGGAGTCATCGACATCGTCAGCGCGGGCGATTTCATGGACATGTCCGAGGGCGCACAGATCATCTTCATTTGAAGCCGTGTTGGACCCCATAGAATACACAGGGCGCACAGACTATGTTGCATAATTCTGTGCGCCCTGTGCGGTAGGTACCTGGTTCAGACATCCGAAGCCTGCACGGCTTCGGATGTTTTCAGATGGGTGGTATCGTTGAAACGCCCCAGTACCGGCGCCGGATTCAGCAGCAGCTCGGTCAGGGCGCAGTTGTCCATTTGAAACTCGGTCCAGCGCTGGCCATCACCGGTCAAGAACATCGCCAGGGCCGTTGCCATCGCGCCACCGTGGCTGACCACGGCTACGGTCTGCCCGGCATGCCCGGTAGCAATGCGGCGCAGGCTGCGCACGACGCGCGTGGCAAACTGCACCGCCGATTCACCACCCGGCGGGGCAAAATTGGGATCGGCCGCCATGCGTTCCCACAGGCGCTTTTCGGTCCGCAGCTGCTGGTAGGTCAGGCCATCCCACTCACCAAGCTGGTATTCGGCCAGGTCTACGTCCAACTGCATGGGTAGATTGCCGCTGGCGGTCACGACCCGCTGTGCGGTCTGTTGGGCACGCTGCAGCGGGCTGCTGTAGACCGCGGCCAGGCGGTAGCCATCCGTTGCCAGGCGCCGGGCCAGGGCCTCGGCCTGGGCCTGACCGCGCGCGTTAAGGGGATCATCGCCAATACCCTGAAAAGCACCCGCCACGTTGGCCGCGGTTTCGCCATGGCGGATGATGAGCAAAGTGGTCGTTGTCGGTTCGTTGCTTGTCATGCGGCCTATTATGCCGGTATTTGGCGCTTTGGGCAAGTTGACCCACGCGACCCGCGCCGACCGACCCGGCATGTCCACTGGCTCTCACACGCGGGTTTCAATGCGCAACAGCCAAAGACGCCCGGGCGAGATAACATGCATGGCAAGACGGCACGACCGAGGCACGGACGCCGGTCGCTGGCATCTTGCGGCACGCCCGGTCCCTGGACCCACGGCACTGGGGCGGGGTGCGAGCTGCACCACAGCCATGCCCCACCCGGTCCGCGCCGGCACGCCAGCCAGACCTGTCGTCTGCCAGTCGGCGGTGCCCAGGTAACCCGGTAAGGGTGTCAGGGGGCATGCATGGCACAAAAACGATCGATCCAGCGATAGGCATCGCAGTCACTCCTGCACGGGCAAGGTTTGTGCTGACAGCCAGATAAACGCCGGTCATGTTCGTTTTCCGGTACCGGGTATCGCAGAAAAGTGCGGGGTGAGCCGATAGCGGATGTCTATCGGCTCACCCCGTTTGCTGTCTGGGCCCTGGTGGCAATCGGCGCGTACGTGGCCCCAACCTGGGTTTCTTTGCTTTCCGACTGGGCGTGCGCCGGTGGCGGTTGCACAGTTGCCATCTTTTGGAAAGATGGCAACTGTGCAACCGCCACCGCCAAATTCGATCAATAGAGCACGGGAAGTTATTCTCTTACGAGCCCTAAGGGCCGCGCGCCACTTCAGGGTGCCGTCTGTTGGGCGTTGAACTTGACCACACATTCGAGCAGCGTGCGCCGTACATCGATGACGCCGGCGCCGAGCGCCGGGTCCTTGACCGGCGTGGCACACTGTTTCAGGATGGTCTCCACGTCGGCCGCCTGGAAGCTGCCGCGGCCGGCCTGCACGACGAGGGCCGACAGCCCGCTAACGAGCGGCGCGGCGAATGACGAGCCGGTCCAGTGGGCATAGCCGGTGCCTTGCGGCGTCAGGTCAACCGAGGCTGCCAGACCGGCGGCACAGGTGCGGTCGGCCTGGCACGACGCCAGCCGCGGCTGGCACGCGGCACCCACACGCACTTGTTCGGTGCGCACCGCCTCACCCTGGTCGTCAACCCCCAGGCCATCACCACCGGGGGCTGCGATGTCACCCGTATTGGAGAAACAGCCCCGCTCGTCGAAGATATTGCTGGCCGCCACGCCCAAGACCGTATCCAGGGCCGCCGGCAGCTGTGGCCCTTCGGGCGCAGTGAGGTTGGCAGAATCGTTGCCAGCGGCGGCTACGACCACCACATCCAGGCAGCGCGCCACTTTCATCATATAATCGAGCGACTGTACGTCCGCCGGCAGGTCGAATTCTGCGGCCTCAGGCGGAATGCGCACCCCCAGGCTGAGGTTGAGCACGGTGCCGAGGTATTTGTTCTCATCGCTGGCCGTGGTCAGCAGGAAATCGTACAGACCGTTGTTGAGTGTGCCCAGGTCACCGCGGTTGTCATCACCCAGGACACGAATGAGCTCGATGCGGCTGGCCGGCGCCAGGCGGTGAATCAGGCCGGCCACGAACAAACCGTGACTGCGGTTGTCCGGCTGGCTGTAGGGACTGCTGCTGGCCGGCAGGGTGGCCACCGGCGCCGGGTTCATCCACCACAAGCGGAAGGGCTGCGGTTGGTCGACCCAGTGGATCGTCTCGAGCTGCAAAGTGTCCGTTTCGCCCGTGCCCAAGGGCGAGGTGTCGAATACGCCGACGCGTACACCACGCCCGTCGACGTTCAGGCGGCTCGGATGATCGATACGTTCGAGGGCCCATTGGGCCAGGTACAGCGCCGGCTGCGCCAGCTGTGGCGCACCGTCACCGCCGCTGCCGCCGACTTCCCAGGGGCTGCCACCCACTTCCCAAGGGCTGCCACCCACTTCCCAGGGACTGCCGCCCACCTCCCAGGGTGAGCCGGCCAGCCAGTTGGGGCCAGCATGCACTGCGCTGCCCCCGGCTGCTTGAATGGCTCGAATAATGGCGGCGACGTCGGGCTGCGGGCCGCTGATGCGATAGACGTCGGTTACGGTCTCGGGCGGGAGGCCGGCACAGGTCTGTACCGGTGTCGCAAAGTCACCGAACGACACGCGTGAGAGCCGTTCGACGCGACCCTGCAAGGAACCCATCACTTCGTCGACGGCACCGCGCGGCCCGGTGACGATCACCTGGTCCTGCACGTAGAACTCGGCGGGCGGATAGGCTGCGCGAAAAGGCCAAAAACGCTGCGACGCGGCCGCAAACAGGCACACGACCAGCAGCAGCAACAGAATGAGCAGCAAAGGTAGGACCCAGACGAGCCGCGGGCGGCGGGTTGACTGTGGATTGTTGTACACCTCTTGATCCTCTCCTTTCGAAACGATTGGCTCATAGGAGCCCGGCATCACCTACGAGATAAAACGGCGCCCAGAAGTAGGGGTGGCAGTAATGATCGGGCACGTCGTGGTTGCGCACGAAGCTCAGTTGCGCGGCGCGCAGCGCGGCGCCCTTGGTGGCCCCCGCCAACAGGCTGGCATAGAATCGACGCATCAGCTGCGTCGTCGAGCGGTCTTCGACTTCCCACAGGGTGGTTACCAGCGACGCAGCCCCGGCGCTCAAAAAGGCACGCATCAAACCCAGCAGCTCGTCGCCGCCCCCCACGACACTGCGCCCGGTCTGGCAGGCGCTCAGCGTGACCAGGGAGGCGTGCAGCCGCAGGTTGAAGATATCGAGCGTCGTCAGCCAGCCGTCGGCCAGGGCCAGGCCCGAAAACAAGGGATTGTCCGGGCGGAAGTCGCCGTGTGCGGCCATGTGCAGGATGCGGCAGGCCGGTGCCAGGGCACGCACCCGCTCGACGGTGGCCGCGTCATCGAGGATGAGCTGTCCCTGCCACAGGGCAGCAATCGATGCGGCCTCTTCCGCCGTGGCCGGCAGGCGGCCGCCGTACGAGTTGGCCACGGCCAGGAGGTGATCGGTGCGCTGGGCGTGTGGGTCCGCCCCGGCTTCGCGGCAGTAACGCAGCAGGCTGGCACCGGGCAGGTACGAGATCTCGTGTTGCTCCAATGCGTAGTGGCTGCCATCGAACAGGGCGTGAAACGGCAGGTAGTGCAGCACCCCGTGCGGCACCACAATCAGCCGCGCGTAGTGTGCCAGCTCGGGCTGCAGCGGGGACAGCAGGAGCTGGTGCAGCTTGTGCAGCACACCGCGGGTATTGCCGGCCAGCGCGACGGTGCGCTCGGCGGTACTCTGCGGCACCGTGGCCAGGTTCAGCCAGAAGAGACGCAGCAGCTGCTGCACCTGGGCCAGGCTGGCGGTGAGACGGCGGGCCTGCACGCCGCTGCCCGTCACCAAAAAGACGATGAGCTGTCCCTGAATGGCGTAAAACTCCAACAGCAGCGTCTCGCTGTCCAGGTAGGGCTGCGCGGGTTCCGTGCGTACCTGCCACAGCGCAGCATCGCGTGCGTAGTCGGCGTTGCGAATCAGCAGGCGGTGCCACAGATCGGTAATGCGCTGTTCCAGGTCGAGCACGGTTTGCTCGACTGCGTAACGTTCGCCGAGGGATGCCCCGCGTTGGCTGAACTGCTCCATGCCCTCGCCAATTTGCCAGCGCCGGTAGAGGCGGTCGCGTTCGGCGCGCAGGGCGAGCAGCTCGGTGACCAGGGGGCGGTCGCTGTCACTGCGCGCCTGGATGCTCAGGTCCAGGCGGTGGGCCAGCATGTCGAGCAGGGCGCGCGATTTGGCCCGCTCGCAGTAGGCCAGGCCGCGCGCCGGCTGTCCCATTTCCAGGCACAGAGCCACGGCATCTTCGTACAGCCGTTCTTTGTCGCCCACAAAATCGGCTCGGAACTCGACCATCAAACGGCCGCAGAGGCGTTCCAAGGCCTGGATGGCCTGGTCATACTCTGCCAGGCCGGCATCGTATGCACCCGCGGTTGCGGCCAGCGCGCCTTGCAGATAATGGCCCTGGTAGGCGAGGGCCGGTATGTTGTGCTGGAGGCCAATGCGCAGTGCAGCTGCCACCAGCCGGTTGGCTTCCGCACCCTCACCGAGCGCGAGGGCTGCTCGTGCGGCCACCAGGGCGGCGCGCGCCTCGCCCACCGGCAAATCGTAGGCCTGAAAGACGTCGATGGCGCGGCGGGCCAGTTCCAGGGCGGGCGCCGCGGCGTGCTGCTGCAAGAGCACCGTGGCCGTCTGGACGTCGGCGTTGGCGACTGCCGCCTGGTTGTTCTCCCGCTCGAAGAGTGTACGCGCCGCGGTGAGGGATGTCTGCGCATCGTCGTACTGCGCCAACCCCAGGTAAGCACTCGCTTCGTTGAGGATCGACTGTCCCATCTCCAGGGGCGTACCCAGGTCGGCAAACAGGCCCCGCGCCTGGCGGCATTTAGCCAGGGCATCCTGGTAACGGCACAACTGCAGCAGACAATCGCTGATTGCCAGCTGCACCAGCATCGCGTGGCGCTGACGCCCATCGGCCAGAAACGTGGCAAACGCCTGGTCCAACAAATCGAGCGCTTCGTTGTAACGGCCCAGAATGAAGTAGGTGAGGGCCAGGTTCTGCTGCGCCCGGGCCACGCTCATGGTCTGGCCCAGTGCCTGGTACTGGACCAGCGCTGCCTGGTGCTCGGCAATCGATTCGTCGAAGTGACCGAGGTTGCGCAAGACGATCCCGCGGTTGAGGCGGATCATCAGCCGGGAGAGCTCGGCCGTGGGGGCATGGGCGCGGTACAGGGCTCCCGCCTCGTCGAAGCGGGCCAGCGCGGCCGCGTCCTGCCCCAAACGACCGTGGATGATGGCCAGGTTGGAAATGAGGGTCGCCAGGGGAATCCAGCGTGCGTGTTGGCGCAGCACTTCGCTGGCCCATTCGCCCAACACCAGGGCCTCTTCGGAGCGGCCGAGGGAGGCCAGTGCCCACAGCTTGCCGGTCTGCGCCTGTGCCTGGGCGGCCACGTCACCCTGCATCGCGTACAATGCTGCCGCCTGGTCGTAGAGCTCGATTCCTTCCTGGTACTGTCCCAGGCCGATGACGTACGCGTTGGCCTGGGCCAGCAAGCCCAGCGCGTCGATGCCCGGGTCAGCGGTGCACGCTGCCAGGTCGCGGATCAGCTGGCCCAGGGCCAGGCAGCGCTGAATGTCGCTGCCCCGCACCTGGTCCGCCATGGTCTTGAGGTTATTGGCCAGCTCGAATTGTCGCGCGGCACTCCAGGAGGTGACGTGCGCCGCCAACCACGCCTGCTGCGCACGTCGGGAGTCCAGCTCGAGCAGCTCTGCAATCACGGCCTGCGAGTCCATGGTGGGTTCGCTTTCGTGGTGCGTTGCCTGATCGTTCGTCCCATTAACGCGGGATATCGATATCCCGCATCTCGATCTCCAGGCTGGGACCGCTCAGGGTCACGCAGTAGCGCCCGGGGCGCAGTGCATCAACGATAAAATTGCCCAGGTCATCCACATCGACCGTGGCGACAGACTCGTCATCCTGCCATACGATGGCCTGCAGCCCATCCAGGTCTGCACCCGTCACCAGCCCCACCAGCGTAAACGTTCCCGGCCGCAAATCGGGCTGGATATCGATGCCAACCTGGGCATCACCGGCCTCGTACAGCTGCGGGCCGGCGCCCGCACCGCGCACCGCCAGGGCGGGCGCCAGTCCCATCCCCGCGTTGAAACCCTGCGGCACCAGGCGGGCCACCCAGACTTTGATACGGTCCACCACATTGAATTCGATATCGGGTGCGACGCTGGTCAGGAACTGATCTAGCTGCGCCATTTCACGCTGGCAGTGCCGACAGGTGGCCAGGTGTTCGCGGATGGAAATCCGACGATCTCCCATGAGCAGTCCGAGTTGGTACTCACCCAGTTCCGCAGAATCCGGGCACAAGCTCCGGTAAAGCGCAGTTGTCATGTTACCTTCCCACGTCATATGAACGTTACCCCTTTCCTACTGGCATAAACGTGCCGGCGGGCTGTTTTTCAGGCATGCCGCACGAAATTCTGCAGATCTGTATCACGCCGCAGGCGCGCAATCAAGTTTTCTTTGATGCGGTACACTTCATTGACGCTCGAGAACGTCTGGCCGTACTGTTCGTAAATGTCGCGTGGTTTCAACGCCAGCACGAAGGTGCCGTAAACGACCTGACGCTCTTTGTCATCCTTGAGACGCCGCAGCAGCTGCTGCCACAGCTCAGACTGGGCCACGCGGTCGAGCACCTCTTCTTCGGGCGCCGGCGTGCGACTGGGCACGGCCTCTTCCACCTCGTCATCGAGCAGGCTGGCCCGCTCCTGGCGCCGCATGTGATCGACCAGCACGCTGTGAACGCACATCTGCAAATAGCGCAGCACCGATTTGAGGTCAGGAAATTGGGCGAACTTCTCTGGTGTCACGACGATCCACATCTTCTGAAAGGCACCGCTCACGAAGTAGTCCACCTCTTCGTCCAGGGCCGCAAAGAGGCTGTGCCGCTGTACCCAGCGGCTGACCAGCGGTGTGTACTGGCGGTATACGAGCTCCCAGGCACCCGCATGACGCTCACAAATTGCGCGCCGGAACAGTTCGAAGCAAAAGCGCGGATCATTGTCCTGACGCTTGAAGAACAGATCACTTTCCTGCGCACAGCGACGGGTGACACCAGCCAGGGCCAGCGTCGAGAAGTCCGATGGTTCAGCCATAGGCGTTGACAAGCTCCTCCAGGGTCACGTGCGGTGCCTGTGCGCGGGCCGCAGCCGACAGCTCAGGTGCAAACTGCTCAGCCAGGCGGTTTGCGCGCTCGCGTACGTCCGGCGTGATGGCGGCGTGCTGTCGTGTCACATCCAACAACATTATCGCCAGTTGGTGCTGGCCCTGGCGTACGTGAAGATCGGCCAGCATCACCAGGATTTCTACAACCTCCGAGATGCGGGTTTGCCCGGCAGCCTCGTGCAGAACGGCGCGCAGGGTCTCTTCGGCCAACAGGTAGTTGCCGGCGGCCATCTCCACTTCTCCCAGTTTCTTGAGGGCCAATTGTGCCCCCCATGGGCTGGAGGTGTCCTGAAAACGGCGCCGTGCTTCGTGGAAATGCTGGCGCGCCCTGTCCAGCATACCGCGCACCAGCGCGACATTGCCCAGGTTGAAAAGGGTCCACGGGATACCCCAGGGGTCATTGGCCGCTTCGCGCAGCATGAGGCCCTCTTCGAACTGCTGTTGGGCTTCGGCGTAGGCACCCTCCAGGAAGCTGATGTAGCCCAGGCAGTCGAGACATACTGCGGTGTACTGGCGGTCACCGGTCGAGCGTGCACTGGCCAGAGCTTCGCCAAACTGACGCTGCGCCTCGCCGTAGAGGCCCAGACGCATGGTTGCTTCGCCCAGGTGCACCAGGGCGCGCGCAGTCCCGGGTCGGTCACCCAGGTCGCGCCGGATTTGCAGCGTTTCGCTGTTCAGGCGCTGCGCCTCCGCAAACTCACCCAGCGCATACGCCACCACGCCCAGCTGCAAGAGACAGTCGCCCTGCAGCCAACGATCACCCAGCTCGCGACTGATGTTGAGCGCCGGCAGCAAATGACCGCGCGTTTCCAGCGCGATGCCCTCCAGCCAGAACAGACGGCGTGCGTACATCAGATAGGCCGTGACCAGGTTGGCCCGATGATCCAGTTCGGCAATGATCGGGGCAACCTCGGCAAAAGTCCGCCGCACTTCGGCGACATCCTCGATCACCTGGTAAGCAATGGCGAGTAATCTACCCCAAGCCAGGGCCAGGCGTGCGCCACTGTGCTGGGCCAGCTCGATGCTCTGGCAAGTCAGGTCCGACGCCCGGTCGAAGTCGGCGCGGGCGCCGGCAAATGACGCCTGCAGACCGAGCAACCGGGCGCGCAGCTGCCGCGCGGCCGTATCTGGCGCAGCGACCAGGGCGGCCGCCGCGCGCCCCAGGGCGTCGTCCGCTTCCTCCGGCCAGTTGCGCATGCCGTAGAACCTTGCCAGGCCGAGCAAGCCACGTGACAGGTTGGCAACATCCTGGTGATCCGCCGCCCAGGCCCACGCAGCGCGGATATTCTCGATCTCACGCTCGATTTCCGCCATCGCCACCAGTTGATCGGGGCCATGCAGCCTGGCCGCGTGCCGCTCGACGAATGACAGGGTGATCCGGCAGTGCAACGTACGCAGTTCGGCCTCGGCTGCACGATCCGCTTCCAGCCGTTCCAGTGCATACTGCCGCAGCACTTCGTGCAGGGTATACCGCCCGTCGTTGGCCACGTGCAGGAGCGACTTATCGGCCAGGGCTACGAGCAGTGGCAGCCGCACGCCGGCGATTTCAGCCGCAGCCGCGCGGGTGAAACCGCCCTGAAACACGGCGAGCTTGGGAAAGGCGGCCTGCTCGTCGGGTGTGAGCAGGTTCCACGAGTGCTCGAACACCGCGCGCAGGCTGTGATGGCGCGCCGGCACGTCACGCAGGGTCGTTTGCAGAAAATCGAGGTTCTGTTCGATCTCGTGCGCAATCTCGGCACAGGGCAGCATGCGTACCCACGCGGCCGCCAACTCGATCCCCAACGGCATGCCATCCACCAGCTGGCAGATGCGCGCCGCACACGGTATGTCGTGTGCGGCCAGTTTACGACCGCCCAGGGTGCGCTCGGCATGCTGCATGAAGAGCTGTACGGCGCTGAATTCGACCAGGTGGCCATTGCCAGTGCCCAGGTTGCCAGTCGGATAGTGCATCCCTTCCAGCTCGTACACCCACTCACCGTGCACGTTCAGGCGCGCCCGCGAGGTCACCAGCATTTTGACGCCGGGGGCCTGTTCCAAAATATCGGTCAGCACGGTGGCGCCGCCGGTGAGATGTTCGAAATTGTCCATCACCAACAGCAGCCGTCTGGCGCGCAGGAAACCAACCAACTGCTGGTACTGCGTTTCCACGGCGCGGCGTATCGCGTCGGCGCGTTCGGCGAAGGCGAAGTGGAGGGTGTCGGCGATCGCCGGCACCAGGAAATCACCCGAACTGAGGGGGGCCAGCGGTACAAAATAGGCGCCGTCAGCGAACGTGTGCCCTTGTTCGGTGGCGAGCTGCAGGGCCAGGCGAGTCTTGCCTGTGCCGCCAGGGCCGAGGATGGTGAGCAGACGGCACGCCGGGTCGTCCAGCAGGGCCTCCAGCGCGGCCAGCTCCGTACGCCGGCCGATGAACAGGGTCGTCGGTGCCGGCAGGTTCGAGCGCAGAGCAGGCTGTGCGGCGGGCACGGTTGGAGCCGCGGCCGGTACCGGGGTCCCACCACCGCTGCGGATACGTTCGGCCAGTTGGGTCGTCTCTGGCTGCGGCGCCGTGCCCAGCTCGGCGTCCAGGATGCGTACGCATTCCTGGTACTGCCGCAGCGCTGCCGAACGCTGATCGGTGGTCGCGTAGAGGATCATCAAGGTGCGGTGGGCTGGTTCATGCAGAGGATCGAGGCTCAACCAGCGGCGCGCAAAGGGCAAAGCCGCTGCCGGCTGCCCCGTCTGCTGGTAACAAGTCACCAGCCGTTCCAACGCCGATGCCAACGCCCGGCGCAGGTTTTCGGCCTGGAAAAACTGCCACTCCTCGAACTCGGCACTGTCGCGCACGTTGAAGCCGGCCATAAAATCGCCGCTGACCAGGGCAGCTGCCTCTTCCAGGGGAGCCTGGCACGCCGGGCAAACCGTGTGCGCAGTGTGGCCATGCGCGCTGCAGGCAGCCAGGGCCCGCTGAAACTCGGCCACGTCCAGCCACACCGCGTGCGGACGCGCCAAACTGACCCGGTCCTGCTCGGTCACCAGCCAGCCCTCGCCCAGGCTGCTGTGCAGTTCCCACAGTGTGCGACGCAGGTAGGCCAGTGCACGTGCCGTATCGTGGTCCGGCCACAGCAGTGTAGCGAGGGTTTCGCGGCTGTGTGCCTGACCGGTCACGGCCAGGTAGGCCAGCAGCGCGACCGCTTTGCGGCGTTCGACGTCGATGGCTTGCCCATCGATCTCGACCCGCGGTGCACCCAACAGCGTGATCTTCAGACGTTTCACAGCTCCTCTCCCTGTGTTCGCCACATTATATCACAATGCCACCCGCTTTGGTAGTCAACGCGCAGGGTGATTAGCCACCAACGGTTCTCGACTGCGCAGGGGTGCGGGTCTACCTCGAACGAATGGCACCGATGTGCCGAATTCGCCGTGAACAAACGATTCATGGTAGAATATGTTCGTAATTCGTTGCTACATCAAGCGAGGAGGTGCCTATCATGAAAGTCCATACCATCCTGGCCCGCAAAGGGTCCCACGTGGCCACGACCCCTCCCGACCGCACCGTGCGCGATGCCGTTGCCATGCTCGTCGAGCAGAACATCGGCTCCCTGGTGGTGGTCGACTGGAGCGGCCACCCCATTGGCCTGCTGTCCGAGCGCGACGTCATTCGTAAGGCCGTGACCCACCCCAACGTCTTCGACCTGGAAGTGGCCGAGGTGATGACGCCCAATCCGGTGACAGTTATGCCCGACGAAGACCTGCAGTCGATCGCCAACACCATGACCGAGCGCCGCATTCGGCACCTCCCCGTGCTGGAGGAGGGCAAGCTGGTGGGCATCATCTCGATTGGCGACGTGGTCAAGGCCCAGCGTGACCAATACCGCGGTGAAGTCGACACCTTGCAGATACAGTTGGGCAGTGAAGCCTGACGGATGGCGGTGATCGGGACGCGACAGGGCAGGGCACGCTGCGATTGCCGTCCACTGCGTGGCGGGTGAACGCCGGCCGGCGCAGTATGGCTGTGGCAGCTGTTGATTATGCAAAGGAGCATTTCATGCAAAAACCTGGTACTGAATCGCACCCCCTCCGGGTCGCGATCATTGGCGCCGGTCCAACCGGCTTCTATACGGCCGATGCCTTGCAGCGGCAGACCGGTCTGGTAGCCCAGATCGATCTGTTCGACCGGCTGCCCACGCCGTTTGGCCTGGTGCGCCTGGGCGTAGCACCCGATCACCAGAAGATCAAGTCGGTCACGGCGGTGTACGACAAGATTGCGGCCCATCCCGGTTTTCGCTTTTTTGGCAACGTCGAACTGGGGCGTGACGTGACGGTGACAGATTTGCAGCAGTACTATCACCAGATTGTTTACACCACTGGCGCACAGACCGACCGGCGCATGGACATCCCCGGCGAAGACCTGGCTGGCAGCTACCCTGCGACCGAGTTCGTTGCCTGGTACAACGGCCACCCCGATTTCCGTCACCTGCAGTTCGACCTGAGCCAGGAGTCGGCGGCGGTGGTGGGCATTGGCAACGTGGCACTGGACGTGGCGCGTATTCTGCTGCGCACGCCGGAGGAGCTGGCCACAACCGATATCGCCGATTATGCGCTCGAAGCACTGCGCCACAGCCGGGTACGCACGGTCTACGTGTTGGGCCGGCGTGGGCCAGTTCAGGCCGCTTTTACCACGCCAGAAGTCAAAGAACTGGGCGAGATGGCCGATGTGGACTTCGGGTATGTGGGCAGCGGTCCGGGAAAGATT
>CAZXQZ010000039.1:0-26207 GCA_964642445.1 uncultured Anaerolineae bacterium
ACTCCCTACTCCCTACTCCCTACTCCCTACTCCGTACTCCCTACTCCCTACTCCGTACTCCCTACTCCCAAACCACCCTGCCCGAAAATCCCGCACCCCACGCCACATAGCCCGCGTCACGTCCGCTTCTCCGCGCAGAACAAAGGCCAGTCCCTTGATGGCCCAGCGCAGGGGCCAGACCGCATAGAAATACAGTTTCTGGCTGCCGCGTGCGTGTTTGGCGACCGTCAGCAGGCGGTTGCGTGTCATGTGATACCAGATGAACGGCTGGCCCTGGCGTGTCGAACTGGTGCCCACCTGATGCACCACGGTGGCCGAGGGCGCGTAGATCAGCGGTTGCCCGGCAGCGGCCAGGCGCAGGCTCAAATCGACATCCTCGCCCATGAAGAAGTACCGCTCGTCGAACAAACCGCTGTCGGCAATCATCGTGCGGCGCACCAGCAGCGCACAACCCGTGGCAAACCCGGTGATCGTCTCGCGGTTGGCCTGTCCCTCGTCCAACGCGCCAGCCATGTGGTGTACGCCGGTGCTCATTTTCCAGTCGATGTGCCCGCCGGCATACCAGAGGTGACGGCCGTCCGCTGAATAGATCTTGGGCGCCGCCGCACCAGCCTGCGGCCAGCGTGCCAGGGCTGCGACCAGGCACGGCAGCGTCTCCGCAGTGACGAATGCATCGTTGTTGAGCAGGAACAGGTAGTCCGGTGTGGCCTGCGCCAGGGCCACCTGGATGCCCAGGTTGTTGCCACGTGCAAATCCCAGGTTTTCACCGGCCTCGACCACCGTCAGGGACGGAAAACGGGCGCGCAGGGTGGCCACCGAATCATCCGCTGAACCATTGTCGACGACGATGACCGCCGCCGGATCGTGCCCGGCCTGGCAGAGGGCCTCGACACAGGCCAGTGTCGTGGCGCAGCCATTCCAGTTGACGATCACGGTGATGATGCTGGCCGATGCAGCACCGTGCAATCCGCCGGTCATGGCGTGGCCTCGCGACGGGCCGCCAGCGGTATCGCAGCCACTACCCACAAATAACCCAGCAGCTGCAAGTCCTGCATCAAGGGCAAAAAGGCAAAGGCCACCAGCGCGCCTAACCAGGCCGCCTGCGCGGCGATGTTGATCGCTTCGAAGAACGGGTCACCCATGCGTCCCCGTTGACGGCGCAGCGTCCACACCATGAGCAGCAGAACTGCCACGACGAAGAGTGTGCCCGGGATGCCGATTTCCATCATCATCTGCAAGTACGAGCTCTCGACGTGCTCGATACTGACCTCGTTGGCGAACTTCAGGGCGCGTGGTCCTGCCATGCCCATGCCGATGCCCGCCGGGTGATCGAGAATGAAGGGAATCGATGCCTCATAGGAGGCCAGGTGCCCCACGGCCGATGGATCATTCAGGCTGATCGCACGTGTGATGCGCGCGACGAGGCCCACCCGTTCGGCCCCAACCACCATCAGCACCGCAACCAGCACCAGCGCCAGGATCGTGCCCGGCCGGCGCAGGATGTAACGTGCCGCGCGCCCAAGGTTGCGCAGCCCAATCTCCAACACGGCCAGGGCCACGAGCATCACCACCAGGCCGACCAGGGCACTGCGCGAGTAGGTGTACAGAATACATGCGCCCGCCAGCGCCGCAACACCGATCAGGCCGTAACGCTGCCACAGCGGGCGCTGCGGCTGGATCAACAGCACCAGGCAGATGGCGATGGTAACCATCATCATCAGGCCCAGCTCGTTCGGACTGGTGACGGTTGCGACCGCCCGCAGGTGCGGCTGGCGCTCGACCTCTGCGGTGTAGAACGCCGTCGGAATCGTGCCATCGGCCTCGCGGAAACCCCAGTTATAGAGGTCGGTGAAGTTCCAGGCGAGCACCTGGTAGATGCCAAAGACGGCCATGACGACACTGACCAGCAGCATACCGACGATCAGCCACTTGAGCTCACGCCGGGTCACCGGCATGACGCGCAGGAGGTAAAACAGGACCAGCGGTTCAAGGTAATTACGAAAACCGTAGACCCCGATTCCCAGGCGCGGGCCGACGAAGATGTAGAGCCCCATGATCAACGCGACCACCAGCAGCCCTAGGTCGAACGGGTATATCGCAACGTGGAATCGATCCTGCCCCACCAGGCGGCGCACCGCCAGCACGCCGGCCAGCAGGAGCATGACCCCTTCTTTCCAATAAGCGAACAACTCGATCATGCCCGGCGCCAGGTTGAGCGGTCCCGTCATGACCCGCACGGCAAAGACGTGAAACGGCAGGGCCAGCAGGAGGATGGCGAAGAGGTAGAAGGGCCGCCACCAGGCCAGCAGCACCGCGGCCAGGCCAAAAACGATTCCGACTGCCGCAAACGGCGCGCGGACAGCCAGCAGCGCGACGAGTACGGCCAGGACAGCACCACTGAGCGCAATGACTGGGCTCAGCCGTGCCCGCGTGCCGGCAACCGGCTGCTCACGGGTACTCACAGGTATCCCAATCCGGCCAGGCGATCGGCCAGTTTCTGCGCATCCGTTTCGTCGTAGGTGACATCCGCACGACCGGCAACCACCCCCACCTGGTCGTCCAGGCGTACCGGCTGTTCAGCCAGGCGCGCGGGTGTAAAGATGTCGAGCAGAACCCGCCCATCCATCCAGGTGGGTACCGGCTCACCCAGGAGGTACAACACGGTCGGCGCAACGTCGGTGATGTCGGCCTGTGACAGCCAGTGTCCGGGCTGCACGCCGGGGCCGCGGGCCAGGAAGATACCGTGCAAGCGGTGACACCCCGTGACACGGCGGCCGCGCATTTCTTCCACACTCAGGTGGCGCACAGGCTCAGCTCCCTGGTAGGCCCCGCGCGGTCGGAAGAGATCGGGATACGCCGCCTCGATCACCAGGTCCGGAAAACGTTCCACGTAGGGACCACTGAACCGCTCTTCGCGGCGCCACACCCGCCGGATGAGCGGCTGCCCGGAACGCGGGTCGCGCAGCGTGGGCAGCGTCTCGATGATGCGGCTGCGCAAGGTTTCGTACGGCTCGCCCGGCTCGACGATCCCGTGCGGGTCACGGCCGCGCAGGTTGATCCAGATGTTGCCGCGCACCTCCTCGGAATAGGCCAGTGTGCTGCTCCAGTCGATGTCCGGGAAAAACGACTCCTCACCCAACGTCGTTCGCAGGCGATCGGGCCAGAGGTGGCGCAGCCGGGACAGGGTGCTGAACGAGACCCGGCCGTACAGCGCATGTTTGCCGCGCTCCACAGCGCGCGCCGCCAGCCATTTGGCCAAACGGCGCGGCGAGCGGGCACTGCCTGCGGGATGCAGGGTCAGCAGCCCCTGTTCTGCCAGCCACAGGTTGAGGTGAATCTCGATGTCCTCCAACGGGCCTTCGCCATGGTCCGACACAACGAGCACGTACACATCGGGCGGCAAGGTCTGCAAGAATTCACCCAGGCGTTGATCGGCCCGCTGATACACCTGGAGCAGCGGGTCATCAGAAAACAGCTCGGCGCGGCTCTGGGCATCGTGCAGGGGGTGGGCCGGGTCGTGGTACTTCCACAGGAAGTGGGCCGCGCCGTCCAGGGCGCTCACGACAAAGAAGCAGAGGTCCCACGGTTCGCGCTGCATCAGGTTGGTGACCACGGCAAAGCGCACGTCGATTTCGCGCTGCAGCTCGGTCAGCACCTTGTCACCGCGCTGCGCGGTGCTGTACTTCCAATCGTCGGGCACGATGACGTACGGCTGTCCGTTGCCCAGGCTGGTGAGCTCCGACTTCAACGCCAGCGGGTAGGTGAAGGCCGCGCCCATGCCCGGCGTATCCCAGCCCGAGACCAGCACGCCGTTGACCGGTTCGGGGGGATAGGTCATCGGCACGTTGAGCACGATGACGTGCCGGCCCGCCTGGCTCAACAGCGTCCACAGCGCCGGCAGCGAACGAAAGCTGGCGTTGGTCAGGCGAAAGCCGTAGGTGTGAAAGTCACGCTCCCAGAAATCGAAGATGCGATGTTTGCCCTGGTTGGCGCCGGTGACCATCGACGACCAGGCCTGGGCCGTAAAAGGATGGAGGACCGATTCCAGCGGGGCGGCGGCACTTTCACTCAGCAGGCGAGCCAGGGTCGGCAGTTTACCGGCCTCGACCCAGGGCATGATCAAATCGAAGGTCGCGCCATCCAATCCAACGACGACGACACGGTTCTTGGCAGTCAATCGTTCACCTGTCCCATTCACGACAAATATCCCAGCGCGGTCAAACGCTCGTGCAGGCTGGCCTCATCCGCCGCCGTCAGTGCGGGTGCTTCCGCCGGGACGGTCAGTTGCAGGCTGGCATCGTTATCGGCAGCCCGCGGTGGGTGGGCCGCCAGGTGGGCTGGCGTAAAAATCTCGCTCAACACCCGGCCATCGAAACCGGCCGGCACGGCCAGGTCCAGCGCATACAGCAGGGTCGGCACCAGGTCGGGCAGTGAGGCCGCCGCCGGCAGCTGCCCGCTTTGAATCGTTGGGCCCCAGGCCAGGAAGATGCCATCGGGCTGGTGCATGCCTTCGCCCTCGTCGCTGACGTCGCTGAACAGCCGGCCGGGTGAGACCTCCGACGTCGGCTCATAACCGGGTGCCAGCTCGTAGACGATGTCGGGCGCCTGTTCGACAAAGGGTCCCTGGTAGATTTCCTCGCGCAGATAAACCGCGGTGACCACCCGCTGACCGCGGCGCGGGTCTGTCAGCTGCATGAGCTGGGCTTTGATCTGCTGGCGCAGAGCCACGTAGGCCTCACCCGCGGGCACAACACCGTACGGCTCTCGGTCTGCCAGGTTGATGTAGATGGCGTACTCGGACGCTACGCCGGAATAGGCCTGGGTGTTCGCCCAATCGATGATGCGGTTGACGGCAAAGGCCTGGCGGCCGCGCAGCAGCATCTGGCGCGGTATGAGGCGTTTGAGGGCCCGCATGTACGGTTTGAGCAGGCGGCGCACGTCGGCTTTGCCGCTGGCATACCGCAGCAGGCCCTGATTGGCCAGCCACTGGTCGATGTGCACGCGCGTGTGCCGTGGCCCAAACCCATGATCGGAAACAAAGAAGAGGTGCGTACCCTCGCCGGCGGCCCGTGCCAGGGTGCGCCCGATGCAGTCATCGATCGCGCGGTAGGTCGCCGCGACGGCGTCATGCACCACGGTCGGGGATGCCGCGTGCTGGTCGTTCAAACCCAGGCTTTCTTCCAGGTAGCGCCAGGTGTAGTGCTGCATGCGGTCCGGCGTCTCGTGCACCACCATCAGGAAGTCGGCGCCGCGCGGGAGCAGCACCTCTTCGAGCGCCGCCTGCCGCTCCAGCAGGACACGCCGCAGGTCGTCGACCAGGGCCAGGCGCTGTTCGGGGGCGCGATAGTCGCGCTCACGTTTGAGGATACGCAGGTCGATCGTGTAGTGGCGGGCACGCAGCTCGTCCGCCAGCTCGTTGGGCCAGGTGAAGTCGCTCTCTTCCGAGGGGGTCATCATGCCGCTGACCAGCCAGCCCTGCACCGGGCGCACCGGGTAGGTGATGGGCACGTTGAGCACACCTACCCCAACGCCGGCCTGGCTGAGGTGCTCCCACAGCAGGGGGGCGCGGATCGCGGCGGCATTGACGAACGTGCGTTCCAGCGACCGGTTCAGCGCACGCTGGAAGGCAAATACGCCGTGCCGGCCAGGGTTGAGCCCGGTCATGAAACTGCTCCACGCCGGCGCGGTCAGGGGTGGCAGTGTGGAACGCAGCGGCCCGCTGACACCTTCCCGCACCAGCCGTGCCAGGTGCGGCATCCATCCCTGGGTCATCATCGGCTGCAGGAGGTCCCAGGTGCCGCCGTCGAGGCCGATGACAATGACGCGCGGCTTATGGGTGTGTTCAGACATCGACCTGCCTCACATTGGGATCTACCCCAAACAGCTTGCGTCGAATCCAGCGCAGGCGCTTGGGGAATGTCACCATCGTCACGATTGCCTCGAGCTCTTTTTGATCGAAAACACGGAACAACAGAATGGCCGCCAGGAACGACAGGGTACCAAGCGGCGCGGCCAGGAAGACGTTGGCCGCACGCAGCGCATAAAACACAACCGCGGTCACCAGGCAGGCGGCCCCGATTCTGGCCAGCATCCCGACCAGCTGGCGCCGGTTGAAATAGGACAGCATGGCCACGAAACTGACACAGAATACAAAACCCTCGGCCAGCATGATGCCGTACGCGACACCCAGCGCCTGGTAGGTTGGCATCAGCCACAGCCAGCTGGCCAGGGCGCCGATGATGAACCCGATCGCCAGACCCCAGGCCACAATCCACTGGCGGCCCACAGCCAGCAGCGACGCTTCGAAGTACTGGTTGGCAAAGGTCAGGACAATGATCCAACCAAACACCCCCAGCACCGTCGCCGATTCGGCCAGGTCGCTGCCCAACAGCAGGTGGGTAATCGGTTCGGCCAGGGCAGTGATCATCACTGCGAGGAAGAGGCTGACGGTAATGAACAGCTTGAAGCTGCGGTAGAGTGTGCTGCGAAAACGCCCCATATCCTGCTGCGCCTGCTCGGACATGACCGGCAGCAGGGCACCCACCAGGGAGGCGGGCACGATGCGCATCTGCTCCACCAGGCGCAGTGGACCGTAGAGCAGGCCCGCCGCCAGGTCACCGCTGCCGGCCAGCTGTGCGTTGAGGGTAATCGTCAGCAGTACGATACCGCCGCGCCAGATGAAGCGTCGCAGCACAAGGTTGATTCCCACCGGGATCGATTCACGCAGCAAATACCACATTTCGCGCCAGCTGCGGCTGATGTGCTCGGCCAGGAAGCGCGTGCGGCTGATGACCCAGGCGATGATCAGGCGTACGAAATTGGCCACCATCCGTGCGGCAAACAGCCCAATCAACCCCAGGTCGAGGTAGATCGCCACCAGGCACAGCACCAGGGTCAGCACCTGGCCGGCAACGATGACAATGGCCTGGTAACGCATCTGCTGAAAGCCGCGGTAGACGGCAGTAAACACCTCGCCCAGGTTGAAGAAGACCTGGCCTACGGCAAAAAAGAGAATCGCCCACCACAGCTCCGGATCGGCCCCGGTCGCCATGCCCGCGGCTATCACCACCACGATCATCAGCACCGACAGCAGCAGGCGCAGCGTCCACGTGCCATCGAGCGGCGCGCTGGCGTTCTGTTTGTCGCGCGCAATCTCGCGCACGAGCACGCGCGAGTTGCTGAACTCGGTGATCATGATGGCGAGCTCGATGAACGAGATCACGTAACCGTAGCGCCCGAAACCCGCCTGGCTGAGGTAACGTGCCACCACCCCCAGCAGGAAGAAGGCAATCACCGCCTCGATTACATAGGCGATGAGCAGGTAGCCCGTATTGACCGCAATCCGGCGCGGACGGGCTTCGGATTTTGGATTTTGGATTTTGGATTTTGGATTGTTTAGATCGTCCATCACGTTGTGTAAGCTGGGATGACAATCGCCAGCAGCGCATAAAGATCGAGTATCACCAGGCCGCCCAGGTACCAGGCCAGGCCGCGGCGCAGGCGCCAGCGCTGCGACCAGTAACGTAACCCTACGACGCCCATCAACACCACCGGCATCAAAACCGGGTAGAGATACCGCGCCTGGGGCTGCCATCCCCAAAGCGCCAACGGCAGCAGTACGGTCAGGCCGGCCAGTGTCATGGCCAGCACCGACCACCGGGCCACCCGCATGTGAAAGCGGTGGGCGGTACGCGCCAGCGGCGCCATACGTCGATAGTGCCGCGCCTGCAACAGCGTACCGGCCACCGCCAGCCCACTCACTGCGGCCAGCGCGGCAGTTACCGGCAGCGGCAGGGGCAGCTGCAGCCAGCCGAAATAGCCCCAGAAGCCCGGGAAGAGCAGCGCGGCATACAGGGCGCGCCAACACCAGGCATCCGAGCACGACACACACAACCCGCCAGCACAACGCGTACCGCTGGCCGGCTGTGCCTGCTGTGCGGCCATCCAACTGACGCGCAGCGGCCGCAGCAGCAGCAACCGCGCCTCACCCAGCCATGGCTGCACGAGACGGTCCCACAGCGGCTTCCACCAGCGGCTGCCCCAGGTCGTGCCGCGCTCTAATCCTGGATTGCGCAGCAGGTTTTGGCCCGTCGCAGTCCCCGCAACCATCAGCGAAGCATCGTCGACCTCGATCAGCCCGGTTTCGTCGGGCGCATCACCGCTGCCGGGCGATACCAGGACCCGCAGCTCCGTCGTGCTGGCCGCCACGGTGTGCTGCACCTCCAGCCACTGCCAGTCACCGCTGCCACGGCCAAACACGCGGCTGAGCTGCTGGTCGTCGCGCACCGCCAGGCGCAGCGGCTGCCCTGGCGTGGCCCGCACCCAGGCGCCAAATCGCACCACCTGGCCCGCCAGCGCCGGCAGCAGGTCCCAGCTCACCACCTGGTAGAGCCGGCCAAAACCCTGCGTGTCGGTATCGAGCACACGGACACCGTAGTGACCGCTGCGTGCCGCAGCAGGTGTGCGCCCGCTGCCCCATGGCTGGTTGCGTCCTTCCCAACCCCACGGCTGCGGGCTGGGAATCACGGCCAGCAGCAGCACAGCCAGCAGGGCGACGGTCACAATGTGCCGACCGCGCATCTTCCGCCACGCCTGGAGGAGCCACCAACCGGTGGCGGCCCCGGCCAGGGGAACCAGCACAACCCCCGTTTTTTTGACGAATACCGCCAACAGGCTCGCCAGCACCACGCTCAGGGCCAGCAGTGCATGCGGCCGGCGCAGCAGGCGCACCAACAGACCGAACGTCACCGCCCCCACCAGGGTCAGCAGGCTGTCGTTGTTGACCCCGGCGCTCAAAAACGCCAACATCGGCAGGCCGGCCACGGTTGCGGCCATGGCGATCAGCGGCCCTGGCTGCGCTGGCCACAGCGGGCCCACCGCCCACCAGGCGGCCGGCACCGTCAGCACAAAAAACAGCCCTGACACCAGCCGCATCAGGTGAACCTGTGCAGAGAGTGGCAGGGGCAGGCCGCAGACAAGGGCCGGCACGATGTAATAGAGCGGTGGCTCGTCACCACTTTGCCGACCGGCATTGCGCAGAAACGGATCCTGCGCAAAACTGGCGGGCAGCGGATCTGGTACGGGCTGCCGGACGCGGGTCCAAAACTGCTGCTCAGCCAGCGAGCGCACGATGGCCTGCTGCACAACCGGTTGGGCCGCTGCGGGCGTAACACCCGTGAGCTGCTGGCTCAGCAAGCAGGCATATTCGACGTGCGCTGGCTCATCCGGCACCTGCCACAGCGGCACGGCGAGATTGTAGGCCAGCACGTGCAGCGCGGCCCACAACACCAGCACCGCCAGCGACCTGCCCGGCCTAAATGTCCGGGTGTCCCCCACGGCGAGGGCAGACCCTTCGGGTTTCTCGCCTAGGCGCGTGATTCGTCGCTCAGAGAAAGCGTCATCTGTCACCAGACGTTGCCAATCACCGGGAGAAACCCGAAGGGTCTTGGGGTCGTGCCCCCAGCGTGTGATGCGCCCAAAATGCCCTGTTTGCGGCGGTTAGGACGCCGAACAACTTCTCTGCTCCGGCGCAATCCACGCCCGTGCGAGGGTCATTCTGCGCCCGTCGGCGCCGGCACAGTTACCTGGCGGATCGCCGGTGCGCCGCGCTCACTGCGCCGGGCTCTGGACATTCGCCAGTCGCGGGCGCCGGGCCACGAAACGGTCCCACAGCAGCGCCAGGCCCACACCCACCAGCAGGCCACCCAGTGCCGCGACGGCCAGGCGCAGCGCCAGCGGCCATGCCGTCGACTGGACCGGGTTCTGCGCGCGCTCCAGAATCTCGATACCCACCGGATCGATCGCCTGCTGGTACGTCACTTCGTTCAGCTTGCGCAGTACCGCGGCGTAGGCCTCGCTCGATACGTCGCGCTGCTGCTGCAGCTGGTACAAACGAGCATCTTCGGCAGCGAGCTGCGCTTGCAGGCGGTTGACCTCACTCTCCAACCAGGCGGTCGATTCTTGAATGTTGGCTGCTTCGCGCTGCAGCAGGCTGGTCCAGCCAGCCAGGTCGCCAGTGGCCGGGCGCGCCTCGAACTGCAAGGCAGCGCGCGCCAGC
The DNA here is from genome assembly GCA_964642445.1 of uncultured Anaerolineae bacterium. Lineage (GTDB taxonomy): Bacteria > Chloroflexota > Anaerolineae > SSC4 > Amarolineaceae > SSC4. Next base: position 10,058 of record CAZXQZ010000039.1, read on the forward strand.
AGAACCGGGTTGGTATCGAGCAAATCCCACGCCACGGCCTCGGCCGACCGCTTTCCAGCCTGCACTTCCTGCACCTGGTTTTCCAGGCGCATCAGAATATCGCCCGCCAGGCGATAATCGGCCAATAGTGTGGCTTTGCTGTCCCATTCCTTCTGCGTCGGCTCCAACGGAGTGTCAGTTCTGACGTTCGCAACGCCGAGGGCCAACCCGGTCTCGGCCTTGAACTGTTCCAACGCAGCCACGGCCTGAGCCTGTTCGGCACTGAACTGCGCCTCGGGTGCTGCCACCTGATCGCGCACCAGGGCCGTGCCATAGGTTTCCGACACTGCGACCCGCAGTGCTTCGCTCCAGGCGTTGGCCAGGTCAGCTGCGGCTTCTGGGGTCGCCCCCGACGCTTCGAGCACGATGCTGTCACCCCCAAGGGCACGCAGCGTGACCCGGCGCAGCAAGTTGTCGGGATTCTTGAGGGACAGGTCTTCAGCCACCTGCTGCGCCACGCGGCGGGTTTGGCCCAGCAGCATAAAATCACGCCGCCAGTCGCGCCGGGCATCGACAATCGGTTGCACGCTGGGATCGAAGCGCCACTGGTACTGTGGTGCACGGACGAGCAGGAGTGCCTGGGCCTGGTATTCACGCGTTTGCACCAGGCTGAAAAGAAGCGCAGCGCCCATGGCCAGCAAGGTCGTGAAGACAATGAGCAGCCAATAACGGCGCAGCGTTTGCAAGAAGGCCGACACGTTCAGTTCGTCAGTCATACCTACACCTGATGGAGGCGACCGGCTGCCGAACCACAAAAATCGTTTGGCAGCCGGTTGCCGACTCTCCGACTGGCACAACCGAACACACAACCGCAAGGATCCTGCAATCGCGTTTCAGCCGGTCAGTCGTTGTGGGCAACCGCTGGCAAGTTCCTTCTCCGCCTTTGCCGCAAGAGAGTGATTGATTGCTGCTCGCCGCGGTACCCGTCGCCGATTATAACATCCAATCCGCTTTTGGGGTAATTTGGGTGTAGGTGGACTCGATGAGGGTCGCGGCGTGGTCCCAGGTGAAGCCGTCGATGACACGTTGGCGCAGGGCGGCACCCGTCCACTGCGCCAGTCCGGTATCTTGCAGCAGGTGCGATATCCCTTGTGCCAGCGCCTCGACATCGCCAGCCGGCGCGTAGACGCCGAGGTCGGCCAGGATCTCGCGATGGACGGGCGTGTCGAAAGCTACCACCGGCAGTCCGGCCGCCATGTAGGCCAGGAGCTTGCCGCTGCCCTCGGTAGCTGAGATTTTTGGTGCCACCGCCACCTGGCCCAGTGCCAGGTAACTGGGTGCCAGGTCGAACGGTACGGCACCGGTAAAACAGGTGTCGTGTGCCAGGCCCAGCGCCTGGGCCTGGGCGCGGTACTGCGTCACGTGCGGAAACCCCATGAGCAGAAAGAACGGTCGCGGCCCACCCTGGCCGCTCGCCAGCACCCGCTGAGCCGCACGCAACAGGAGATCGGTACCCTGGTATGATGCCAGCAGCCCCAGGTACACCACGACCGGCCGATCGGCCGGCAACGCCAACCGCCGGCGCAGGGCGGCCAGGGCGGCAGGTGCGAAGGTACTGGCCGGTCGAAACTGGTGCGGGTCGATGCTGTCGGCCAGGTGGTGCACGCGTGCGGCCGGCACCTGAAAATGGGTGCGCAGCAGCGTCACGGCGTGCTGGGAACTGGCCAGGATGGCCTGTGGCTGGTGATCGATCCAGGTTTCGAGACGCTGCCAGGCCGGCAGCCAGGGCGAACGCGCGGCCAGGAAACGGTGATCCACCATTTCACTGACCAGGCTGCCCTGGAAATCGAACACGAGGGGTAAGCCGCGCACACGCGGCAGCACAGCCGCGAGCAGCGCACCTTCGTGCAGGTAGGCGTGGACAATATGCGGACGCCAGCGGCACACCGCCCGCCAGACCACCGGTGCCAGCAGGCTGTCCAGCACGAACTTGCGCCACGACGAGCCCACTGGCATCTCGCGCCCGCGATCCCAAAACGGCGGGCGGACCGTGGTCAGCCCCGGTACCTCGCGACCGCCGGGGTACGTCACCAGCAGCACCTGGTGCCCCCGTGCTTGCAGCGCCAGGGCGTGCCCCTGGATGCGCACGTGGCAGCCGTAATCGGCAAAAAAGCCGGTCGGCGCAATCATCAGGATGCGCAGCGGGTGCAGTTTACATAAACTCACACTGGCTCACGCCACAGCTGGGTACGAAACCGCCACAGTTCCCGGAAGGCGCGCAGAATGACGTGCGGTTTGGCCCCGGTCGGACTGCCGGCTGTGCGCGGCAGGTGACTGACCGGCACTTCCTTGATCACAAAGCCCGCGCGTTTGGTCCGCACGAGGAACTCAGCACTGAAGGTCGCGCCGCGCGACTGGATGTGCGGGCCCACCGTCTCGATGACCTGGCGCCGGAAGAGCTTGAACGCACAGTCGATGTCGCGCGCAGTGTAGCCAAACAGCACCGTCACCAGGCTGCTCCAGCCCTTGCCAAAGAGTACCCGTACGGGCGGATCGCGGCGCGGGGCGCGGTAGCCGACGACCATGTCGGCCTCGGCGATGTACGGCAGCAGGCGGTCGATCTCCTCCAGGCGAAACTGGCGGTCCGAGTCGGTAAAGAAGATCAGGTCTTTGCCAGCATGGGTTATGGCGGTGTAGACCGCAGCACCGTAACCCTGGTTGACCGGGTGATCGATGGGGCGCAGCTGCGGGTACTGCTGGGCCAGCTCGCGCAGCACGGCCCCTGTGCGGTCTTTGCTGCCATCGTTGGTGACCACGATCTCAAAATCGGTTGTACGCGTCCGCATGACCTCGACGACGTCTTTGATCATGTCGGGCAGGTTTGGTTCTTCGTTGTAGGCCGGCATGCATACGGAAATACTTGGCACAGCAGTCAACCTTTTTGATCTGGCTTGGGCGATCGCCGGCGAATGCCGAAGAGGCGCTGCACATTGCTTGGCGGCGATTCGTGCAGCGGAATGGCCTCGGTGAAGCCCTGGCTGCGTTCCATCATCCACTGTGCCCGTGCTTCGAGCGCCTGGCCGAACAACTCGGAGAGGGCGGGCTGGTCACCCGCCAGCAGGTGCGTGCGCCAGACCGCCAGCTGCGCCGTGTAGGTGTCGAGCCAGCGTGCCAGGTTATCGGCATTGGCCAGCGCGGCCCTGGACAAGGCATCGGCCCCGCCCGAACCCAGCTGCGTGGCCTGATCGAACGCACCGCCCGCCAGCCGGCGGATTTCGCGCCAGGCGCCTTCCTGGCTGGTCGTGGTCAGCAGGGCGGCGGCAAGCAGCAGCGGCAGATTGGCGGTGACAGCCACCAGGCCATCGTGTTCGGCCGGGTCAAGGAACAGTGGCTGTGCCTGGATCGCCTCGACCAACTCGACGACCACCTGGACCGCGGCGGCGGATGTCTGTGGGTGGGTGGTGATCGCATACAGGGTGCGTTGAAACAGCGTGGCGGATGCTGCGCGTTGACCACCCGTTCCCACCTGTACGATGGGATCACCGCCAACAAAATGGACATGGCCGGGAAGGAGTTCGGCTGCCCACTGCAGCGCGGCCTCCTTGGTGCTGGCGGTATCGGTGACCACACAGCCGGGTTTCAGAACCGGGGCCATGGCTTCGAACAGGCCACGCAGCTCCGCCAGTGGCACTGCCAGCACCACCAGGTCGGCCTTTTCCACGGCACGCAGCAGGTTCCATTCGGTGCGGTCCACGGCTTTGGCCTTGAGCGCATAACTGCTGGCGTCTGGTTCCTTGTCGTGCCCGACGATGCGGAAGCTGGTGTGCCCGCTGGCTTTGAGGGCCAGACCCATGGCAGTTCCAATCAGCCCCAGGCCGATGATCGTGATTTGTGCGCCTGCCGGCTCGCTGGGGCTCGCCGGCCGTCCAAAAGGTGTCATTGTTCGTCATCTACTTTCTGTAGTGCCCGCAGTGCCGCGCGCTGTGCCGGGTCGGCCCCGTGAACACCCGCAAGCGAAGTCTGGTGATGGGCGATCAGCCAGGCGGTCTGGGGTGAGCAGCCCGCTGCCAGGGCCTGGTACGCACCCAGGGCAGGGTGGTGGACCGATACATAAAACGGATACCTCAAGCTGTGCACCGGTGCCGGCTGCGCCAGCTGAGCCAGAATACGCCGGCCTGGCGCGACCGATTTCAACAGCACCAGTGCCACCCGGTGCCAGATGTGGATGTGCCCCGCTTTGGCCACGTCGTGCAGCAGGGCCGCCGCCAGCAGGTCGGAATCGTCACAGCCAGCGCGCTGCAGTCCGGCATACACGTCGAGGCTGTGCCGCTGATCGGCCACCGGCATCTGGCGGAACAAGGTCAATGCGGGCGGCGGCAGGACGTGGCGCAGGGCCGCAACTTCGGCCGGTGTCACCCGCGCCTGCACGGCCGCGCTGAATTGCTGCACCCGGTAGCGCACGCGTCGAAGCCATGCTGCACTCATCGCACATCAAAAGCCCAGCAGAAAACTCGATATGGCATCGATCGGCGGGTAGATCACGCTGCCGAGTAGATTGCCCGGCAGAAAAATGAGGGCCAGCAGGAGCAGCGATCCGTAGGGCGCAATGCGCAGCAGCGTCTGCCGCATCTCGACCGGTAGGAGGTTCGCCAGGATATTGAAGCCATCCAACGGTGGAATCGGCAGCAGATTGAAAACGAACAACAGCACGTTGATGTAGACGAAATTGGCCAGAATAATATACACAACCGGGTTGTCGATGGGCAGCAGCTGCAAGGCAATGCCGGCAACCGTGGCCAGCGCCAGGTTGGACAATGGACCTGCCACCGACACCAGGATCGATCCAACCTGCTGATTGCCGCGCAGCCGGCCTGGGTTGACCGGTGTCGTGGCCCAGCCAAAGCCAAACAGCAGCATCATGGCACTGCCCACCGGGTCGAGGTGGCGCACCGGGTTGAGCGTAATACGCCCGTAGTAGCGCGGCGTCGGATCACCCAAACGATCGGCGACCACGGCGTGGGCCAGTTCGTGCACCGGAAACGAGATCAGCAGCACCATCACGCGCGCAATCAGATCTTCCGTTGAGACGTAGTTGCTGAACAGCAGCAGCGCCAACAACCCAATGATGACAGCCGCCGAAAGTACCTTCTGCTGAGTCGATAGATTTGCCCAATTGATCATAGTGCTCTCTTCAGGGGGTTACCGACCGCGGTCGCCGGCCACGCCACCACAACCAGCCAGCCACCAGCGCCAGTCCCGCCGCCAGCCCCCACCAAACCCATGTACTGAGGCCCAACAACCCATCCGGCTGCGCAGTGGCCTCTACAATCTCATCATACGTGGTGCGCGCACCGGTGGTTTCCACTTCTTCCAGTTTGTAATAATAGGTCTGGCCCGGTGCGATCTGACCATCGCGATAGCTGTACTTCCCACCCAGCACCGGATCGGCCTGGCTGGGGATCAGGCTCGTGTTGATCTGGGTATACTCACCGTCACGACTGGTGCTGCGGAAGACGTTGAAACCACTGGTGTTGACCTCACTCTCCGTGGTCCACGTAATCTCGATCGGCACCGCCCGCGCCGCACAACCCGTCAGGGACAGGAGTACGAGAAGTACAATTGGCAGCCAGGTTTGTTTTGCCAACACGATTCCTCCTACGATGCGGAGAGGGGATGGGGGTTAGGGGTTGGGGGATAGGGGATAGGGGATGAGGGTTAGGGTTCGACACAACACGAGCGCGCACGCCAGCCCCTAACCCCTAATCCCTATCCCCCAACCCCCATCCCCTAATCCCTAATCCCCACCGCCTGGTCCCGATCCAACTGCCCCGCCCACTGCACGGGCTGGCGAGAGGGCATCGCCACCGTCACCACGACCGGCCAGGCCTGTGCGCCGGCCTGTTTTTGAACGCGCAGAGTATAGTCATCGTTCTGGCCGATGGTCTGCGGTAAATCATACATAAATCGTACGCGGTGCGTTGCGCCCGGCGCCAGGACGAAGTAGCCTTCCCAGCTCTGTACACCGCCACTGACCGGTCCCACCGCTTCGGTCCCCGGCGCCAGGCCGCTGCTCTCGCGCAGCGTCGAACCGGCCGGCACGTAGACCCGCAGGTAGTTGAAGTAGCAGCGGTTCATCATGTCTTCGTACGTGTCCCCGTAACGCGCCTCGTGCACGCAGGGCTGTGCGGAGGGCGGCGAGGCGTGGCGATAATCGATGATCAGCTCGGCGCGCGGCGGGCCATCTTCGGCCAGGGTGACGGTGTAGCTCATGCTTTGTGTGACCCGCGGGTTGACCTTGTTCCAACCCACGTTGCTGTCGACCGCCATCCAGAAATCACCCGCACCCGGATCGACCGCACCATTCCAGTGATTTTCGGCCAGCAAGGCTTCGACCGCCTCGTCGGTCACGGAGACCTGCAGCTGGCGCTTCTCCAGGGCTTCTTTGATCACCCAGGCCAGTGGACCTGGTTGGACTTCACCGGACTGCACTTTGGCCAACGCCCCCTGCATCAGATCGCCCATGAAGTCTTTGCGATGACCCCACCAGTCGGAGGTTTGAGCCTGCTCGGCGGTGCCCGCAGCATCGGCCGGCTGCGCCCACACGGTCCGCATGGCGGTCACGATATTGTCACCGGTGACCGGTTCCTGGTATCCAGCCAGTTCCAACGGGCCCAACGCCGCCACCAGGGCACGCACGAAGTCGAGATCGAAGGCGATGACCCCGTCGGTGGCCACTTTCTGGTCCTGGGCATAGAGCGCCTGGGCGGCGCGTGCGCTGGTGGGGAAATCGGGCCACCAGTTGGCATCGCGCAGGGCCAGCACCTCGGCCTTCATGTGTTTCAGCAGTGGTTCGGGCGCATCGGGGTGTGGGTTGGTCCAGTCATCGACGGCGTACGAGTCCTGCAGCGTCGCATCCATGCGCCCCTGGTCGAACTTGAGCAGCCCGACGCCGCTGATGAAACCACCGGTGCCGCGCAGCTCATCGTTGTTCTGGGCCAGCAGCAGGTAACTGCGTGGCCCGTCCGCCCCCAAGAGCGCCGGTGCCACCTGCGCCCCCTGGGCCACCGTTTGCAGCAGCGGCAGGGCCTGATCGAACTGGGCGATCAGCGCCTGGCTGCGGTCCGACAGGTGTTCCGGTTCGAGGCGGGCCCGTGCCGCTTCGGCCGCCGCCAGTTTCTCCGACACCTGCTCGAACTGGGGCACCGCGGCGGCCAGCGCCGGCACCAGGCGCGGCAGCAGCCCCTGCGCTGCCGATTCATCCTGCCAGGCGGCCAGCACCGGCGCCATGGCATCGAAGGCCAGGCGTGCCGCACCACTCGTTGCACTCGCCATGTCCAGCAGCGCCGCCGCCTGTGCTGCTTCAGGCCCGACCTTGGGCAGCCAGCCCAGGGCCGGTGTCACAAACAGCAGCGGACGCGCCGTGCGCGCCAGGGCCTGCACATCGTCGTCCAGTGCGGCAACCTGGTCGCCCAAACCCAGCAGGTCCTGCGGCTGCAGTTCCATGAGCGTGCTGGGGTCGGCCAAGGCTTGCAGCGCACTCACGTTCGCCTGCAAGCGCTGCACGCGCACGTAGGACTGCCAGCCGGTCCAGGCCAACCAGGCCAGGAGCAGCAGTGCCACGACACCCACCAGCGCGCATCCCCACCGGCGTCCGCGGTGTGCCGGTGCTTTCAGTTCATCAGTCATCGGTCCTCAATATCCGGTAATCTGCCACAAGGGACCCATCGGCACCAGGGTGTAGCGCAGCGCCAGGTCTTCCTCTGGGTCGGTCACATACACCGGTCGCTGTGGCCATTGTGTTTCGATCAAAGCCTCAATCTCAGGCCCCGCAGCGGCCGGCAGCGCCGCCTGGTGCCGCCGATACCAATCGAAGCTCCACAACGTGCGCTCCACGACCATCACATCGGGCCGCACGCCCAGGCCGTGCTGAGCATACCACAAGGCAAAGGTGTGTTCGTCCCCGCTGCTGATGATCAGCGCCCGCGGTGCCGCAGCGGCCATCACCGCCAGGGCATACTCGCGTGCGGCCACGTCATGGCGCAGACTGACCACCGGCGCAGAGCGCACCAGGAGCACCACCGGCAGCAGCCACAGCAGCCACGAGACCCGCGGCCACGCGGGCCACCGCACGACCACCGAGTTTACCACAACCTGCATGCCTTGCGCCAACCAGAGCGTCATGACCACAAAGGCGGGCAGCAAAAGCACGAACCAATCGATCGTCGCGTAGGTCAGGGCAAAGACAGTCGTCGCGGCGAAAACCCACAACAAGAGCGCGCCGGCGCGTGCCCTGTCTTGAAAATGGCTTGCCGCCAGGTGTGCGGCACCTCCAGGCACCGCAGGGACCCGTGCGGTGGCAAATGCCCTTCTCAGGGTACGTGGACCCGACAGATACCACGCCCCCACGCCCACCAGGAGCAGGCCGGGCCAGGTAAACTGCTGCACCAGCACCTGGCTCCAGCTCGCCAGGCGGGCCGGCAGATCGATCCAGTCGAGACCAAACAGCGCACCGCGGTACAGCTGGCCGCTCACCAGCCATGCGAACCCCTCCACCGTCGATGGATTGCCCCAGATAACGGGTGGCCGACCGGATGCGGCGAGGGGCAAATACAGGTAGACCGCCAGGCCGGCCAGCAGACACAACAGCACACCCCCCACGCGACGGACCGTCAGCGGACGAGGAAGGACCACCAGCAGCAAAGGCGCCAGGAGCAGCAGCGTCAGGTGGTTGCCCAGCCCCAGGCCAAATAAGAAGGCCATCGAACCGGCGCGCCGCCGGGCAGTGGCACGATCGGGCGCCGGCCACAGACTCAAGGCCAGCAACACCAACACAAAGAGCGTGTGCAGGGCGTAGACCTCGACCAGGATAGCCTGCGACCACAAGGCAGGGCCAAAGGCAAAGGTGAGACCAGCCACCGCTGCCACCATCGGTGCAGCCGTCCTCTCCGGGCGCAGCAGGTGCGCGCTCAACCAGGTGAGCACGGCAACGGCAAGTGCCCCGCTGAGCGCCGAAAGCAGCGCAATCCGCTGCGCCAGCTCACCAACAGGCAGCCAATGAAACAACCAGGCCAACAGCGTCCAGGTCGGGTACCCCGGCGGGTGCGCCACCCCCAACGTCGCCGCCACCACTGCCAGCTCCCCACCGTCGGCCCCCCCATGCCGCCAGGTAATCGTCGGCGCCAGCGTCAGCAGGTATACCCCCAGAGCCAGCACCCCAGCAACCCCCGCTGCCCACCGCTCCCGCCTCACCCCCACATCCGCCTCGCCCAATCAATCCAAAATCAATCCAAAATCCAAAATCGCTTCTCCCACGCGTGGCAAAAACGCCGGCGGCAGCCCCACACTCACCGCGGCCTGCTGGTCGAGCGCCTCGGCGCGCACGTCGAGCACCGTGCCAGGCGGTACGCTGTCGCCCACTACGGCAACCAGCTCCCAGGTGGCGCTGCGACCCGGCGCCAGCACCGGGATTTGCCAGTTCGTTCCCCCTGTCACCACCTGGCCCTCGGCCACCTGGCTGGAAGTGACGGTGAGTTCGGGTGGCACCACCAGAACCACCGCCAGATCGGCGAGTGCCGCGGTTCCGGTGTTGGTCAGCGTGGCGGTGAATGTGACTACCTGGCCGGGTACCACCATGGCCGTATCGACGGCGAGGGTCAGGGTGATGGCCGCCGGCAGGCTGGTGACGGTGACCGCCGGTGTCCCAAGGGTGCCTGGCGTTCCCGTCGCAGTCACCGACGCCACCGGCACCGTTGTTGGCACCTGGGTACTCGTCGCGCTGGGCAGCGGCGTATTCGTTGGCGGTACATTGGTCGCAGTGGGTCCTGGTGTTGCGGTTGGCGGCGGCTCATCCGGCGTCGGTGTCGCCGTAACGGGTCGCGGCGTCGGCGTCCGCGTCGGCACCGTCTGCGCCCACCCCACCCCCGGCGCCACCACCAACGTCACCACGGCCGTCACCACGATCAGCACCAGCACAACCCGCACCATCCCCGCCCCACCCCATCGATTCGTCTTCATACCCTAACCTCCTCTATACCTCCAAAATCAAATCCAAAATTCATTCTCCCCGCAGCACCGCCGGCAGCGTACGCAGCAGAATCACCACATCGCGGCGCAGCGAATAGTGATCAATGTAATCGACCTCGAGGGCGACGCGTTCGCTCAAAGTGAGCCGGCCGCGCCCGTTGACCTGCATCGGGCCGCTCATGCCCGGCTTGACGGCCAGGCGGCGGCGCTGCCAGTCGTTGTAGCGCGTTACCAGGGTGACTTCTTCGGGCCGGGGACCGACCAGGCTCATGTCACCACGCAGCACGTTGACGAACTGCGGGATTTCATCGAGGCTGTAGCGGCGCAGCCAGCGCCCCACCCGTGTGACGCGCGGATCGTTGGGGAGCTTGTAGGCGGGCTCGGGCAGCTGGTCCAGGTCGACCAGCTCGTCGCGGCGTTCTTCGGCGTCCATGACCATGGAGCGAAATTTGAAGACGCGGAAGGTACGCCCGTTTTCACCCACCCGTTCCTGGGTGAAAATAACCGGCCCCGGCGAATCGAGCCGAATCGCCACGGCGATGCCGATCATCAACGGTAGGCTGACGGTCAAACCCACCACGGCGCCGACCACGTCCATCGACCGTTTTACCGCACGCTGCCCGGCGCTGAGTACAGGACGTCGCTGCCCGGGCAAGGTTCCGCTGAAATGCACGCGGCCGCCCACGAAACCGGCCGCCAGTGCCGCCGCGCGTACCAGCAGCAGAAAAGGTGCCGCCAGCCCGACAGCCATGTCCTTGCGCAGGGCCTTGAGCGTGAAGGGCACGCTGCTGGCCACGAACGCCAGCGTCAGCAGCAGCGCCACATCACGCGCCACCGCCCAGAAGGGGGCCAACAGCAGGGTCACGGCCAGCAGCAGCACCAGCCCCATCTGCACCTTGAGCACCTGCGGCGTGTGCGAATCCTTGACCAACCGTTCGGGCAGCCAGCGCGTCAGCAGGGCCTTGTAATAGCCAATGTAAAACTTGCGGCGGACGTATTCGCCCAGCGTCTGGTCATGCTGGTGGAAGACACGCGCGGTCGGGACGAACACCAGGCGGTACCCCTTTTGGGCCAGGCGAAACGAGAACTCCTGGTCCTCGACCGACGCCGTGGCAAAGATCGTATCGAAGCCATGGTTTTCCAAGAAGACATCGCGCCGGTAGCCCGCCGAATAGGTATCGATGAAGTCGATACTTGGCGCTCGCCGCATGCGGTCGTAGCGGTCTTCGTACTCGATCTGGACGAAACGTGCGACCAGGGCGCGCTGTCGGGTCAGGTAGGCCCCTTTTGCGCCGACCACGTCCGGTTGGGTCAAGGCCGCGTGCATGGCATCGAGCCAACCCGGCGCAGGCACGCAGTCGCTGTCGGTGAACAGCACGATGTCGCCGCGGGCGTGCTGCACACCGGCATTGCGCGCCGCGGCGGGACCCTGGTTTTTCTGCTCGATGACCGTGACCCCGCAGGCACGCGCCACGGTGGCCGTGCCATCGGAAGACCCATCGTCGACCACGATGACTTCAACCGGCTGAGGACACTGCGGCACCTGGGCCAGCAGTGCCTCCAGGCAGGACCCCAGCGTCGCCGCGGCATTATAGGCGGGAACAACCACCGAAATCACAGCACAACCTCGCGCGTCGTCACCTCTGTGGACCGCTCTGCGGGCAGGTCACGCCGCAGCTGCCAGCTTTCCCAGGCCAGACACAGTCCGCCCATGATCATGATCGACAGAGGCCCGACGACGTACAGGACGATGCCATACGCCAGCCCGTCGACGGCGCTAATCCCGAACCAGAGCAACGTCCACTGGGCCAGCACCTGGAAGACACCCACTTTGCCGGGTGAGCTGGGAACGACAATGCCGGCCTGCAGGATGCCCAGCACCGCAAACGAGACTACCCAATTGGCCGGCAGTCCGACCGCCACCAGGACCAGGTAGTTCGTCACCCCCGCCATGATCCAGACCAACAGGGAGCAGCCCACGATGGTCACGGCGATACGCGGATAACGCAGGGCTTCCAGCCCCCGAAACGCCGATTCCAGCAGGGTCAAGCCACGTGTCCCGCGTTCGCCGGCCAGGCGTTCTGCACCCAGCCGCGACCAGCCCAGCAGCCGGCTGCGCTGTGCCAGGAGCAGTATCGTGGCTACCACGAACACGGCCACCACCGTCAACAGGAATGGCTGGCGTGCAGACAATGCATCCAGGGTGATGGGAGAAGCCACACCGGGCACCGTCCCGGCCAGCACGGGCACCAGGATCAGAAACAGCAGGGCCAGCATGGCCAGGTCGAGCAGCTTTTCAACCACAATCGTAGCCAGGGTCTGGACTTTGCTGTCTCCGAAGCGGGCCCCTACCAGGTAAGCGCGCACCAGCTCACCGGCACGCACGGGGAACGCCAGCGTCACAGCCTGGCCCCCCATGAGAATGGCAAACAGGGATGAGAGCGGTAGATGGCGGTGGTGTGGGTAGAACAGGAGACGCCAGCGTACAGTTTTTACGATATTGGTGAGCACGACGGAGATGAAAGCAGCGAGAATCCAGCCCAGCTGCGCCTGCTGCAGGCTCGAACCTACGGCGGCCAGCGGCACATCGCGTACCGCCAGCCACAGGCACAGCACGCTGAAACCCAGGCCAACGGCAAAACGTGCCCAGCTTCCCCGTGTTCCGGGAAGGCCTCTTTTGGGCATGGTGGTGCTCACAGTTTTTGGTGGATGGATAAACTTCCGAAGTCTATGAGACTTCGGAAGTTTTCTCGCTAATCGGACCGGCTCATGGGGAACAGCGCGCCCAGACGTCGGGCTGCCGAGCGCAGTGTGCCCGGTGACTCGCGGCGCACGCGTCGCGTTGGTGGCGTGCCGCCATCCCCCGGTCCGCTGCCCGAAGAATCTTTGTTGTCACCCTCGGTGTAGTAGTGATGGTAATAATAGTAGTAGTAGCCGCCCGAATTGTTCGCACTGAGCCGGTTGAGCGTGACACCCAGGACACGGCCACCGACCTTGGTCAGCTCTTCGACGGCCCGCCGCGCCAGGGGCTCGCGGGTTTCGCCAGTATCGACGACCAGCACCACCCCATCCAACTGGCGGGAGAGCACCGCTGCGTCGGTCACGGCCAGTACCGGTGGGCTGTCGAAAATCACCAGGTCTACCATCGCCGCCAACGATTCGATCAGCTCGCTCATGCGGTGCGAGCCCAGCAGCTCCGAAGGATTCGGCGGCAGTGGGCCGCTGGTCAGCACCCGCAGACCTTTCACCTGGGTCGGCTGCAGCAGGCTTTCCAGTGTTTCCTGGTCGGGATTGACCAGCAGCGCCGTCGTCAACCCGGCCGCATTCGGCACACCGAAGACACGATGAATGACCGGGCGGCGCAGGTCGGTATCGACGAGTACGACCTGCTGACCGGTTTGGGCCATGACGGCCGCCAGGTTGGAGGCGGTTGTGCTTTTGCCCTCGCCGGGGTTTGCGCTCGTCACCAGCAGGGTATGGATAGGCCGGTCGAGGCTGGAGAACTGGATGTTGGTACGCAGCACGCGGTAGGCTTCCGAGGTGGGGGCCTTGGGGCTCAAATGCGTCACCAGCGGCCGTTCCTCTTCACTCCCGTTGGGGGTGTCGCCACGGCTGCGGGGAATGGCGCCCAGCGTCGAAACGCCGACGGCGCGCGTCACGTCGTCAGGATTTTTGATCGTATCATCCAGGTACTCGATCAGCAGTACGGCACCGATCGAAAGAATCAAACCGACCATCAAACCAAGGATCGTATTGAGCAGCACCCGCGGGCGAACCGGCAGGCGTGGCACCTCGGCCGGTTCAACGATCGTGATGGTGTCGCTGGAGCGGGCCTCGGTCAGGCGCAGGTTTTCGAAACTCTGCAGCAGGTTGGCGTAACTGGTACGGTACTGCTGGAGGTTATCGCGCAGACGGGCCAGGTCAGCGTCCTGGGCGGCGGTCCGATTGTTGCTCGCCTCGAGTTCGGCGATTTTGGTCTGGACCTGGGAAATGTTGGTCGAAAGGGAACGAATCTCTTTGTCGAGACTCTCCCGCGATTCTTTGAACTTCTGCAGCTGGCGCTCGTTATGCTGCTGAATGAAGACAGCGGGCAGGGTGTTGGCGATCCGGGTAGCCAGCTCTCTGTCCGAATCCTCGACGTCGACCTGGATCAGCTGCGTATCCTGCAGCGGTTCCACGTTGACGTCAGATTTGAGCTCGGTCAGGTTCAGCTGGGCCGCCACGGCGTCAACCACGGGCCGCGTGAGCATGAGCTGGGCATAGGTCTGGGCCAGGCGCTCGCTGGCAATGATGATACCGTAGCTGCTCTCGTTGGTGTTGGTGGCCTGATCCACAAACACGGTCGCCGAAGCACGGTATACGGAGGTCATATTGCGGCTGATCACGTACGTGATCGCGCCGACCAGCACGGTGCCCAGGATGATCAACCAGGCCCAGCGGCGCAGAATGGACGTGTACTGACGTAATTCCATAAAAAGCTACGTTCCCCGTCGTGTAGAGTTGGCTAGAGATGCCAAGTCTCTAAGACTTGGCATCTCTAGGGCGCTTCGAGTTGAGCGACCACGATGATCCGATGCGAATAACCATCCGGTGGCCAGCAGGTAATCAGGGTCAAGGTCGGTTCACGGGTTGGTTCCAGGTAACGGGCATTGGCCAGGCGCTGCGCCAGCGGCACGTTCTCCTCGGCCACCAATTCGACCTTCTGTACCTGGTAATTATATTGCCGCCCATCGTTCGCCAAAACCGTAACCGTGCTCCCCGGCAGCAGCTGTGGCGACGACGCATCCTGATCGCGGCTGATGGCGGCAAACACGGCGCCGCCGCTGTTGTTGTGTCCCGAGATGACCACATTGCCCGCGGCACCCGGCGCAGCGCTGTTGAGGTGGTGGCCGGCAGCGTTTGCCGGTATCTCCCACTCGGTGGTGCGCTTCCCGGACGCATCAGTGATGATCTGCCATCCCATGTCGACGACCGGCACGTCCAGCTGCAAGGCCGGAATCGTCAGCCGTACGGCGCGTGCCGTTGGGTTGGCTGTGGGCTGTGCCGTGACCGCCGGGGCCGTCGTTGGCTCAGCGGTGGGGGGCGCGACGGTCACCGCCGGCGGGCGGGACGTCGGCACCACGGTGGCCGTCGGGGCGGGCGTGGGCGTACACGCTGCCAGCAGCACCGCCAGCAGGACCAAAATAACACCGAAAGACTGCGTTGTGCTGTGCGGTACCGTGCCTCGCAGAGGCATCATCATGCTCCCTCAGCGGTCAAACTCGTCAGCGGCCCGATGGACACATCCGGCGCGGCGCGGGGTTCGATTGCCCGCAGTCTGACCTGTAGATTATACACCGCCACGATCAGTCCTAAAAATAGCCAAAGCGTGAACGATGGCCGCGCGACCGGCATCATGGCGTCGAGCAGGCTGAAGAACAGCATCGCCAGGAAACCGGCACCCAGGCCGGCGACCAGCAACCGTAAGCTGCCCGCCGCTACCTCGCGCAACAATCGCCACAGCATCCACAAGGTCAGCAGCACGACCGCCACATAGGCAATCAGCCCGAAGATTCCGAAATCGAGCGCCATCTGCAAAAAGACGTTGTGGGCATGGCCGACGTCGGCCAGCACCGGGTCGATGTCAAAAAATGGATAATAGAGCAGGGCCAGCCGCCGAAACATCCCCAGGCCAACGCCGGTCAGGGGAAAGTCGTGAATCGCCAGCAGCGCACGCCCCCATAGATCGGCCCGACCGATCAGATTGGCCGGGTTGGTGCCCGGCAGGGCATCCAGCTGGCCACCCCAGCGCTGCAGCAGCCATGCGGCAGCAATCACCACCAACGGCAGCGCCAGCACCAGCCGCCATTGCCTGAGGATCGCCATCACCACCAGGGCGAGGGCCAGGCTGAGCAGCGCGGCGCGCGACTGCGTTAGCAGCAGGACGATGACCTGGGCCACGAGCACCAGGCTGAACCCGACCCGCTGGGCCAGTCGCGCCCGCTGCGGCCAACCGCGCGACGCATCCAGGCGCCAGGCGCCCCACCACAGGGCCAACGTCAGCGGTAGAAACATCGCCAGGGTGCCGCCCACTTCGTTGGGGTGAAAACCCCGCCGCCACGGCCCCAGTGTACCATCGAGCAGACGCGGCAGCTGGCTGTACAGCGCA
>CAZXQZ010000040.1:0-25817 GCA_964642445.1 uncultured Anaerolineae bacterium
CGGCTGGGTGTGCTGCACGGCACACGTAGTTACGTCCTGCAGGATGCGGATGGGCAGATTGCGCTGACGCACTCGGTGTCGGCCGGCCTCGATTATGCCGCGGTCGGCCCGGAGCATGCCTGGCTGCGTGATGAAGAGCGGGCCGGTTACACCGTCATTACCGATGACGAAGCCCTGGACGCCTTCCAGACCCTGTGCCGGCTGGAAGGCATCATCCCGGCCCTGGAGAGCGCCCACGCCGTGGCCTATGCCATGCAGCTGGCACCGACACTGCAGCGCGATCAGGTGATTCTGGTCAATTTGAGCGGTCGCGGCGACAAAGACCTGGACACCGTGCTGCGAGCCTTGGGAGAAGACCACGCCAATGACTGAGCAAACACCCGGTTCATTAGCCACCCTCCCCCCGCGCGGCGCGCCGCACATTGTGGCCCTGTTTGCCGAGGCGCGTACCGAACAGCGCGCCGTGTTTATGCCCTACCTGGTGGTGGGGTATCCTGACATGGAGACCTTCTTCCAGCTGGTCATCGGGCTGGAACAAGCCGGCGCAACTCTGTTCGAACTGGGAGTACCCTTTTCCGACCCCCTGGCCGATGGTCCGGTGATCCAGGCCGCGACCCAAAGGGCACTCACCCAGGGGATCAACGTTGCGGCATGCCTGGCAGCGGTGGCTGAGCTGCGCGCCCGCGGGGTACAGGCGGCGCTCAATTTTATGAGTTATGTCAATCCACTACTGGCCTACGGCGTGACGCGCTTCTGTGCCGCGGCCGCGGACGCCGGGCTGGATGGGCTCATCGTGCCCGATTTGCCGCCGGAGGAGAGCGACGAGCTGGCCGCGACCTGCCGCGCCCATGGGCTGGCTCTGATCCGCTTCCTGGCACCGACCAGCACGCCGGTGCGCGTCGGTCGGGTCACGCGTGATGCGGAGGGCTTCATCTACCTGGTGAGCCTGACCGGTGTGACGGGTCTGCGTGACCGGCTGCCACCCGAACTGGAAGCCTTCGTTGCGCGCGTACGCGCTCAGACCACGGTTCCGCTGGCCGTCGGTTTTGGCATCTCGAACGCCGAACAAGCCCGCACGGTGGCGCAAATCGCCGACGGTGTCATCGTCGGCACGGCCATCGTCAAACGTGCCGGGGGCGAGAATCCGGTGCCGGATGTGGTGGCGTTGGGACGTGAATTGGTGGCTGCGTGTAGGGCGTAGGGGCAGGGCCGCCCTGCCCTATGGGCTGGGTCGCCCTGCCCTATGGGCTGGGTCACCCAGCCCCTACGCCGGCCCCTCCACCCAATAGGTACCATCAGAGCCAACCTCTTTCTTCCAAATCGGGGCGATCGTCTTGAGGCGGTCGATGGCGTAGCGGCAGGCGTCGAAGGTGTCGGCGCGGTGGGCGGCGGCGAGGGCAATCACGACGCTGGCTTCGCCGACCGCCATGCGCCCCGTACGGTGCACGATGGCCACCGCGGTAATCGCCGGCCAGCGCTGGCGTATCTCGTCGGCAATTTGGGCAAAGACAGATTCGGCCATCTCGGGGTAAGCTTCGTATTCCAGGTAATCGGTCGTCAGGTCCCCGGTCTCACCACGCACGACGCCCGCAAATACTGTGATGGCGCCGTGGGCCGGTGCACGTACGCGCGCAGCCACGCTGTCCAACGAGATGGGTGCATCCGTGATTTCGAACAGAGGCGGCGCGTCTTGACCGCCGCTCACCGGCGGTAGCAGGGCCAGCTCGTCGCCGTCGTGCAGGCCCGTAACTGGTTCGGCATAACGGCGGTTGACCGCTGTGGTCACCCGCGTACCGTAGACGGAAAGGTGCAGCGGGCCATCAAGCGCAGCCAGCGCATCGGCCACCGTCGCACCTTCGGGCAGCTGCAGATCAATGGCCGGCCGGCCAGCCGTCTCACGCAGTGAGGCAAAAAGTTTGACTCGAATGTTCATCTGTTTTCAGCCTGCCAGGTTCCACTCTTGCCGCCCTGTTTGGCCAGCAGTCGAATCTCGCCGATGATCATGCCCTTTTCGACCGCCTTCGCCATATCGTAGATCGTCAGGGCCGCAACACTGACCGCCGTGAGCGCTTCCATCTCGACCCCAGTCTGGCCATGGCAGCGGACGGTCGCCTCGATACACACCCGGCTGCCGGCTTCGTCGAAGGTAAACTCGACCCCCACGTAAGACAGGGCCAGCGGATGGCACAGTGGAATCAACTCGGCGGTGCGTTTGGCAGCCATGATGCCGGCCACGCGGGCCGTGCCCAACACGTCCCCCTTGGGCAGGTCACCCGCCTGCAGCAGCTGCAGCGTCGCCGGGGACATTCGGACTTCGGCCGCGGCGATGGCGGTGCGCATCGTCTCGTCCTTGGCGCTGACGTCCACCATCTGCGCCGCGCCCTGCGCATCTACGTGCGACAGGCGAGGTGACTCATGCATGCTCAGGAACCCTGGGTGCCACCCGGTAACGCCGGTGGCGGGGCCTGCGATTTGCGCCGGCGGACTGCGGGCAGCCTGGGTTTCGGCAGCTTCTGCGACGTCTGCGCCATGCGGCTCAAGGCCTGGCTGCCGAATGTTTTGCCCTGCTCCAGTGCCTGGTGGTAGGCTGCGTTCAGGTCTTCCCGGTCGAGTTTACGCCCATGTGCCAGCCAGCGCTGCGCCGCCTCCCCGGTCACGTAGGTGCCTGCGTAGGCCACGCCGATCTGCGTGATTGGGCCAATGAACGGGATGAAACCCACGAGCAGGCGTGCGACCTGCCGCCAGACGAAACCACCCCCCACGACACCGGCCAGTTCACCCAGGACCTTCTGCACTTCCGGTGGATAGCCGTACATCAAGGCCAGCTTGTAGGTCATGATGGCCTGGTTTTTGGTCAGAATAACAACGTCGGCCACGTTGAGCGGGATGGCCAGGACCGGGACCACCATCGCTGCCGCCGTTGTGGCCACGTAGATGGCGTTGTTCTGCGACGCATTGATGATCAAACGCTCGGCCAGGATGTGACGCAGACCGGGGAAGTGGCGGGCAAACGCCGTCCACTGTTCGGCATCGAGCAGAGTGGCAATCTCGGCTGCGAGTCTTTCACCCGTCGCCGCGGGGTTGTCCAGGTCGACCCACAGGGTACGCGCACCGGGCCACTCGGTCGCCGCACCCTTTGGCAGAATCACCACGGTCGGCACGCCGATGCCACGCAGACGATCGACCAGCTCCTGTTCGGCCAGGCGCAGGTTTTCTTCGAAAGTTGGCAGAAAGATCACCAGCTCTGCCTTGGGCAGCGGTTCGAGCATCTCGGGACCGGTTGGCCAGTTGAGCACCGTCAGGCCAGAAATTGGCAGCATCACACCTGGCCCAGCCTGCAGCGCTGTGATCAGCTGCGCGCGGGCCGGGCCGTACGGACCCAACACCACCACGCGCGGTGGAGTCTCGGCCTTGCGACGGATATCACTGACGTCGATCTCCGCCAGCTGGCCCAGGACGCCCTGACGGTCGAATACACCTGCCATAATCTCGTTACCTCACTTCGCCCTACGACAGCGGAGGGCGCACGCCCACGTGTCTTCCGCGGCCGCAGCGCCATGGACCCATTACACGGCGCCCAGCAGCAGCGCCGTTGCCGCACTGCCGGCTGTGACGGTACCCTGACCGGGTGGCAGCTGCAACAGGGCATTGGCGCCCACCAGGGATAACAAACGGCCCGAGCTTTGTGAGCCGGTGGTCGTGGCGCGCAGCACGTCGCCGTCACGGCGCACGACGGCACGCACGAACTCCCACCGCTGCGGGTCGTGATGCACCTCGTGGTCGAGGTACACGCTGACCTGCGGGCGCGCCCATGCGGTGTCACCCTGGATGACTCGCAGCGCCGGCCGTACGAAGAGCTCGAAACTGACCAAAGAAGAAACCGGAAAGCCGGGCAGGGCAAAGACCGGCTTGCCGGCGATGGTGGCAAACGTGAGTGGTTTGCCCGGCTTCATGTTGACACGGCCGAAATGGACCGTGCCCTGCATCTCCAGCAGCGGCTTGAGCAGGTCGAGCTGGCCCATCGACACGCCGCCCGACGTGACCAGCACATCGGCCGTCTGCAGGCCGGCGGTGACCTTGGCAGCCAGCTCGCCGGACCGGTCTCGCGCCACGCCCAGGTCGATCGTTTCACCGCCGGCATCGTGCACGGCGGCCATGAGGCTGAAGCGGTTGCTGTCCCGAATCTGGCCGGGTCCCGGTGCTGTGCCTGGCTCGCACAGCTCATCACCGGTGGACAACACGGCCACGCGCGGCGCCGGAAAGACCCGTGCCGCGGCATGGCCAAGACTGGCCAACAGGCCCACCTCGGCCGGCCCAATCCACTGGCCGGCACGCAGCACCAGCTGGCCAACAGCCAGGTCACTGCCGATGGGCCGCACGTCGGCCCCCGCCGCGACGGCTGCCTGAATGTGCACGCGCCCGTCGTGCTCGGTGGTCTGTTCGACCATGACCACGGCATCGGCGCCGGCGGGCAGTGGCGCCCCGGTCGTAATCTTTACCACGGTCCCTGGCACAACCGATACACCCGCCATGCTGCCGGCCATCTGTTCACCCACCAGGCGCCGCCAACCGGCACCGTCGGCGGCCAGTACAGCATAGCCATCTTTGGCCGCTGCGGCAAACGGCGGAATCGCCTCGCCAGCCACAACGTCGTCCGCCAGGATGCGGCCCGGCAGCTCGCGCAGCGGGGCGTTTGCAGGTGCCAGTGGTGGCACGTGAGCCAGCACCACCTGCAAGGCGGCCTCGACAGAGAGCAGCGGATACGGTGATTCAGGCACAGGTCATGGTCTCATCATGCGGCGGTCTCGAGCACGTCGGCTGCGACGTCCCAATGGACCGGCTGCTCGGCCTGGGTCAACAGCAGCGGCCGCGTGCGTCGCTGGATCGTATCGGTGCTGATGACACACTTGACGACATCGCTGCGCGAGGGCAGCTCGAACATCACGTCCAGCAGCACATCCTCGATGATTCCCCGCAGGGCGCGCGCCCCCATTTTGTGTTTGAGGGCCTCCGTCGCCACCGCATGCAGAGCATCCTGGGTGAATACCAGCTCGACGTTGTCCAACGACAGCAGGTGTTGGAACTGCCGCACGAGGGCGTTCTTGGGCTCAGTCAGGATGGCAACCATGGCCGCCTCGTCCAGCGGCTCCAGGCTGGCCACCACCGGCAAACGACCGACAAATTCGGGAATGAGGCCGTAGCGCATCAGGTCGTCAGGAATGACCTGGCGCAGGAGCCGTACGCGGGCCTGCTCGCGTTTCAAGGCCGAGTCGCCCGCGCGACCGGTGAAACCGAGCTGGCCTTTGGCACCGACCCGTTCGCCAACCACCTTTTCCAGGTCGTTGAATGCACCACCACAGATGAACAGGATGTTGCGCGTATCGAGCTGCACAAATTCCTGGTTGGGGTGCTTACGGCCGCCGTGCGGTGGCACGTTGGCGGTCGTACCCTCGATGATTTTCAACAGGGCTTGCTGCACGCCTTCGCCCGAAACGTCGCGTGTGATCGAAGGATTGTCACCTGATTTGCGTGCAATCTTGTCGATCTCATCGATGTAGACGATGCCCAGGGCCGCACGCTGCGGGTCCCAGTCGGCGGCCTGCAAAACACTGGCCAGGATCGTCTCGACGTCTTCGCCGACGTAACCGGCTTCGGTGAGGCTGGTCGCATCGGCAATCGTGAAGGGCACGTCCAGCACGCGCGCCAGGGTTTGGGCTAACAGCGTCTTGCCCGAGCCGGTCGGGCCGATCAGCAGGATGTTGCTTTTTTGCAGCTCCACACCTTGCGGGTTGGAGCCGTGGGCGATGCGTTTGTAATGGTTGTACACCGCCACCGACAAGACTTTTTTGGCCCGGTCCTGGCCGATCACGTACTCGTCCAGCCGGGCCACGATCTCCTTCGGTGACATGATGCGGTCGAACACAACCGGTGGTGCCTGGCCGGCCCCCACTCCCTCTTCCTGGAGAATTTCCTGGCAGAGGACGACACATTCATCACAGATGAAGATGCCTTCGGGGCCGGCAATCAGGCGCGCGACCTCGTCCTGGCTGCGGTTACAGAACGAGCAGCGTGAGACGCTGTCAACCTTGCGAGCCATTCGAGCCATCTCCCCGGATTTCGGCACCGCCTTCGCCCAGCACGGCGTCGACCAGGCCGTAGTCGACGGCTTCGGTGGCGCTCAGGTAGTGATCGCGGTTGAAATCGGCGGCAATACGATCCACCGTCTGGCCGGTATGTTTGGCAAGGATATTGTGCAGCAGGCGCTGCATACGCATCAGCTCGTTCAGCTGGATTTCCACGTCAGGCGCATACCCCTGGGCACCACCACCGGCCGGGTGCATGTGGACCGTCGAATGCGGGAGGGCATACCGTTTGCCCTTGCGGCCGGCCGCCAGCAGCACCGTACCCATGCTGGCGGTCCAACCCACGGCCACCGTCGAGACAGGCGCCGGGATCATTTGAATCGTGTCGTAGACGGCCAGGCCCGGGTAGATGTGGCCACCGGGTGAGTTGATGTAGAGCTGGATGTCACGCTCCGGGTCTTCGCGGCTGAGGAAGAGCAGCTGCGCAACGATCAGGTTGGCCACCTGGTCATTGATCGGCGTGCCCAGGAAGATGATGCGTTCCTTCAGCAGCAGCGAGTAGATGTCATAGGCGCGCTCACCGCGGCCTGACTGCTCGATCACCATGGGAATCAGTGATTGCGGAATCATATTGCCTGTTTTCCTTTGGTCGGTCTATGTCTCGATTCAATTGCTCTCGGCGGCGGCATCGGCCGCGGCGGGCTGCAATGCTGCCTCTTCCACCGGTTCGGCCGCCGGCTCCGGCGTTTCATCGCCATCATGGTGGAATGGGGGCAGCGGCTGGCCCTTAGCAATCGCCACCAGGCGATCGACCGTCAGCCGGTTGGTCAGCGTTTCGATGAGGTAGAGCTGTCCACCGGGCGTATGCAGCAGTTCACGGTACTCGTCGGCCTCGTCGGCCTGCATTCCCTCGGCCACGCGCTCGATTTCAGCTTCGAGGTCTTCCTTGTGCAAATGCACACCCTCGGCATGGGCCATCTCGGCAATGACCAGGCGCTGCTTGAGGCGGCGCTCGGCCATGGGGCGCAGCTGCGCCCGCATGCCCTCGCGGGTCTGGTTGGTATAGCGCAGGAAGCTCTCCATGTCGAGTCCCATGTCGCGGTAATAGGACTCCTGTTCACGCTCGAGTTGCTCCAGCTCATCATCCACCAAAGAACCCGGGAACTCGATCTTCGGTGCCGCATTTACCAACGCTTCGACCACTGCGTTACGGTAGGCGTGATCGGTTGCCTCCTGCTTCTCCTGGACCAGGTTATCCTTGAGGTGCGCGTACAACGCGGCCATATCGGCAAAGTCGCCGGCTTCGGCGGCCAGGGCATCGTCACTGGGTGTGAGCTCCGCCTTCACCGTGTGCAACGTGGCTTCGAAATTGGCTGTTTTGCCCGCCCACTGTGACGTCGAATCTTCGGGGTAGGTGAGCGCAAAGGATTTCTGTTCACCGGCGGCCAGGCCCACGAAGGCGGCGTCGAGGCCCGGAATCAGGGCTTCACCACTTTCGTTGAGCTCCAGGTCCCAACTTTCCTGTTTGATGGTCTGCTCGCCGTCGACTTCTCCAACCAGGTCGACCGTCACCAGGTCACCGAACTCGGCGGGCCGCGTCACGGGCACCCAGCTGGTATGCTCGGTGCGCAGGTTCTGAATGAGGTTATCGACCTCTTCATCGCTGACGACCGGCTCTTCGTACGGCACCCGCAGCGCCTGATAATCGCCCAGCTCAACGAGCGGCCGCAGCGGCACGCGGAAAGCCAGGGACAGCGGTTCGGCCACATAACTATCCAGCGCTGGCATACCAGCAGGCTGAATCTCGCTCTGTGCGAGCGCGGTCTCGTATACGTGTTCGACCAGATCTTCGAGCGCCTCCTGCACCAGGGCATCACGCCCAAAGCGGCGCACGACCACTTCATACGGGGCCTTGCCGGGGCGGAAACCGGGAATACGAACCTCGCCAGCAATGCGGCGTGCGGCCTTGCGCAGCACCGGTGCCGCAAGTGACTCGGGAACACCCACTGTGAGACGTACTTCGCGGTTCTCCAGAGGCTCAGTTACAACGGTCAATGTGTCTACCAACGTCAATGTACTCCTTTATCGTTCCATTCTTAGGTTTCGTAAAAGAATAAACTTCCCGTGCTTTTTTGATCGAATTTGGCGGCGGCGGTTGCACAGTTGCCATCTTTTTGGAAAGATGGCAACTGTGCAACCGTCACCGCCTTCGGAGCGGCGAATTCCAGCCATAATGCCGGAAGTTATTCTTTTATAAGCCCTATGTGACAGGGTCATGCCAGGCCGTGCAGTTCGGTGAACGGGCGGCTTTTGTCAAGCGGCCAAAATTATAACAACATCGATGCCAAAAAGCAAGCCAACTACCCAACGTGCTACCGCCGGTTGAAGAACTTCTCGAGCTGGGCAGCGCTGAGAAGCACCATCGTGGGACGGCCATGCGGACAGGTGCGGGGACTGCTGCACGCCTCCAGCTGGCGAACCAGCTCGCGCATTTCGATGAGAGAAAGCACCTGACCGGCCTTGATCGCCGCGCGCTTGCAGATGACCCGCACCAGGCGAGCTTCGCGTTCTCCACCCACCAGGTCCTCATCCTGTGCCAGGCCTTCGAGCACCTCCTGCACAGCCTGCGCAGGATCGCTGCGGTGCAGCACCGCGGGTACGGCGCGCACCAGGTAGGTGCTGCCACCAAACGGCTCCAGGCCAAAACCGAGCTCACCCAACGTTCCGGCATACTCGGCCAGCAGGCCGGCGTACTGGCTCATGGGGGTGAAGGTCAGCGGATCCAACAGGCTCTGGCTGGCAACCTGGTGATGCGCCTGCTCGGCGGTCAGCTTTTCGTACAGAATACGCTCGTGGGCCGCGTGTTGATCGATCAGATACAGACCATCGGGGCCTTCGGCCAGGATGTACATGGCGCCGAGCTGGCCAACGACACGCAGCATGGGCAGTGACTCAACGCGTGCGGGTGGCTCCGCCACACCCCACGCGTTCAGCGCGGCCGGTGGCGACGGGGTGGCCGCGTCGGCCGGCGGCGGCAGGGACAGTGACGCCTGCTGGGGCTCGGTGCCGGCGGAGATCAGGCTGGCCCGGCGGTCGCCCCACTGTGCAGGCTGTGCCCAGGGTGCTGCGGGCGCATCCAACATCACCCCGGGTACCGGGGCATGTTCGTTGAGCGCCTGGCGCACTGCCTTCTGCACGGCGCGGTAAATGGCACGTTCGTGCCGAAAGCGCACTTCGGCCTTGGTGGGATGGACGTTCACGTCGACGAGTTCGGGGTCGAGATCGATCAACAACACTGCGACAGGGTAGCGACCCACGGGCAAGTACGTGTGGTACGCCTCGGTGACCGCGTAGGCCAGCGAACGATCCTGGATCCAGCGCCGGTTGACAAAAAAGGCGATGTGCTGGCGATTGGCCCGGTGCAGGGAGGGCAGACCGATGCAGCCGTGCACGCGCGGGGGATGGGTTTCTGCACCGTCGATGAGCCATACATCGTCCGTATCGCCCGTGCCCGCCGGCACCATCGCCTGGGCCACTTCCAGGCCGTAGACCTTCAGCAGGGCATCGGTCAGACTGCCGCTGCCGGTCGACTGAAAGACCAGGCGGTTGTCGGCCACCAGGCTGAAGCGGCGTTCGGGAAAAGCCAGGGCATAGTGTTCCACGATCTGCGTGATATGGCCGGCTTCGGTGGCCGGCTGGCGCAGAAAGGCCAGGCGCGCGGGCACGTTGAAGAACAGGTTCTCGACCGTCACCACCGTACCGACCGGCGTACCGCGCCCGGTGCGTGCCACGAGCTGACCACCTTCCACCCGCACCTGGGTACCAACCGCCTCATCGGCACTGCGGCTCAGCAGGGTGAGCTGTGACACAGCCGCAATACTGCTCAGCGCCTCACCGCGGAATCCGAGTGTGCCGATGCGCTGCAGGTCGTCGGCCGTGCGCAGCTTGCTGGTGGCATGGCGCACCGTGGCCAGGTCGATATCGGCCTGCACGATGCCGCAGCCGTCGTCGATGACGCGCAGCAAACGCCGCCCACCCTCACGAATTTCGACTCGAATTTCGCGCGCGCCGGCGTCGAGACTGTTTTCGACCAGCTCTTTGACCGCAGACGCCGGGCGTTCGACCACTTCGCCGGCTGCGATTTTCCCCACCACGTCCGGTGGCAGTATCTGGATGGACATGGGGCGATTGTAACACAAGAAACGGGCCTCGCCAACATTGTAATGGTCAAAACAGTTCAACTTGACGCAGTGCGTTAAAAGAGGTATCATAGTTCCAAGCCTTCCCGCGCAATCGTGTCATTGCAACCCGTGCAAACACATGTTTAGAAGGTGCGTAGAGCCATGATTTCGTTTGAACTGACCGAAGAGCAGCGCATGCTGACCGAAACGGTGCAGCGTTTCGCCACGCGCAACATGCGGGCTGTTTATCGCGAGGCAGAAGACACGGGCACCTTACCGGAGGAAGTAGTCGAAAAAGGGTGGGACCTTGGCCTTGTGCCCAGCAGCATTCCTGACCAGTACGGTGGATTTGGCGCTCCTTCCGCCGTGACCGGTGCCCTCTACGCCGAAGAACTGGGATGGGGCGATCTGGCAATCAGCCTGCATCTGCTGGCACCGGCACTGGTGGCCATCCCGATTCTGTCCTGCGGTACAGACGCGCAAAAAGAGACCTATCTGCCACAATTTTGTGATGCGTCCTACTTTCCAGCAACGGCGGCCCTCGTCGAGCCCCGTATTCAATTCGACCCCAAGCACCTCACGACCACCGCCACACGCGACGGTGACAGCTACGTCTTGAACGGCGTGAAGGCATTCGTGCCCCTGGCGGCCGGTGCCGAGCTTTTCCTGGTGTATGCCAATGACGATGGCAAGACCCAGGCGTTCATCGTCGACAGTGGTGCCGCTGGTTTGCAGGTGGGTGACCGTGAAAAGACCATGGGCTTCAACGCCCTGGCCACCTACCGTGTGCTGCTGCAAGACGTACGCGTGCCGGCCGGCCAGCGCCTGGGTGGGGAGCAGGGGTGCAGTTTTGCTAACCTGCTCAATCACACCAACGTGGCCATGTCTGCCCTGGCCGTCGGTGTGGCCCGGGCGGCTTTCGAATATGCGCGCGATTATGCCAAACAGCGCGTCGCCTTTGGTGAGCCGATTGCGGCCCGCCAGGCCATCGCTTTCATGCTGGCCAGCATGGCCACCGATATCGATGCCGTACGTTTGATGACCTGGGAAGCGGCCTGGAAACTGGATCAGGGTGAGGACGCTACCCGAGAAGCCTACCTGGCGCGCCTGGAGGCCAACCAGATGGTCCTCAAGGTCACCGATAGTGCCGTGCAGGTGTTGGGTGGGCACGGCTACATTCGCGAGTACCCGGTCGAGCTGTGGCTGCGCAACGGTCGCGGCTTCGCTAACCTGGACGGTCTGGCCATCGTCTGAGAGACTGGCGGGAGGAATTACCATGCCTATCGATTTTACGCTTCCGGTAGAAGTTGTCCAACAAACAAAACTGGCACAAATGGCCGCCGTGCAGGTCATGCGCCGGCTGTCACGTTATTATGACGAACACGAGCACGAGCGACCGGTCGAGTACATACAGTTCATCTGGCCGTTCATGCAGCAGATGGAACGCAGCGCGCTGCCGCGGACGCCGCGACCGGGTGGCAACGGCAACGGCAGTGCGGCCAAGTCCGAAGACAAGCCCAAAAAAGCATCCGTCAAGAACATCCAGATGATTCACATGATCGAGGCGCTGTCATGGGGTGATGCCGGTATCTACCTGTGCACGCCTTCGAGCGCGCTGGGTGGCGCGGCGATCAACGCCGTGGGCACACCCGAGCAGAAAGAACGCTTCATGCGCCGGTTCACCGAAGGCACCCCCAAATGGGGCGCCATGGCGATGACCGAACCGCAGGCCGGTTCCGACACCTCGAACATCCAGACCACGGCGCGCCTGGACGAAGCAACGAACGAGTGGGTCCTGAACGGCGAGAAGATCTTCTGCACCAGCGGCGCGCTGGCCACCGAAGAGAGCAATGGGCTGGTGGTCGTGTGGGCAACGATCGACCGTGCCAGCGGTCGCGCTGGCATGAAGCCGTTCGTCGTCGAATCGGGTACGCCGGGGATGGCGGTGGCCAAGAAGGAACACAAACTCGGTATCCGCGCCAGCGACACCGTCAGCCTGGTGTTCGACAACTGCCGTATCCCCTACGACAACATCCTGGGCAGCGCCGAGGTGACGCAGGCGACCAGCGAGGGGAATGGCCATGCCGCCAAAGGCTTCAAGGGCGCCATGAAGACCTTCGATGCCTCACGACCGTGGGTTGCAGCCAGTGCCATGGGCATTGCCCGGGCCGCGTTCGAAGAGACCCGCGACCGCCTGGCCAAAGAGGGGATCACCGTATCCTACGACGCGCCGCTGCACACCCTGACCACGGTGCAGCGCGACCTGCTCGAAATGGAAGCCCAGGTCAAGGCCGGCTGGTTGCTGACCGTTCGCTCGGCCGCCCTGATGGATGCCGGCGAAAGCAACAGCCTGGAAGCCGCAATGGCCAAAGCCAAGGCCGGTCAGGTCGTCACCTGGGTCACGCAGAAAGCGGTCGAGCTGTTGGGTCCCCTGGGTTACTCACGCGAGTTCCTGGCCGAGAAGTGGATGCGAGACGCCAAAATCAACGACATCTTCGAGGGGACAGGCCAGATCAACACCCTGATCGTGGCTCGCCGTATCCTGGGCTACACGCGGCGCGAACTGAAATAGGCGGCCGACCTGCCGGCAAGACGGAGAAAACTGAATGTCCTACGAAATCAATCGCGCCGTCGTCATCGGCGCGGGCACGATGGGCGCCTCGATCGCCGGACACCTGGCCAACGCCGGTATTCCCGTGACCTTGCTCGACATCGTGCCGCCGGATCTCACCGAGGCCGAGAAGACCGATCCCAAGGCGCGCAACCGCATCGTTCAGGCTGGTTACGATCGTATGGTCAAGGCCAGGCCGGACAACCTGTTCACATCGGACACGGCTACCCTGGTCAAGCTGGGTAACCTGGAGGATGATTTCGACGTCATCGCCCGGGCCGACTGGATCATCGAGGCCATCGTCGAGCGGCTCGATCTCAAACAAGCCCTCATGGCCCGCATCGATGCCGTCCGCCGCAAACCGGGCGAAGACAACCGGGCCGGCAGCATCATCACAACCAACACGTCGGGCCTGCCAATCCACAGCATCGCCGAAGGACGCAGCGCCGACTTCCGCGCCCACTTCCTGGGTACTCACTTCTTCAATCCACCACGGTACATGAAGCTGCTCGAGATCATTCCCACACCCGACACCAAAAGCGATGTGGTGGATTTCGTCAGTCACTTCGCCAGCCGCAGCCTGGGCAAAGGTGTCGTGCTCTGCAAGGATACGCCAAACTTCATCGCCAACCGCATTGGCCAGATGGCGGCCTCCTACACGATCGACTATGCCCTTACTCATGGCTACACCGTGGAAGAAACCGACCTGCTGACCGGCGAGCTGATTGGCCGCCCCAAGATGGGTACCTTCCGCCTGGCCGACCTGGCCGGCATCGATGTAGCCTTTTACGTGAGCAAGAACCTGTACGGGCTCCTGGCCGACGACAGCGAGCGCGAGGTGCTGCAGGCACCGCGTGTGGCCGAGCTGTTCCAGGGTCTCATCAACCGCGGCTGGCTGGGCAACAAGAGCGGGCAGGGGTTCTACAAGCAGATGGTGGGGGCCGATGGCAAAAAGGAGTTCTGGCACCTCGACTCAACGACGTTGGAGTACCTGCCGCCGGCCAAACCGCGCTGGAAGAGCGTGGGCGACACCCGCAACCTGCCGCTGGCCGAGCGGCTGCGCCTCATGGCCGGTGCCGATGATCGTGCCGGTCAGCTGGTCTGGTTTGTGCTCAGCCGTACGCTGGCCTATGCCGCCCATCACGTGCCAGAGATCTCCGACTCGATCAAAGCCGTGGACGACGCTATGCGCTGGGGCTTCAACTGGGAGATGGGACCCTTCGAGATCTGGGACGCCCTTGGCGTCGCCGAAACGGTCAAACGCATGGAAAAGGATGGTTTGACCGTGGCCCCCTGGGTGAAGAAGATGGTCGCGCGCGGGCAAACCCATTTTTACTCGCGCGAAGGGGATTACCTCTTCCACTTCTCACCCGAAAAACGCCAGTTTGTCACCGAGGACCCCGACCCGAACCTGATTTCGCTGCCCATGTGGAAAGAGCGGCGCCACCACCGGCTCATCGAGCGCAACGCCAGCGCCAGCCTGCTGGACATGGGAGACGGTG
Organism: uncultured Anaerolineae bacterium; assembly: GCA_964642445.1. Classification (GTDB taxonomy): domain Bacteria; phylum Chloroflexota; class Anaerolineae; order SSC4; family Amarolineaceae; genus SSC4. The sequence goes on from CAZXQZ010000040.1 coordinate 14,378, forward strand.
TTCTGCTGGTCGAATTCCACAGCAAGATGAACGCCCTGGACGACGATATCACCGCCATGATCGAAGAGGGCATGAACCTGCTGCGCACCGACTTCGAAGGGATGGTCATCGGCAACCAGGGTGAACACTTCTGCGTGGGTGCCAACCTGGCGGTGATTGGCATGGCGGCCAAGATGAAACAGTGGGCTCCCCTGGAACTGGGCGTCAAGCGGCTGCAAGAAGCCCTGCAGCGTATCCGCCGCGCCAACAAGCCCGTTGTCACCGCCCCGTTCGGCATGACCCTGGGCGGTGGTGCCGAAGTGGCCATGGCTGGCGACCGGGTTGTGGCCGGCTGTGAAACGTACATGGGCCTGGTCGAGGTGGGGGTTGGTTTGATACCGGCGGGCGGTGGCTGCAAAGAGATCGTACGCCGCCTCGTCTCACCCCACATGAAGGTCGATAACCCGTTCCCCGGACCGTGGCTGCAGAACGCCTTCATGACCGTTGGCCAGGCGCGGGTCAGCACCAGCGCCGAGGATGCACGATCGATCGGCTTCCTCAGTGCGGACGACGTGGTTGTGATGAACAAAGACTACTTGCTGGCCGAAGCAAAACGCGAGGTACTGGCCATGGCCTCGGCCGGCTACAAGGCCGACCATCCCGTACGTAACGTGTATGCCGCGGGTCGCGACCAGCTGGCCAACCTGCGCATCGGCATTCATATGATGAAAGAAGGCGGCTACATCAGCGAATATGATGCCCACGTCGGCAACAAGCTCGCCTACGTCTTGTGCGGCGGTGACCTGAGCCAGCCGCAATGGGTAGACGAGCAGTACTTCCTGGACCTGGAACGGGAAGTGTTCCTGTCGCTGGCGGGCGAGCCCAAGACGTTGGAACGTATTTTCCACATGCTGCAGACGGGCAAGCCGCTGCGTAACTAAAGAGGAGAATCGTATGCCGAAAGAGGCTGTCATTGTCGCAGCGTCACGCACTGCAGTGGGCAAATCTGGCCGGGGTGCCTTGCGCACCACACGGCCCGACGAGCTGGCGGCCATCGTCCTCAAGGACGTGCTGGCGCGGGCGCCGCAGGTTGAGCCAGCGAGCATCGAAGACGTGATCATGGGCTGTGCAATGCCCGAGGCTGAACAGGGCATGAACGTGGCTCGCATCGCGGCCATGCGGGCGGGCCTGCCGGTCGAGGTCGCCGGCCAGACGGTCAATCGATTCTGCTCGTCGGGACTGCAGACCATTGCGCTGGCCGGCCAACAGATCATGGCCGGCATGGGAACGACCATCCTGGCCGGCGGGGTCGAGAGCATGTCGATGGTGCCTATGAGCAGCAACAAGTTCATGGCCAATCCCTGGCTCGCCGAAAACTACCCTGCTGCCTATACCAGCATGGGCATCACCGCCGAAAATGTGGCCCGCGACTTCAAGATCACCCGCGACATGCAAGATGCATTTGCCTTGCAGTCCAACCAGCGTGCCGTCGCTGCTATCCAGGCAGGTCGCTTCAAAGACGAAGTCGTGCCGGTACCGGTCGAGCTGACCGAAGTCGACCCGACCCATGGCACGATCAAAAAACGTAGTTATCTGTTCGACACCGACGAAGGACCACGCGCCGACACCTCGTTGGCCGCACTGGGTAAACTCAAACCGGTGTTTCGCATCAACGGTACGGTGACCGCCGGCAACTCCAGCCAGACCAGTGACGGCGCGGCCGCTGTGCTGGTCATGGAACGCACGCGCGCCGAAGAACTGGGCCTGAAACCACTCGTGCGTTTTGTTGGATTTGCCGTGGGTGGGGTTCCTCCCGACGTCATGGGCATCGGGCCGGTGGCCGCCATTCCCAAGGTGCTCAAGCTCACCGGTCTGAACCTGGGTGACATCGACCTCATCGAGCTCAACGAGGCATTTGCCGCCCAGTCGCTGGCCGTTATCCGTGAGCTGGGGATCGACCCGGAAAAAGTCAACGTCAACGGCGGTGCCATTGCCCTCGGTCATCCCCTTGGCTGCAGTGGAGCCAAATTGACCGTGCAGCTGATCCACGAGATGGCCCGTCGCCACAGCCGCTATGGCATGGTTACGATGTGTATTGGCGGTGGCATGGGCGCTGCCGGTATTTTCGAGAATCTACAGTAACCAGTAGAATAACCGGCAGGGCAATATCCGGACGTGGACGTTGCCTTGCCGAAAGCAATACTCAAAGTAGAGGAAAGGACACACTATGCGCGATAAGATCGATCGGATGATGGCGTCGATGCCCGAATCGTTCATTCCCGAGGCCGCCGCCGGCGTGGAAGCAACCATTCAGTACCACCTGACCGGCGAAGCCGCCAGCGACTGGGCGATCCAGATTGCCGATGGCACTTGCACGGTTAACGAAGGGGCCATCGACGACCCTACCCTCACATTGACAATGGATAGCCAGGATTATGTCGACATGATTGCCGGCCGCCTCAACGGCATGAGTGCGTTCATGTCGGGCCAGCTGCAGCTCGACGGCGACATCATGCTGGCGACGCGGCTGTTCACGATGTTCAAGATGGGCAGTTGAGCAAGCCCAGTCATGTGGCATGGCAGGTGGCGGGAGCAGTCTCAGGCCCGCCACTTGTTGTTGTCAGCCACGGCGTTGAGAGTCAGACCACGGTGGGCTGCCGCCCAGCGCAAGGCCGCATGCAGTGGCTTCGGCGCTGCTGCAACACCCGCCGGGTGGGGCCTGGCCTGCTGGCGCTGCTGACCGTGCTCACCCTGGTGAGCGGCTGTGCACAGCTGCCCCAGGACCAGGGTGCTGTCGTGTGGATGTCTAACGCCAGCGGCAATTACGATCTGTGGATCATGGAAAGCAATGGCCGCGACGTGCGCCCATTGACGAGCACACCCGATTTGATCGAAGCTGCGCCCGCCTGGGCGGCGGACAGGACACGCCTGGCCTTTCATGGCTTTCGTACAAGCGGCACCGAGCTCTTTGTACTGCCCATCACCGAGCCCATGGGGCCAGCACAAGCGATCGGCTCGGGTGCCACGGGTGAACAATCGGACGGTGACCCCGCCTGGAGTCCGGATGGCCGCCAGCTCGTGTTCGTATCGGACCGCAGCGGCAGCCGCGACCTTTTTCTCATCGATGCCGACGGCCAGAACCTCCGCCAGCTCACGCGCACACCCGAAGACGAGGGTGGGCCAGACTGGTCGCCCGATGGGAAGTCCATCGTGTTTCATCGTTTCAGCGCCAGTGCACCGACCGCGAACCTGTTTGCGATCTCACCAGACGAGGGCAGCGAGCGGCAGCTCACCAATCTGCGGGCGATGAGCATCGAGCCATCCTGGAGCCCGGATGGCAAACGGATTGCGTTCATGTCGACCCGTGACGGCGGTGACTATGAGTTGTACATGATGGCTGCCGATGGACGCAACCAGATCCGCCTGACACGTACACCCTGGCCAGAGGAGCAGCCCGCCTGGTCGCCCAACAGCGAATGGGTGGTGTACGCGGCGCAGCCCGACCCGCTGGGTGATTTCGACCTCTACGTCCTGCACGTCGACGGTGATCGTAAGGCGCAGCCACTGCTCAAACGCAGCGGGGATGACCGCTGGCCCACCTGGCGTTGATCTACCGGGCGAATCAAGCCAGTCCACGGCCTGGTTTGTGCCCAATGCATCACCGCGTCATGCCCGCTTACAGTGTCAAAGGAGACAAAACCCATGTCCGAACGTGAATTTGTCAAAACCAGCATCGACGATCGCATCGCCATCCTGACGATCGATCACCCACCGGCCAATGCCTTCAACGGCCAAACCATGCGCGAACTGCGGGAGGCCTTCAGCGACGTCGTCACCAACCCGGGTGTCAAGGTGATTATCATCACCGGTGCCGGGCCGCGCTTCTTCATCGCGGGTGCCGACATCAAAGAAATGGCCCAGGCGAGCAGCGAGGGCAAAGCGCGCGACCTGATTGCCAACGGACAGGCAACCTTTAGTCTGATCGAAGCCAGCCGCAAGCCGGTCATCGCCGCGGTCAACGGATTCTGCCTGGGCGGTGGCATGGAGCTCTTCCTGGCGTGCCACATGCGCATCGCCGTGCCGGCCGCGCGGTTTGGTCAGCCCGAAATCAACCTGGGGATCATCCCAGGCTGGGGTGGCACGCAGCGCCTGACCCGGCAGATCGGCGTGGCCCGGGCCCTGGAGCTGATCCTGACCGGGGATACGATCGACGCTGCGCAGGCCTTGCAGCTGGGCCTGCTCAACAAGATCGTCGAACCGGAAAACTTGCTGGTCGAAGCCAAAACCCTGGCCAGTAAAATCGCCGTCAAGGGCGGCCTGTCGGTCACGGCGGCGGTGAAGGCGGTGTACGAAGGGCTGCGCCTCGCGCAGGACGAGGGGCTGCGGCTGGAGATGGAGGAGATGCTCACACTGCTGACCACGCACGACGCGCACGAAGGTTTCACCGCCTTTGCCGCCAAACGGGCACCGCAGTTCACCGACTCCTGAGCATGACCGATCCCATCGACTGGGAGCAGGTAGAGGCTGATGCGGTCAGCCTGCTGCAGGGTTACCTGCGTATCGATACGAGCAATCCACCGGGCCATGAGCTGGCAGCCGCCGAATACCTGCGGCAGGCTCTGGCCCGGTTTGGCATCGACGCGCGCCTGGGGCATGCGGCGCCGGACCGGGCCAACCTGCTGGCCCGCGTGCCGGCCGACACGCCCACGGCACCGCCCCTGGTCCTGACCCACCACATGGACGTCGTGACCGCCGATCCTGCTGCCTGGTCGAGCGACCCGTATGGTGCAAACGAGCGTGATGGATTCATCTACGGGCGCGGCACGTTGGATACGAAAGCCCTGGGTATTATACATCTGCTGGGCCTCGGTTTGTTCGTGCAGCAGGCGTTGCCCCGCACGCGCGACATTCTCTTCCTGGCGGTATGTGACGAAGAGGCAATCAGCGCCGCCGGCACGCGCTGGGTTCTCCAGCACTGGCGCGAGGAACTGGCCGGTGCCACGATTTGGAACGAGGGCGGTTTTGCTGTCCGGGGAATCCTGGGCCAGGCGGCCGTCGTAGAAATCGCCACCGCCGAGAAGCTGAGCCTGACGCTGAAGCTTGTCGCACATGGCCGGCCGGGTCACGGGGCAGCGCCCCATGCCGACAACGCCAACGACATCCTGGTACGCGCCCTGGGGCGGGTCACCGCGTGGCGGCAGCCCCGTGAGATGACACCGGACGTTGCACACATGCTGTGCGAGCTGGGTTCAGCAGTGGGCGGCGTGCAGGGATGGGTCATGCGGCACAGTCACTGGCCGCTGGTGCGCCGCTGGGGTCAGCAGGCGATTCGAGACCAACTCGACCTGGCCACCATGCTGTGCAACACCATCAGCGTAACGATCGTGCACGGCGGTGAGAAAGATAACGTCATTCCGGGCACGGCCTACGCCATTCTGGATGCGCGCCTGCTGCCCCATCATTGCCCAGACCAGTTCTGCCAGCAGCTGGCGCAGGTCATCGACGACACGCGCATCACCATTGAGATAATCGACCCGGCCGCGCCGGCACCGGCTTCACCCCTGGACAACCCCCTGTTCACCACGCTGGCTGCCGTGATGGCGCGCCGGGTGCCAGGTGCCATCGTGACACCCATCCAGATGAGCGGCGTCAGTGACGGGCGCTGGTTCCGCCAGGCCGGGTTACCCACCTACGGCCTGGCCCCCATCGTGGTCGACGAAGCCGACCTGGTAGGGATTCACGGCAGCGACGAGCGTATCTCTCGGGCCAATATGCGTTTGGGGACGCAGGTGGTGTATGAGGTGCTGCGCGAAATGGGGGGTGGGGATAGGGGTTGGGGGTCGGGAATTGGGGGTTAGGGGTTGGGGGTCAGGGATCTGTATGGAAGGGTCGCCCCTAGCCCCAAACCCCTGGCCCCCACCACCTAAAACAGCCCTACAACCCGCCCCTGCTCGTCCAGGTCGACGCTCATAAACGCCGGTTTAGAGGGCAGGCCAGGCATGGTGCGCATTTCGCCGCACAGGGGGTAGATGAAACCGGCACCCACCGATGCCCGCACCTCGCGGATGGGCAGCGTGTAGCCGGTGGGCACGCCCTTCCAGGCGGGCTCGTGCGACAGCGACAGGTGGGTCTTGGCCATGCAGATCGGTAACTTGCCAAAGCCGGCGGCCTCGTAGGCCTTCAACTGCTGCTCGGCCTTGGGATCGTAGGCCACGTCGGCGGCCCCATACACCTTAGTGGCGATGACCTCGATCTTCTGCTTGAGCGACCACTCGAGCGGGTAGAGAAACTCGAACGCCTCCGGCTGCGCCTGGTGGCAGGCGTCGATGACCGCTTCCGCCAACGCCATGGCACCTGCGCCACCTTCCGCCCAATGATCACTCATCACAGCCCCAACCGCGCCAGCGGCCAGGGCGGCCTCGGTCACAAGCTTAATCTCGGCCTCGGTGTCGTGACTGAAACGGTTGACCGCCACCACCACGGGGACGTGGAACAGGCGCGCAATCTCGATGCAGCGCTGCAGGTTGGCGACCCCCTTTTCGAGCAAGGGCAGGTTTTCGTCGGTGTACGCGGTGTCCAGTGGGCGCCCGGCTACCACCTTGGGCCCACCACCGTGCATCTTGAGGGCACGGATGGTGGCGACCAATACCACCGCCGAGGGACGCAGGCCCGAATAGCGGCACTTGATATCCATGAACTTCTCCATGCCGATATCCGCCCCGAAGCCCGATTCGGTCACCACGTAATCGCCCAGTTTGAGGGCGATCTGGTCGGCCAGAACCGATGAATTGCCGTGGGCAATGTTGGCAAAGGGACCGGCATGCACGAAGGCCGGTTGTCCTTCCAGGGTCTGCATCAGGTTGGGCATGATAGCATCGCGCATGATCACCGTCATCGCACCACCGGCCCCCAGATCGTCCGCTGTGATCGGCATGCCGTGGCGGCTGTACCCAACGACCATCCGGCCCAGGCGGGCCCGCATATCTTTCAAGCCACTGGTCAGCGCCAGGATGGCCATCACTTCCGAGGCAACGGCAATGTCGAAGCCCGTCTCGCGCGGCCGGCCATCGGCCTTATCACCAAGACCCACGATGATAGAACGTAACGCCCGGTCGTTCATGTCGACCACACGCTGCCAGGTGATCGAGTACGGATCGAGGCCGAGCCGGTGCAGACCCATCGCCGTCAGTTTGGCGTCGTCGTAGTTGGATTCGTGCAGGATCCGTGCATCGATCGCCGCCGCCAGCAGGTTGTTGGCCGCAGCCACGGCATGAATGTCGCCCGTGAGATGAAGATTAAAATCCTCCATCGGTACGATCTGCGAGTAACCACCACCCGCTGCGCCGCCCTTGATGCCAAACGTCGGTCCCATCGACGGCTGGCGGATGCAGGTGATGACGCGTTTGCCCAACAACCCCAGGGCCTGCGTCAACCCAACGGTCGTGGTCGTTTTGCCTTCACCCAGCGGCGTGGGCGTAATAGCCGTCACATCGACGTAGTGCCCGTTGGGGCGATCCCGGAAGCGTGCATCTTGCAGCACCTCCAGGTGCACCTTGGCCTTGTACTTACCATAGACATCGATGTCGTCAACGGTTAGCCCGAGTTGTTCCGCAACCTGGATGATGGGCAGAAGCTGGGCAGACTGGGCAATCGCGAGATCACTCGGTACTGGCTTGACTTTATTCACGGGCATGGCTGGACCCTCCTTGGTTATCGCTTCGTTGCGAGTTCTTCCTGGCCGGCCGCCCTGTCGGTGGCCGGCGATATGGGCCATATTATACAGACCCCGCCAACACGTCACTATGACTAATATCAGTGGACGGTCGGCCAAGAGTCTTTCCGAATAACCCCGCGGGCGCATCAAAAAGCCGCCTGGCCGTGGGTAATCGAAGCGGCTCTAACCGACCACCGCGGGCTGTAGGCCCCAACGTGCACGGACGCGGCGTTCCAGCGGACTAAACGCCAGGCGATCGACGATCAGACCGAGGGCAATGATGACCGCCATGACACCAATGACCTGGCTCATGTCATTCAGTTCGCGCCCCATCGTCAGTAGCTGTCCCAGGCCCATGCTGACGTAGAGCAGCTCACCCGCCATCAGCGAACGCCAGGCAAAGGACCATCCCAACTTCATGCCAGAGATCACCGCCGGCAGCGCGGCGGGCAGAATGACCCGCAGGTAGAGCTGCCACCCCTGCGCACCCATCGTCTGCGCGGCCCGCAAATAGAGCGGCGGCGTATTGTGCACACCATCCGCCGTCGACAGCGATATTGACAGCACCGCCCCCATGACGACGACAAACAGGATGGCACGCTCCGACAGGCCAAACCACAGCAGCGCCAGCGGCAGCCAGCAGATGCTGGGCAGTGCCTGCAGACCAAGGACGACACTGCCGATGGTCTCCTGCACGATTTTGACTCGACCCAGCAGCAGGCCCAGAGGCACGCCAATCAGCAGCGCTGCACCGTAGCCCACCAGGATGCGCCGCAGGCTGGTGACAATGGCCAGGGGGTAGGACCCATTGAGGGTGCCATCGACCAGGGACTGCACGACACTCGAGGGTGACGGGAAGACGTACGGCGGCCAGAGATGCAGCCGGAAGAGCAGCTCCCAGGTGCCCACCAACGCCACCAGAAAGATCAATCTACGTCCCCAGGGAGCCATGGACCACCTCCGTCGTTGCTGCGTGCATCACCTCCTGGCGTAGATCGGCCAGGACGACACGCGCGGCATCGACCACAGCCTGATCCTCGATGTGACGCGGACGGGCCAAAACGAAACGAAACTCGCGTTTGATCCGACCCGGGCGCACGGTCATCAAGACGACGCGGTCGCCCAGCACCAGGGCCTCCCGCACGTTGTGCGTGACAAACAGAATGGTGGTGCCAGTTTGCGCCCAGATGCTCTGCAGTTCGTCATGCAGCATGTCGCGTGTTTGAGCATCCAATGCGGCAAAGGGTTCGTCCATCAGCAGCACATCCGGCTCCAACACCAGGGCCCGCGCCAGGGCTGCGCGCTGCTTCATCCCGCCCGACAGCTCGTGCACGTACGCGCGGGCAAAACCTTCCAGATGCACCAGTCGGAGATAGTGGTCGACCCGCCGCTGCTGTTCCTGGCGCGGCAAACGCATGAGCTGCAAACCGAAGGCGATGTTATCGCGCACGTTGAGCCAGGGGAAGAGCGCAGCCTCCTGAAAGATGACCACCCGGTCACGCCCGGGACCACTGACCGGCTCACCATCGATGACCACGCGCCCGCGGTCAGGCCTGTCCAGCCCGGCAATCAGATTGAGTAGGGTCGATTTACCACAACCAGAAGGACCCAACAGACAAACGAACTCGCCCGGTTCGACCAGCAGGTCAATGTCCTCCAACGCACAGGTCTCACCGCGGCTGGTTTTGAAGGTCTTGTTCACCTTGTTGAGTTCGAGTTTCATGGATTCCCCGGCTCGATGATCACTCTGCGGCGACAGTGGGCATCGACTTGGCCCGCAGAACGTCGTTCAACAGCCCCAGGTCGTAGATGCCTTGCAGATCAGGCGGTTCTTTGAGAAACCCTGCGGCAAAGGCGTGGTCGGCGCTGGTATACAGCGACGACGCGATCGGATCGTTGGTCAACCGCAGGCGCGACCAGGCACCCTCAATCACTTCCGCGGGTAGAGCCTTGCCCGTCAGACGTGCGATCTCGGCGTTCACCAGGGTTTTGGCCTGGTCAGGGTTCTGATTGGCCCATTCTGTGATGTCGACGTGCGCTTCCAACCAGGCCTTGACCAGGTCAGGGTGTTCTTCCAGGAACGGCGTGCTGACGATGATGTGCGCGGTGACGAATTCGCCATCGGGCCAGAGGTCGCGCTCATCCAGGAAGATGACACCGCCCCCTTCGACGACCAGGCGCGTGGCCCACGGCTCCGGCACCCACGCCCCATCGATGCGTCCCTGGCGAAACAGGTCGAGGATCTGCGGGTTGTCGACCGGAATCACCTGCACCGTGCCGCCGTTTTCGATCGGTTTCAGACCCTGAGTGCCCAGGTAGGCACGCAGGGCGATGTCCTGGGTATTGCCCATCTGAGGGGTGGCCAGTTTTTTGCCATCCAGGTCGGCCGCCGTTCGAATGTTGGCTTCTGGCCGCACCACCAGGGATGCGCCGCCGCTGGTGGCGCCGCTCACGATTCGCAGCGCCTCGCCATCACTCTTCTGGAAACCATTGATCGCCGGGTTAGGGCCGATGTAAGCCAGGTCGAGCTGGTTAGCGAAGATGGCTTCGATCACCGAAGGACCGGCATTGAACACCTTCGTGTCCAGGGTCACGTCGGAGCCGAGCGCCTGGGCGAAGTCACCACGTGCCGTGCCAATCAGAGCCTGGCTGTGGGTGATGTTCGGAAAATAGCCGACGCGCATCGTCACGGATGTGTCGTCGGTCGATGGCGGCGCAGGGCTGCCGCAGGCTGCAAGGCCACACACAGACAGCACCACCAACAGACAGATAGTCGAATAACGAGTGATTGACGCGTGCATGAATCGAACTCCTTTGCGCGCCGGATGGCGCCGCAGCCCACGTTGCACGAGGGGACCACCAGACTAACGGGATCGGCCAGCGGCCGCTGCCGGATCCGGTCGCGCGGGAAGATAATCGGCCAGGGTCGCGTTATCGACGATGGCTACGATCGCCTCACGCACCTGGCTCATGGCCTGGCGCAGTGGACAGGTGGCTTCGTCGGGGCAGGTGCACGGGTTGTAGGCAATCTGGCTGACACAACTCACGGGGGCAATCGTACCATCGAGCGTACGAATCACTTCACCCAACGTAATAGCTGACGGCGGACGAGCCAGGACGTAACCGCCGTTGGCTCCGAGATGGCTGCGCACCACACCGGCATGGCGCAGTGACAGCAAAATCTGCTCGAGGAAACGTGGGGGCAGGTTGTTACGCTGCGCCAGTTCTTTGAGCGGAACCGGTTCGCCAGCCAACTGTTGGGCCAGGTCGAACAGAGCGCGCAGGCCGTATTCACTACGTTTCGAGAGGTTCATGCTATTACCCACTAATCCCACTGATTTAGTAGTGATTCTGGGTGCGATTATACACCCGCCGGCGCGCCTTTGTCAATACGCGAGGGTTTTGACCGTTTTTTGTCCTGGCCTGCAAACCAGCGGGCGGAGGACTGATAACCGCCCCCCGCCCGGAAATGATCCTCGAACCGGACATGCTGTTAGCGACTACTAATCCACGCGAATATACACCAATGATTTGCGACCGCTAATCCACGCGAATATGCGCGAATTGGGCAGAATGGTGTCTGTGACGGTGTGTACCGCGTGCACGAAAGAGACTCTGGGACACACCGTCAATCGAAAACCATTGGCGCCGATTCGCGCAGATTCGTGGTCAATAACCATTGGCGCCGATTCGCGCAGATTCGTGGTCAATAACCATTGGCGCCGATTCGTGGTCACCCACCGAGGC
>CAZXQZ010000041.1:0-3839 GCA_964642445.1 uncultured Anaerolineae bacterium
AGCGGTTGCACAGTTGCCATCTTTTTGGAAAGATGGCAACTGTGCAACCGCTACCCCCTTCGATGCGGCGAATTCCAGCCATAATGCCGGAAGTTAGTCTTCGACGAGCCCGGAGTGATAGACCCACAAGGAGTATATATCGTGAAGCAGCTTACCACCATCCAACACGCCCTCCAGGCCGCCCACCTGGACGGCTGGCTGTTGTACGATTTTCGCGGCCTCAACCCGATCGCCGCGCGTCTCGCCGGCCTGCCACCCGAAGGCCATTTTTCACGTCGCTGGGCCTACTGGATCCCGGCGCACGGCCAGCCCGCCTGGCTGCTGCACCGCATCGAGATGGGACCGTTTCGTGATCGACCCGAACGCCTGGTGAGTTACGTCAGCTGGCAGGAGCTGCGCCAGGCGCTGCGCGCACTGCTGGGCGACGCCCGCCGCATCGCCATGGAATACTCGCCAGAGAACGCCATCCCTTACATCTCACGCGTCGACGCCGGCACGATCGAACTGCTGCGCAGTCTCGGCTACGAGGTGGTTTCGTCCGCCGACCTGGTGCAGCTCGTCGAAGCGCGCTGGACGCCGGCCCAGCTGGCGCAGCACCGCGAGACCGCCGATCAGCTCAACCGGATCAAAGACCAGTTTTTCGCCTGGTTGAGTCGTGAATTGCGCGCCGGCCGCACGCCGGGTGAGGTCGAAGGCCAGCAGTTCGTCATGGACCGTTTTGCCGAGCTCAGCCTGGTCACCGACCATCCACCGATCGTCGGCGTCAACGCACACAGCGCCGACCCCCACTACGCACCGACGATCGAACGCCAGTTCGTGGTCAGGCCAGGCGATTTTGTCCTGCTCGACCTGTGGGCCAAACCAGACCGCCCCGACGGGGTGTTTGCCGACATCACCTGGACGGCGGTGGCCGCCGCACAGCCGAGCGCCTACCAGCAGGAGATCTTCGACCTGGTGGCGCGCGCGCGTGACGCGGCGGTGCAGCTCATCCAGCAGCGCATCGCCGCCGGCCAGCCGATTCGTGGCTGCGAGGTGGACGATGCCTGCCGCGGGGTGATTGCCGCGGCCGGTTACGGTCGCCAGTTCATCCACCGCACCGGGCACAGCATCGACACCAGCACGCACGGCAACGGCGTCAACATGGACAACCTGGAGACGGAAGACCGGCGTCACCTGATTCCAGGGATTGCTTTTTCGATCGAGCCGGGTGTCTACCTGGCGGAGTTTGGGGTACGCAGCGAGATCAACGTCTACGTGGGGGACGGTTTTGCCGAAGTCACGACGCAGCCGGTGCAGCAGGCGATCGTGCCGCTGCTCGTGGGGCACTTGCTGTGAAAACCTGATTCGTATCAGTGCGCAAACGGCGCGGGATTGGTAGACTAGTCTCAAGCCATGGTACAATGCCGTGCCATGCGCCCGGGCAAACCGGGCTTGACCGGTGGAACAGCCACCGAGCAATCACCCTCAAAGAAGAGGTTATTCTATGCAGACGTCAGATTATATCGAACTCGACGAAACTTACGGCGCTCACAACTACAAGCCCCTCAACATCGTGATCAACCGCGGCCAGGGCGTGTGGGTCACCGATGTCGATGGCAAACGTTACCTCGACTGTCTCAGTGCCTACTCCGCCGTGAACCAGGGACACTGCCATCCGCGCATTGTCGATGCCGTCATCCAGCAGGTACAAACACTCACGCTGACCTCGCGCGCGTTTCGTAACGACCAGATGGGCCCGTTTCTCAAGGAGCTGTGCGAACTGACCGGTTACGAGATGGCGCTCCTGATGAACACCGGTGCTGAAGCGGTCGAAACGGCGGTCAAAGCGGCACGCAAGTGGGGCTACGAACGGCGCGCGATTCCTGCCGATGCGGCGGAGATCATCGTGTGCAGCGACAACTTCCACGGCCGTACGGTCACGATCATCAGCTTTTCGACCGAGGCCCAGTACCGGGCCAACTTCGGGCCGTTTACCCCCGGCTTCAAGGTGGTCCCGTTCGGTGACGTGGCCGCCCTCCAGGCCGCGTTCACGCCCAACACCGTCGCCTTCCTGGTCGAACCGATCCAGGGCGAAAGCGGGGTGCACGTACCTCCGTCCGGCTACCTGGCCTGGGCCAAAGCACTGTGTGAAGAACACGACGCGCTCTTCATCGCCGATGAAATCCAGTCCGGCCTGGGACGCAGCGGAGCACTCTTCGCCTCGGATGCCGAAGGGGTCAAACCGGATATGATGATCGTCGGCAAGGCGCTGTCGGGTGGCTGTTATCCGGTATCGGCTGTCCTGGCCAGCCGTGACATCCTCAGCGTCTTTCGCCCGGGCGATCACGGCAGCACCTACGGCGGCAATCCCCTGGGCTGCGCTGCGGCACGCGCCGCGCTGCGTGTGCTCGTGGACGAGGGGTTGATCGACAACTCGGCCCGGCTGGGCGCCTATTTCCAGGAGCGCCTGCGTGCCATTCCCAGCCCCTTCGTCAAAGACATACGCGGGCGCGGTCTGTTCATCGGCGTCGAGCTGCACGCGGCCGCTGGCGGTGCCCGGCGCTTCTGCGAGGCCCTGGCGTTGCGCGGTCTGCTGTGCAAGGAAACGCACCAGCACGTGATTCGTTTTGCGCCACCGCTGATCATCACACGCGAAGAAATCGACTGGGCACTGGAGCACATCGAACCGGTGCTGCTTGGCCAGTTCGAGGGCGCACCGCAGCTCGCGGTGGTAGCCTGATTTTTGCCGTCCCCGGCACCACCCAGTGGGTCGTGCCGGGGACGTATATTTTGTCAGCCTCGCGCGAAATTCCAACCTCCAATTTCGTTAACCCCTTCAGAAAACTGCATATTGGATGCAACGGTATGAAACTCGGTTTTCCCGTGGCAGTCAACAGCCGGCCCACCCTACGCGCATACGACGCGCGGCATACGACTGCGCCATCCGGCCAGGGTCCGCACCTGAGTGTCGGCCTCGCGTATGTGCACGACATCCTGCGTTTCCTGGCAACGGCGCAGATTCACTTCTACCGCCTGGCCAGCCACCTATTGCCGGCCGCGGCGAGCGCATCGACGACGCTGGCGCACCAGCTGCACGAATGTGACGCGGAGCTGCGGCACATTGGGGAACTGGCACAGACGGCAGCGATACGCCTGTCGATCCATGCCGATGCCAGCGTCGTGTTGAATGCGCACGACGAGCAGCAGGCGCAACGCAGTGCACAGCGGCTCACCAGCCTGGCCACCCTGCTCGACCAGCTGGATGCCGGCAGAACCGGGGTGGTCATCGTGCACGTAGGGGGGCTCTATCGCCACAAGCCGGCCGCCCTGGCACGTTTTTGTCGGGCGTTCACACAGCTCCCGGCCGCAGTGCAGACCCGCACCGCCGTGGAACACGACCATGGCCGATTTTCGCTGCTCGATACGTGGCAGGTTCACCGCGAGACCGGTGTCCGTCTGGTCTTCGACCGCCTGCATCACCTCAATTACAACCCCGAAGGCCTGGATGAGTTCGAGGCCCTGGGACTGGCACTGAGCACGTGGCCGCGCGGGGTGTGCCCCAAAATACACATCGCCTCTCCCCGTACGGAATTCAACCAGCTGACGGCGGCCGAAGCCGGCGGCACACAGCGGCGTGTGCTGCGTCCCCCACGCTGGACCCAGCACGCGGATTATGTCAATCCGTTTGAATTCATCGATTGGCTGCGGCGCGTGCGTGCCGCCGGCCTGCCCGATTTCGACATCATGCTCGAGGCGCGGGCTCGCGACCTGGCCTTGATACGCCTACGCACCGACCTGCGCCAGTTCGCGCCCGATTTGGCGGGAGTGGTCGCCTAGTTACCCCCAGTCCGCTTCAGCGG
>CAZXQZ010000041.1:3939-25196 GCA_964642445.1 uncultured Anaerolineae bacterium
ACTTGAGCCGATGAGCCTGGCGTTTGAACGCCAGGCGGGCCGACTTGAGCCGATGAGCCTGGCGTTTGAACGCCAGGCGGGCCGACTTGAGCCGATGGGCCTGGCGTTTGAACGCCAGGTGGGCCTTGAGCCGATGAGCCTGGCGTTTGAACGCCAGGCGGGCGGGCGACGCCCAACACCGCCACCCAACCACATCGTTTGTAGGAGATCGAGCCAATGATCACACCCCTTGACCTGGCGCAGCTGCCCACCCCAGGCAAACAGCGCGTCTTGGTGGCCGTACTGCCATCACCGGCCGACCTGGTCACAGCCGACCAGTTGGGCTGGTACCGGGTACCGGTGGGGCACGCCCCGGCCCAGCTCGGCGCCGACTACCTGGCCTTTTACCAAACGGGGGCCTTCCCCGCCGCAGAGCGTTGGCAGGTCAGTACCCTGGCAGCCGTGCACCGCGTGCACATCACCACGCGGGCCGAGCTGCTGCCTGGGGAGATCGACCATCCGCGCGCCCAGGCGCGTTATTTCCGGCTTGACATCGGCCCGCTGTGGCGGCTGCCGCAGCCGATCCCCAGCCGGCGCCTGCGGCGCATCACCTTCATCCCCACCACGCTCGCCCGTCTGCTGGCCGCGCGGGAAATCAATGATCTGTGGGACAAGGGACATCACCAGGACCGGCTGTGGCACGCGCTGCTGGAAGCCGGTCTGGACGCCGAACGGCAGCTGCCGTGGGGTGAGGAGGAAACCGATGAACCGTGGCTGATCGCCGATGCACCGGAACGGCCGCTGATCGATTTTGGTTTCGTCAGGTCGCGCGGCCGCCTGGCCGTGATGTGCCCAGGCGACCCGTCGCTGCGGCCGGTCCAGGTGCGCGAGCCGGTCGAGTGGATCTACGACCTGGCCGCCGCTGGCTGGCAGACCCTGTGGCTTTCCGAACGGCGCATCTGGCAGGACCTGCCGGGGTGTGTGGGGGCGGTGCGCGGCGCGGTCGAGAAACTGACCGAGGCGGCGTAATCAGCCCGGCGCACCGGGTGGTCGCTGCATCGACAGGCGGTCGGGTGCCTGGGGTGAAGGAACTACCGCGCGCAGCGCATCGATCACGGCCGGGTCGCCCGGTAGGTCTGCCAGGAGCAGGTAACCCAGAAGGGTATCGAGTGCGGTGGGATGATCGACTGTGACCGGCACCAGGGAGCAGAGGAGGCGGCGGCATGCAGTCGGGTTGGATGCCATCTGCACCAGGCCTTCGGCGGCCAGGCGCATGGCGACCAACGCCGGCATGCCGGGATCGGGTACCGCCACGGCCGTACCAGGATCGAGGACGGTCGTTGGTGTCCAATTTCGAGCGGCATTGAGGTCCTGCAGCTCCTCCAGCGGCCGGTGGTAGACGAATTCCAGGGCAGCCAGCGTGTCTGCTGCCCGCATGTCCCACGGAATGAACATACGACCGCGTTCCAACCGGCGGTGGTAGGTCTGGCCGATGCAGTGGTAGGCGACAAATTCGGGACCGATCCGGTCTTCGGCATCCTGGGTCTGCAAGCGCCGTGCCGTGGCCTGCAAGCCTCCCGGCAGTAACCCAGGACCGATCGACCACCACCGACCGCACAATGCGTTCCAACGCGCCGTCATCCGTGCACACAGTGTCGGGTCCTGCACGTTGTGGGCGGCGCGCCGTGCCGCGCTCAGGGCCGCGTGCCGGCCGCGCTGATCGGATGGATCGCAGATGTAGTTGGCTTCGGCGAGATTGAAGTAGGCGGAGGACCCGTACATCGCATAACCGTAGGGTACACGCTGGGCGCGGCGGCGCAGGGTGCGCGCTTGCGCAGGATCATCGAACAAGCGGTGATACACCAGAGCGAGCACGGCCAGGGTTCGCTTGTAGGCACCAATCGTATCGCCGCGGCTGCTGCGCAAGGAAACCGGCAGATCATCCGGAATGTCGGTATCGGCCTGCAGGCGCTGGGCCAGGTCGAGTACGTGGTCGCGGAACGTGTCCACCGCGGTCCGATCGTTGCGCTGCCGGGCATCGAGCGCCATCACGATGAGCGGCAGACCTTCGCGATATTCCAGCCGCCCGCCGCCCAACGCGCCCTGGGTCACGGCGGTGGCAAAACACTGCACCCACGACGGCGATGGGTGGTGCACGATGAACTCCAGCAGGATCGCCAGCACCAGGTTACGGTACTCCTGGTAGGCATAGCCGGTGTGAGTATCGATGTACTGCTGCAGCAGCGCGTCTCCCCGCGCTGGGTCAGCCATCGCGTACTGCACCAGCTCTGGCCCATCCTGGTGAACGAGAAATCTGGCATCCGGGCCAGGTTGTGCCCCGTTCAAGGCCATGCCGGCGCGATCGTACACGTCGAGTTGGCCGCGACCGCTGGCCCGGTCGACAATGGACCGCACCTTCTCATACGTGACCGAGCCGGGCGGCATGGGCACGGGGGGCGGCGTGCCGGTCGTGACATGGCTAAGCCAATCCCACAGCGAAGCCAGGGGTTCGTCTTCCGGACGCACGGGGAAAGCTTCGCTGCGCAGCGCCAACGCACCGGCCGGATCCTGGGCGGCCGCCAGCCAACCGACCAACAGCAGACTGACCTGGTACCACGGCGGCTCGATATCAAACAGGTCGAGACGGCGGCGGGCGGCGGCGATGTGGCCCTGGGCCGCCAGCTCGAAGATCGGCGCCGGGCGCAGCTCGCGCAGGCGAAAATCAACCAGGGCCAGGGCCGACTGCGTGACAAGGGCAGCCGCGCCGGTGTGATCATCTGCGACCGCGACAGCCAGGGCACGGCGCAGGTCGTTGTGCAGCGCGTCGAGGTCTTGGGCGTGGGTCTTGTGCTGTTCCTGGAAATACAAATTGCTGGTGACCTGCACCAGTTCGCGCGTCCAGGCGTGGCGTTGATCCGGCGTATCGGCCTGCTGCGCGGCATCTTCCAGGTGGGCGGCGTAATAGGTCAAGGCATAGGGACGCGCCTTGCCCGGCCACTGCGCACAGAAAGAAAGAATCTTGTCGCGGAACGCAGCCACCTGGGCGGGGAAGAAGACGTTACGCCGGATGTAATCCGCAAAGCGTGGATGGGTAATGGCGTAGCCGGTGCTGCGATCACCCAGGAGATAGCGGCGCAGCTTTCCACCCAACTCTTTGTTGAGTAAGGTACCCTTTTGCAGCAAGGGTGAAACGTCGGCGATGTCCTGCGGCAGCAAGCGGCCCCGTGCGACGACCAGGATCCCCAGAAGTTCGTCGATCTCGGCCCGGCCCGTGTTGACATCGGCATCGAGCTCGGCCCAGGCGCCGGCAAAGTACGCATCGAGACCCGTTGGCTGGTAGATGATGTTATCGGCGGTGATCTGCCCATCCAGGATATCCTGCACCATGAAGTTGAGGTAGAACGGGTCGCCACCCGAACATGCCACCACCGCGTGCACGAAGCTCGTTTCACCGGCCAGGACGGCGGCCTGGCCCCCAGCCTTGATCAACAGATCTTTGACCTGCGCCGGTCCCAGGGAGCCCAGCTCGATCGATGCAGCCCGGCCGGCCAGCCCAACTTTGGCCGGCCAGTCGGTGTCGGGCATCGTGCGCGCTGAAAAGATCACGTACACGCCATCAGGCAACTTCAGTGGAAAATGGATAGGTCGCGGCTCCCAATCGGTGGCCTCGTCCACCCCATCCAACACGAGGACCAGCTTGTGACCTGGCAGCGGCGGAATAGCCAGCAGCTTGGGATAGAGGTTGCGCAGGCGCTCCACCGATTCGGTGATCGTGCCACCGAGTCCATGGTAGGCGGCCAGCTGCTCACACAGATCCTCCAGCGTCGAGCGCTCGCCGGCGCTGTCTTCGCTGCGGTTCATGAAGTGATAACAAACCGCCTGGCCCTGTGCCGTGTGCTGTTGAATCCAGTGCCCCAGCAGGGACGATTTGCCAAAGCCCGCCGGGCCCGTGACGAAAAAATAACCACCCGGCTGCTTGTCGACGAAAGCGTCAAGCTTGTGCAGCTCGTCCTGGCGCCCGCCAAACAGCGGGTGGCGCTGCATGAGCAGTGTCAGGTCCGTGCGCAGGGTGGGGGTGATCCGCGGCTGGCCGGCTTCAGTGGCCGAGAGATTGAAGGGGGCCAGGGCATCCAACGCCTGGTCCAGCGGGCTGGCCGGACCACCGGCCGCGACCCAATCCAGGTACTGCTGTCGCGCGCGCTGCAGGGGTTCCCACGCCGGATAGCGCTGGCGGGCCACGTCGAGCAGGGGCAACACCCGCTGCTGGTTCTGCGCTTCGACGAGGATCGCCCGCCAGTTGTCGATGGCCGCCGCTTGAAAAGGCACGCGTGCATCGTCCATCGTGGCATCGAGCACGACCGTACGTGCGGCGGCCTCGGTGGGAAACAGGCGCATCAACTCGTCACGCAGGGCAGTGAAGACCGGGTTCCAGGCCATCAGAGCGTAACGCCCGTCACCTCACGGATCCAATCCAGGCACAGGTCGACGCGCACGTAAATGCCGCCGTGGCCGCAGTTGGTAAAGCCGCCGCGTGCCCCACGCGACGTCGCACCCAGCAGGCAGTATTCACCATCCGTGCCCTGGATGTACAGCGGACCGCCGCTGTCGCCGCGGCAGGTGTCGGTCAGCCGGCTGTGGTGCCCGGCAACGACTTCCCGGCCGGCGTGGCAGCCGTACTGTTTGGGTGCGCCCGGTTCGCTGCACGCTGCGGTCATGATCTTGACCGTGTCCGGCGTGCGCCGTTTGATGCCATACCCAAGGAATCCATCGGGATCCACCGTGCCAAAGCCAACCGCGATGGCCTCCGTGGCGGCCGCAATGTCTGCCGCCTGCGCCACCCGGCGCGGGGCGACGGTGCTGTTCTCGCGCAGCACCAGCACTTTGAGATCGACTTCGGGGTGGGAGAATATCCCATCCACCGCAATCACCTCACCCTCGTCGAGACGCGTGACGTCGCTGCCCTTCAGAAAGACGCGCGAGATATTCTTGCAGTGGTCAGCCGTCACGACGACGTTCGGCGCAATCAGCGTGCCCGTGCAGGTGAAGCGGGTGTCACTGCCCACGGCGCAGCAGTCAGGGAAATCGGTCGTGGGCACGCCGTTGACGACCTCTTCCCGGGCCGATTCGCGCGGGCCTGTCACTTCGACCGGACGTTCGATGGGCAACCCGGTTTCCGGATCGAAGTCGAGCTCCGGCGCAGCCGAGGTCGCCGCCAGGCGATACAATGCCTTACGGATGGCCCCCAGGTCGGCCTCGATGCTATCGAGCCTTTGCAGGATACCCTGGATATCGTCCATCGTCTCCTCCTTTTACCACAGTTGCCGTTCATAGAGTCGGGCGGTTAGAAAAACGAAGTCCGTGGGAACGGCAGCCGTTCCCACGGACGCAATGGGTCCGATCAATCGCTGGCCATGATGAAGAGCGGCCGCATTTCGAAGCTCTTGTAGTGTGGACGCAGGCGTTCGGTGCTGTAGTACTTCTCGACGTTGACCACCTTCTTGGTACTGGTGACAACCTCGATCGGCATGTTATCGTAACGCCCATTCTTGAGCACCACCAGCCGGCCATGGATGCCGTCGAGAATCAGGTCGAGGGCCAGGTTGCCGTAGGCCATGGGCACGATCGAGTCGATGGCGTCGGGGTCGCCGCCGCGGACCAGGTAACCCAGCTTCTGGTTGACGACGTTGATCGTCTTTCCCTTGTTGTAGTTAGCCGACAGGTCTTTGAGGCGGGCCGACACCAGGTCGCCGATGCCGCCCAGTTTGGCGTGGCCGTAGGCGTCACGTTCCATGCTCTGGTAGACCATCTCTTCGCCCTCGAACTTGGCCCCTTCCGAAACCAGCACGACCGAGTATTTGCTGGGATTACGAAAACGATCGTCGACCAGGAGCTCCGTGAGGCGATCGATGTTGAATTTGTATTCGGGTATGACGCAGCGGTTCGCAGCACCGGCCATCGTGGGCAGCATCGCAGTGAACCCGGCGTAACGACCGAACACCTCCATCACCAGGAACCGCTCGTGCGAGCCGGCCGAGGTACGCAGGATGTTGGTCATTGCAATCGTGCGGGTCACGCAGGTACTGAAACCGATGCAGTAATCGGTACCGGGCACGTCGTTGTCCATCGTCTTGGGGATCGCAACGACCTTGACACCCTCCTTGTACAGGCGCACCCCATAGCTCAAGGTATCGTCGCCGCCGATCGGAATGAGGTAATCGACCCCCAGCCACTCCAGGTTCTTGAGAACCTCCGGCGTCAGATCGTTCATGTCCGCGGCATAGGTGTCTTGCAGGTGGAGTGGCACGCTGCCTTTGGCCACGTGGCTGGGTCGCGTACGTGAGCTGTGGAGGAACGTGCCGCCTGTGCGGCCAGCCCTGTTCACGATCTCCTCGGTCAAGATCTGGAAGTTGTCCGAATTGTCATGGTCCTGCTCACGCACAATGTCGATGATGCCGGCCCAACCCCGGCGCAGGCCGATCACCTGGTAACCTTCCCGCAGCGCGCGAATCGTAACCGCACGAATCGCCGGATTCAACCCCGGCACATCACCGCCACCGGTGAGGATGGCAATGACCCCTTTTTTGCGATTGATATTGAACATAAGAACCATCTCCGTAGTTTGCGCAGTGTGGCACGACGGGCGACCGTCGGTTTCGACACGGTCCGTGTGGGCAAGTATAAACGCATCACCGCCACAAGTCAAGCACACCTCCAATCCAAAATCCAATCCAAAATCCAAAATGAATTGACGTCTCCACCCAGCCAGAGTACAATGCACACGTGCGCGTCAAGAAAGGGAAAATCATGCCCGTCGAAGATCAAAACAATCAATCGTTATCCACAGCTGAACCGGGCCAAACTGAGTCTGCGGACCTGGCTGAGCAGCTCGACGCCTGGCCCCCAACGGGACGCCGGCCCAATGCGTTTGGCTGCCTGCTGCTGTTGACAGGGGTGTTGTTTGCGATACTTACGGTATTGGGCCTGCGCGCCTATGCGCGTATTGCGACCGTAGACATCTGGTCATTGGCCATGATCGCTTTTGTCGGAGTCCTGGCGGTTGGCCAGTTGATCGTGGGCGTGTGGATGCTGCGCGGCTCAGCCGCACAATCCAGGCGGTGAAAAACAACAACGGGCCGGTCAGCGCTTAGCAGCTTACCGGCCCGTTGCAGGCAATCAACACCCAGCTGGTTAATCGTCGCTCAGGTATTTGAACGACAGCTTGATCTTGGCCCGGTAGGCCACCACGTTGCCGTCTTCCAGTTGCATATCGAGTTGAACGATCTCGGCAATGCGCAGATCACGCAGCGACTTCGCCGCTGTCTCGACAGCATTGGCCGCTGCCTTCTCCCACGACTCGGTGCTGGTGCCTACCAGCTCGATGACCTTGTATACACTCTCGCCCATGTGGTTCTCCTTTGTACCGGTTCCCGCGCCTGGCTGCCCGCACGGTCGGGCGGCGCTTGCCGCGGGTGTTCGTGACATGCAAAATATCCCTGGATGCATCCAGGCAACGGTGCAAGACACGGTGGGGCAGCCATAAGTCTGTCCCCATTATACAACACCTTCGCAGGTAAATCAACGCTGGCAAACCCGCCCTGTTCCCGGATTGCCAATCTTCCCCCCATCCGCTACAATTTGCCCAAAGACCATACTTTCACCCATGAGGACGATCGAACCATGCTGACCCTTTCCGAGATCCGCGCCCAGCTGCCGGCGGTGCAGCGGACGGCCTATTTCAACGCCGGCACCAACGGCCCGCTGCCGCAGATCGTGAGCGACACCATGGCGGCCGCTGCACACGAGGAGCTGCACGCGGGACGTGCCACGTATGCGTCCTTCATGAGCCTGATGGCACACGCAAGCCACCTGCGCCAGAATCTGGCCACCCTGCTCAACGCGCCCATCAGTTCCATTGCTCTGATGCACAACACCAGCGAAGGCATGAACGTCGCCCTGTGGGGTCTGCGCTGGCAGCCCGGCGACGAGGTTATCACAACCTCCCTCGAACACCCCGGACTCATCAGCCCGCTGGCCATCCTGCGCCAGCGCGCGGGCATCACCGTGCGCTTTGTCGACGCCGGCTATGGCGACCGTGACCGCCTGCTGGCCGGTATTCAGCGCGCTTTCACCCGCCGCACGCGACTGGTGGCCCTGTCGCACGTCTCTTACTCAAGCGGGGCCCTGTTCCCGCTGGAGGAGATTATCGACCTGGCCCACCGCCACGAGGCCTGGGTCCTGGTCGATGGTGCACAAACCGTCGGCGCCATCCCGCTCGACATGACAGCCCTCGGTGTCGATTTTTATGCCGGCCCCGGTCAGAAGTGGCTGTGCGGCCCTGACAGCACGGGCGTGCTCTACGTCCATCCCGACCGCCTGGACGATCTGCTGCCCACCTTTGGCAGTTACACCGTGCAGGCCAGCCACGACGACCAGGGGTGGTTCCTGCCGGCGCCCGGCGCCCAGCGCTTCGAAAGCCTGTCCTGGTACCGTGCCGCAGTGCCTGGACTCGACGCGGCCGTCACCTGGCTGCAGCAGGCCGTGGGCATGGACCACATCTACACGCGCACGGCCATGCTGGCCAACCTGCTGTGCGAACAACTGTCCACCGTGCCAGGCATCACCGTCCTGACACCAGCCGGCCAGCGCGCCGGACTGGTCAACTTCGACGTCAAGGGCTGGTCGCCGCAGGCCCAGGCTGGGCTGGTAATGGCCCTGCTCGATCAAGGCTACCTGGTGCGCTCGATCCCGCATCACCCGTACTGCCTGCGCGCGGCAACCGGCTTCTACAATACCGAAGACGAGGTCATCGGCCTGGTGCAGGCGCTGCACGAAATGATCGCGGGCGGGCCACAACGCGTGACGACACCGGACTGGGCAAGTCTGCTGCCGGCGACCTACACCGGCCCCTGACGCGACTGCCATGCTGCCCGCAGACCAGATCGTTCTCGTCCTCGTCGAGCCGCAGGATGCCGTCAACGTTGGCGGCGTAATGCGGGTGATGTTGAACTTCGGCCTGCGTCGGCTGCGCGTCGTGCGGCCCGCCGACGGCGCCGTAGATCCGGCACGCCTGGATGATGTGGCTCACCGTAGCGACGCCATTGTGCGCCAGCTGTCGCTGTTCGATACCCTGGCGGAAGCCCTGGCCGATGTGACCTACGCGGCCGGCACGACGGCGCGCCCCCGTGCGCAGCCTGGTCTCACCTGCCCACCGCGCGAGGCCGCGTCCGACCTTCTGCACCAGGCGGACGTGGGCAGGCTGGCGCTGGTCTTTGGCCCTGAAAACACGGGCCTCAGCAACCGCGATCTTGACCTGTGTCACACGGTGCTCACCATCCCGACGACACCGGCCTACCCGTCGCTCAACCTGGCGCAGGCGGCGCTGCTGGTCTGTTACGAGCTCTGGCTGGCGCACCCCTCGTCGGACCGGCCGGAATCCGTTGACGCACCAGGTCGAGCACACGACCGTGCCGGGACCGGGCAGCTGGCGGCCAACGCCACACCGGCGCGCGTCAGCGATTTGGAGGACCTGTTGGCGGAAACGACCCGCGCCCTGCAGGCTATCGGTTTTCTCAAGCCCGGCCAGGAGGCGGTCATCATGCGCCGGCTGCGCGGCCTTGTACACCAGGCACTGCCAACGGCCGACGAAGTGCGCCTGCTGCGCGCCATCGCGCGCGAGATCAACAAATACAGCGAGCGACGATTATCATGAACGACCACGACATTCACCCCATCATGGCGGCACTGCGTGAGGCCGTGCCCACCTGGCAAACGCCGATCGTCGACGAGATGGCCCAACAGGCCGCGACGCCGTACACGATCCTGATTGCCACTGTCCTCAGCCTGCGCACGCAGGATGGCACCACCGCCCAGGCCGCGCGCCGCCTGTTTGCCCTGGCGCAGACACCGGAAGCCATGCTCAAACTCCCCGCGTCCACCATCGCCCAGGCCATTTACCCGGTCGGCTTCTACAACACCAAGGCAGAGACCATCTTGACCGTCTCGCGCCTGCTCATCGAGCGTTACGCTGGCTCAGTGCCCAACACCGTCGAAGAGCTGCTCACCCTACCCGGCGTGGGACGCAAGACGGCCAATCTCGTCGTGACAATGGGCTACCACCAACCGGGCATCTGCGTCGATACCCACGTCCACCGCATCACCAACCGCTGGGGTTACGTCCAAACCAAGACCCCCGACCAAACCGAGTTCGCCCTGCGGGACAAGCTGCCGGCCGAATACTGGATTCCCATCAACGGTTACCTGGTCAGCCTGGGGCAAAACATCTGCCACCCCACCTCACCGCGCTGCAGCCAATGCCCGATCGCCACCTGGTGCAACCGCGTCGGTGTAACGCGCAAACGTTAATCGGAGCCCCACGCGCAGACGCACCTACCGCTTCAGTTCCGTTCCAATCCACTCCAATCCGTTCCCACTACTCCGTACTCCCTACTCCATCCGTTCAATCCGTTCCCCGGGGGTGGGACACGGTCCCACCCGCGTTGACAGTAATCCGTTCAATCCGACTGCCGCCGGGCCAAAGCGCAAGCATGGCTTGCGCACTCCCAATCATCCATCCCCCAACCCCTATTCCCCTCTTTTGCCAAATCCCCCGCCCTGCGCTATAATCGAGACAGTCTGACGGGGCGTAGCGCAGCCCGGTAGCGCACTTGAATGGGGTTCAAGTGGTCGGAGGTTCAAATCCTCTCGCCCCGACCTGACAACAGGGCCGATGGCTGCTGATGCCATCGGCTTTCGTGTATCATCAAGGCGGCATCGATGCGGATACCGACACTTGTTTTGACCGAGCTTGTCGTATGACCGGCAATGGTACAGGACCAGAAAAATCGGACGGCATGGCCGGTGAGCCGGGCAGTGATTTGCTGCTGCGTGTACGCTGCGGCCTGGGCCTGACCGCGGACGTGAGCCGGGCCGATGTTCTGCTCTTTCAGCTGCACAACGGCTACCTGACTGTGCTCGCGCACGCCATGCCCCATTCGATTTCGTCCCTTTACAAAAAACCAGCCGACGGACGCGTCTACCATCCCCAGGAACAGGCGCTGGTGATGACGACGCTCCGCCTGGGAAAATCCCAGCACGAGCAGCGCGATCTGCTGCCCAATGGCGCACCGGCCGATGAAGAGGTGTGGCCCATCTTGGATAACCAGGGCCAGACTGTGGCTGCACTCTGCATCCTGACCAATCTGATCGAGTATGAACGCCAACGCCGCCGTAATCGTGTCTTTCAGCAAGCACTGCGCTGGCTCAAAGGTATGGCCGTTACGGGAGACCTGCGCGATGCAGAGACGCTGTCGCCGTTTGCCGAATGGGATGGTATCCTCTACATCGACGAGGACCGCAACATTGGTTACGTGAGCGGTATCGCTTCGAACCTGTACCGCCGGCTCGGCTACCTGGAGGATCTGCGTGGCAAGCGTCTGCCCGATCTGCACACCGGCGATGATGCCCTGGTCGTCAAGGCCCTGCAGACTCAACGCTGCCTGGAAGAACAGGTTGAAGTGGGCACCCGCTTCTGGACACGCAAAGCGATACCCCTACGTTTTGCACGCAAGCCGCTCTTCTCACCGCGAGGCTGGCTCAACACGCGTGACATTCCCCTGACACCGGCGGGGGCTCTGCTGCTGGTCCATGATGCCACCGAACACCGCCGCCGCGAACGCGAGCTGATCATCAAATCGGCCCTCATCAAAGAAGTACACCACCGCGTCAAAAACAACCTGCAGTCCGTGGCATCGCTGTTGCGCATCCAGGCCCGCCGCATTACCACCCTTGAAGAGGCGCGCCAGGCCCTGGCCGACAGCGAAAGCCGCGTGCTCAGCATTGGTGTCATCCACGAGTTCCTGTCGCGCGACGAAGGACATCCGATCAACATCCGCGAAGTCAGCCTGCGCATCATCGAACAAGTCATACGCGTGGCAGTGGCGCCGGAGCAGGACATCAAGATCGACATGGTGGGGCCGAACCTCTACCTGAGCAGCGGTCAGGCGACGGCCTGCGCGCTGACGATCAACGAGCTGCTGTCGAACGCGATCGAACACGGGTACGGCGAGCGCCCGCGCGAGGCCCGTATTTTGCTAATTCTGGAGGACGGAGGCGATTTCGTCCACCTGCAAGTCGACGACGATGGACCCGGGCTGCCGGCCGACTTCAACTTTCAGGCGACTTCCAGCCTGGGATTACAAATCGTACGCACCCTGGTCGAAGAGAATCTCAAGGGCACGCTGCAGCTGCGCAGCCGGCCAGAAGGGGGAACGTCGGCCATTGTCGAGTTTCCCAAAGCGCCGCTCAGCGACACCCAAGAGGAATACGTGTCATCTTTATAGAGGGGGAGAACGGTCGTGGAACGAACCCGCATCATCATCGCAGACGATGAAGCCCTGATACGAATGGATTTACGTGAGATGCTCACACACCTGGGTTATCTGGTCGTGGGGGAAGTGGGCGATGGTCGCAGTGCCGTCAACCTGGCGCGCGAGCTGCGGCCCGACATTGTCATCATGGACATCAAAATGCCCGACCTGGACGGCATCGAGGCGGCCAGGATGCTCACCGAGGAGAAAATCGCACCGGTTCTGCTGCTCAGTGCCTACAGCCAGCGCGAGCTGGTCGTGCGGGCGCGCGAAGCCGGCGTTGCCGGTTACCTGGTGAAGCCGTTCCGCGAAGCGGATCTTTCACCGGCCATCGAAGTGGCCCTGGCGCGGTTTGCCGAATTTCGCGAAATGGAACAACAGGTCGATACGATGCAGCAGGCGCTCGAAACGCGCAAGCTGGTCGACCGTGCCAAAGGAATTCTGATGGACCGCCAGGGTTTGACAGAAGCGGAAGCCTTCCGCAAGATTCAGAAAATGAGTATGAATAACCGCAAACCCATGCGCGATGTGGCCGAAGCAATCATCCTGGCCCAACAGGTGGGCGAGGGATAGGCGACGTTGATCTTTATCCCGGTATTCCCGTCAAATTCAACACACTGATGCCCAGCAGCGACAGCACGAACGCAACCAGGACGATCACCAGCAGCAGGATCACGATGCCAAGGGCTGTCGCTGCGGCGAATCCGCAGCCAAATTGAAACCCATCCGTAAACGTCAAACCACGCACTTCCTCGACGACGGGGCCCGTCTCGGTCAACCCAGTCTCAGCCAACGTTCACCTCTCCTTCTGACGGCCGAGGGTTCCTCCCTCGCACCAGCATCTGCGTCAACTATCATAGCACAAATCGGTCACCTTTGCCAGAAGAATCTTGCCGCTCATCACAGGTGGGCAATGGCCGCCATCCTGGCCACAGCCTGGGTCTTGTTCCTGCTGCCCATCGCTGCCCACCCGCTGCGCGAGGACGAGGCCCTGTACGCGTCGTGGGCGCTGGCCATGCGCCACGGCAATCCCTGGCTCGTTGGCCTACCCATCGATAAGCCGCCGCTCTACCTGTGGCTCCTGGCTGCCTGGCAGTCCGGGCTGGGTGAGACGGTGCCCGCTATGCGTCTGCTGAACAGCAGTCTCATCGTGCTGAACGTGGTACTGGTTTATGCCCTGGGCCGGCAGCTGGTCAGCCCGCGCGTTGGCGGGCTGGCGGCCGCGGTATTTGCCGCCTCCCCCTTCACGATTCTGTTTGCGCCGACACTGTACACCGATCCTCTGTTAACGTTATGGCTTCTCGCCGCCTGCCTGGCCGCAGCGCGGGCC
The DNA here is from genome assembly GCA_964642445.1 of uncultured Anaerolineae bacterium. Lineage (GTDB taxonomy): Bacteria > Chloroflexota > Anaerolineae > SSC4 > Amarolineaceae > SSC4. The sequence continues at coordinate 17,614 of CAZXQZ010000041.1, forward strand.
CGGTGGTCGTGGCTTGGCCTCTGCCTGGGCCTGGCACTGATCACCAAACAACATGGGCTGCTCCTGGCCCCCCTTCCCCTGGCCCTGGCCGCACCGCGTTTCCTGGCGCTCACCCGCCGTGCGCGCGTCCGGGCCGGGATACATGTGGCCTGGAGCCTGCTGCTACCCCTGGCTGCGGTGTTTGCCTGGGACAGCATCCGGATGGGTCAGGCAGCCGGCGGTGGACCGCCCAACGTCTGGCAGCAGAGTGCCATCAGCTACGGCGGGCTGGCCCTGGCCGCCCCCGCCACCTGGCCTGCCCGCGCCATAGCCTGGCTCGACCAGGGACAGTACATCACCGGCTTTCTACCAGCGACGCTGGCGCTTGCAGCTGCCGCTCTGGCCCTCTGGGTACGCAGCACCCACGCCGTGCCCAGGCGCGGGCAGACACAGGACGACCACGGGCGGGATGTGCGCGTGATAGCCTTGTTCGGCCTGCTCTACCTGGCGCTGCACATCGTCCTCACTTTCCAGGTGTGGGATCGTTATCTGCTGCCGCTCGTGCCGTTGGCGGCACTGGTAGCGGGGTGGGGATGGGCGCAGCTCACGCGACGGGTCGGCGTTGTGGCCTGGCTGTTGATCGTGTGCTGTCTGCTGCCGCCAGCGCTGGTGGCCGCCCATGGCGGTTATCCCGTCGGCAGCGATCACGGCACTTATGATGGGATCGAGGCCACCGCCGCCGAGGTCCGCCAGGTGCTGCCCGACAACAAGTGGGGTGTGTTGTACCACCAATCGCTGGGTTGGCACTGGCGCTACTACCTGGCTGGCACCCGCTTCCAGCACGTGTATTACGCCACACCCACCGCCCTGGCCGCCGATGCCGCCGGGCCGGCGGGCTACGTCCGTGTGTTGGCGGTGCCGGCCTGGGAGGACATCACCCCCGTGCAGCAGGCGTTGGCACAGGTCGGGCAGTTGCTGCGCCAACGCTTCACCGCCTACCGGGATGACGGATCGCCGGCCTTTTACGTGTTCGCCGTGGAGCCCGCGACGCCGGCCTGGCCGGCACCGCTCACCGCCAGCCCACACGGGCCACAGGAGGTCCCATGACGGTGCCGCTGCCTGCTGTGAACTCCTCCAGGCGATGGCTGGCGGATGCCCTGGCCGTGATCGGTCTGACGGCGTTCGTACTGCTGCTGTTTGGCCGGCTCGTCTTCACCAACCGGGTACTGGCCAGCGGCGATGTCTGGACCTATTTCCTGCCCTATCGTCATTACGCCACGACCGCCATTCTCGACGGCCGCCTGCCGCTCTGGAACCCATACCTGTTTATGGGAGCACCCTTTCTGGCCAACAGCCAGGCAGCGGTCTTTTACCCGTTTCACCTGCTGCTGCGCGATGCGGCGCGTGCCATCAACGGCACGATCGTGCTCCACGTCTGGTTGGGTGGGCTGCTGACGTATCTGTGGACGCGGCAGGGGCTGCGTGTGACCGCCCTGCCGGCCCTGCTTGCGGCGGTCATCTTCGCCGGCAGCGGCTTCATCGGTGGTCACGCCGGTCAAATCAACCAGCTCGAAGCCTACATCTGGCTGCCGGGCCTGTTGTGGCTGTGGGATTGGGTCGTGCTCGGCGCATGGCAGCGCCCGGTGCCGCCCAACCGGGCAGCCTGGGCCTGGCGCACCGCCAGCCTGATCCCTGGCATCGCCGGACTGGCCGTGATCCTGGCGCTCCAGCTCCTGGCAGGGCACACCCAGGCCTGGTACGTGAGTGCGGTGGGTCTGGGGCTGTATGCTGTGGTGCGGATGCTCGAAAGTAGCGGTGGTGGCATGCGCAGCCTGCGTGACGTGGTGCGGCGTTGGCTGCGCCCCGTCCTGGCCGTGATCCTGGTTGTGGCCGTAGCCCTGGTGCTGGCCGTGGGCCTGTCGGCCGCCCAGCTGCTGCCCACCCTGGAGCTGAGCGCATTGTCCCCGCGCGCGGGCGGCCTGCCTTATCGCGACGTCGTCTCGTTTTCACTGCGGCTTCCGCTGCTTGCCTTCACCCTGCTGCCCGGTTACGGCACCGATCTGGCGCAGCGTTTTGCCTCACCCGCCTATGCCGAGTACGTGGCCTACGTTGGCGTGAGTGGCCTGGTCCTGGCCGTATGGGGGGCCTGGCGCGCGCAACGGCCGCGGGCGGCGCTCGTCGTGCTCACGCTGGCCGGGCTGCTGCTGGCCCTGGGTGCCTACAACCCGCTCTATTTTGTGGCCTACAAGCTCGTCCCCGGCTGGGACCTCTTTCGCGCACCGGCACGCTGGCTGCTGCTCTACACCGTGGGCATCGCCGGCCTGGCGGCACTGGCGATGCACACCCTGCTGCAGCCAGAGCCACGGCTGAAGACCCTCAAGCGACCTTCCCGGCGCGTGTGGGTCGCGGGCGGGACTGGTCTGCTGCTGGTGGTGGTCCTGCTCGGCTGGGCAACGCCAGGGGGATGGACCTGGCTGAGCTGGTTGGTCCTGGCGAGCGTGACCATCGCTGGCCTGGTCGTTCTCGACCCAATGCACCAGCACACAATGCGGACGCGCCAGTGGGGTGGCCTGCTGCTCGGACTGTTGGTGGCGGGCGAGCTGCTGGCCGCCAGCCTTTCACTGCCGCACAGTCACCCAACTGCACCAGAAGCCGTTGCATCCTTGCGTAACGCGCCCGCTTTTCTGTTGAGTGCCGCCGGGCGCGGGCGCTTTCTCAGCCTGTCTGGCATCACCTATGACCCCGGCGACCAGCCTGAGCTCACGCAGCTCTTTGGTCCCCAGCTCGACCCGCCCGCTCTCTACGACTTGATCGTTGCCAGCAAACAAAAGGAGATCGTGGCACCCAATCTCCCGCTGCTGTATGGGCTGGAAAGTGTCGACGGTTACGATGGGGGTGTGCTCCCCCTGGCACGTTATGTCGATTTGCAGCGACTCTTCATTGCCGACGAGCAGCTGGTGCCTGATGGGCGCCTGCGCGAGCAGCTCACCCGTGTCCCACCGGCACGTCTGCTCGATCTGCTCAACACGCGGTTCGTCATCACCGACAAAGTCTACGATGTTTGGATCGACAATGTCTACTATGACCTCCAGTTCGAGACCGCCCTGGCACCAGGTATGACCTGGCAGCAGGCCGTTGCGCCGCCGTTCGAGGCGACGGCCATCGGCCTGGTGTCACACCTGCAGGGGGCCGCAGCACTGCCAGATGGCACTGCGGTGGGTACCGTTGCAGTACACCGCAGCGATGGGCAGGTCGAGCAGTTTACGCTGCACGCGGGCAGCGATACCGCGGAAGGGGCCTGGCGCGACGGTGCAGCACATCGCCCGGCGCGTATCGGGCACACCTGGCGGGATGCGAGCGGCCAGGATTACCTGACGGTGTTGACCCTTACCCAACCGGCCCTGGTCGATTCGATCGCAGTAAGGGCCACACTGCCACTGGGCAGCGTGCAGCTGCAGGGTGTCAGCCTGATCGATCAGCGCACAGGAACCAGCCAGGCCCTGGTGACGGCACCGGCAAATGAATTCCGTCGTGCGCACTCCGGCGATGTCAAAATATACGAACATGTCAACGTGCTCGAGCGGGCCTATGTGCTGCCGGCAGCTGCCGCACGTTTCGTCACCGATCAGGCAGCAGCCCTGGCAGCCCTGCGTGATCCAACGTTCGATCCGCGGCACACGGTGGTGATCGAATCACCCGTGCCAACGAACCACATCACCGCCACTGCCCCCGTGGGTGCGCCTGGCCGGGCAGAGATCTTGAGTTATGCCCCCGAACAGGTTGTCATTTCGACCACCCTGCCGGGACCTGGTTACCTGGTGTTGAGTGATGCGGGCTATCCCGGCTGGCGTGCCTGGGTCGACGGTGCCGCCGCGCCAGTCTTGAACGCCAACCTGCTGTTTCGGGCGGTGGCCGTGCCGGCGGGCACACACGAGGTGGTATTTCGTTTCGAGCCAGACAATCTGCACCGCGGCGCAGTCATCAGCCTCCTGGCCGCTGGCGTGGTGCTCTGCATGCTGGTGTTGGCCTGGTTCTACCGGCGCAGCGATTCTGTTTGAGTCGGAAGTCGATTGGCGGTCAGGGGTGGACAGCATGTCTGGGGTACGACACAAGACCCTTCGGGTTTTTCAGCATAATCGCCGATCGCTGGTACTTCACGGCAGTGCCTCCTGGTGCTGTATCCCGGCCGTTGACGAAAACCCGAAGGGTCTGCCTCCAATCTGAGATGTCCACCCATCCTGCCCCCGGTGTTAGACGAAGCAACCGAACTCAGGTATAATAGGAACGGCAGCTGCGATGCCTGTTCGACCAGGATCGCGCCGCGTGGGATGCCAGATAACGGGAATCACTGCATGAATCATTTCAACCGGCTGTTGGCTGTCGTGGTTTTATTGGGTATATTTGTCTGTATCCTGGCGGTGGCTGTGTTTCCGTTTGGCATGATGTCCCTGGCTCAGCAAGGCTTGACGCAGTTGAATGAGACGCTGTCCCAGCGTTACCTGGACGATGCCTCGCAGTTTCGGCTTATCCAGGTCGCGACCGTCATCGGTGCCACCCTCGTGCTGCTGCCCCTGTTGTGGTGGGAAGTCCGGCGGCGAGGGCCGGCCACGGTACGTGTGAGCAGTGGCAGCGGAGAGCGCGCCACGCTCACCGCCGATTCGGTCACCCAGCGCCTGGCCTGGCACATCGACCAGCTGCCCGATGTGGTGAACGTGACGCCGGCCGTCAAGTCGCACGGCGGGGCCGTCGATGTCAAACTCGACGTGCGCACCACGCCCGATATCGACGTACCGATGAAGACGGATGAGATCGTGGCCGTGGCCCGGGAGGTTGTCGAGGAGCGCATGGGTTTGCGCCTGGGCAAAGTGCAGGTGCAGATCAATCATGCGCCCTACGTAGACGAGGCGAGGCTGGGGTGACGACTGAGGCTTCGGCGGGGGAACCAACGCAGCCGGGTATGACGTCAGAAGCGATAACGATGCTGGTGGAGAGCCTGCTGTTCGTCGCCGATGAGCCAGTTACGTCGGCGCGGCTGGCCGCGGCCCTCGGTGTGGAACTCACCCATATCGATGCGGCGATTGGCGAATTGAGTAACAGCCTGCAGCGACGGGGTGTCCGGCTGCAGCACAAAGGGGATCGTGTCCAACTGGTCACCATGCCGGAGGCCGCGGCGGCCATCGAACGTTTTCTTGGGCTGGAAGTCAGTCCCAAATTGTCGCCGGCTGCGCTGGAGACGTTGGCCATGATTGCCTACCGTCAGCCAATCACACGCACGCAGCTCGAAGCGGTACGCGGGGTCAACTGTGACGGCGTGTTGCGGACCCTTTTGAGCCGCGGCTTGATCGAAGAACAGGGTCGTTTGGAGGCGGTGGGACGTCCCATTTTGTATGGCACCACGTTCGAATTTATGCAATACTTCGGCCTGACACAACTGCAGCAGCTGCCAGCGCTGCCAGATGAAATGGCCGTTGAGCTGAGCGCACGTGCGGCACAGACCCAGCACCGCGTTTCGATGGCTGATGAAGCGGTCGAATCCATTGCGGACGAGTTGGTTTGAGGTATTTCGGTATGGGGCGGTTCGTGCGGTCAGACCAAACAGACGGGGAATAATATCATGGAAGACCTGTGGAAAATCCGAAAACGCAAACGTATGACTGTTGGGGAGTTGAGTGGGCGAACCGGAATTCCCTCCAGGGTGCTGCGGCAGTACGAAATGGGCGAAATGTCGATTCGCCTGGACGACCTTGACAAACTGGCCCGTGCGTTGTACGTCGAGCCGTGGGAGATCAAGCTACAGTCCGATCCGCCACCACCGCCGGTTGGTTCTGAACCCACTACAACGCCGACTGCGCGGCCCACGCCGCGCCCGGCCGACCGCCCAGGCGGTTATTCCGCCGAACGCGAGACCAGCAGCGAGTCAGCCCGTCCCTCGTCCGGTGACCGTCGGCCGCCGGCGCGGCGCGAGCGGCCACCACGCGAGCGTAAGGTCCCGCCAATTCCCGGACCCATTCGGCCCAGCCAGGTGAATCATCTGCTCAGCCTGGGCAAACGGTTGGGTCTCGAGCAGGCCGAATTGGAAGCCGAAGCTGGCACGCCGCTGGCTGAGATGAATCGGCGGCAGGCGTCGCAGTTCTTGGGCACGCTCCAAAAACGCATCGTCGACGAACATCCGCCCAAACCCAAGGGCAAACGCCAGCGCGCCTACCTGCCCGAGTCGGTCGACGAGTTCGAGTACCAGTACCTGGCGCGTATCCAGGAATCCGGTACCCTGCTCCACTTCCGTCTGTTCGATGCCAGCGAGCTCACGGGTGCCGTCATTGGCTTCAGCCCGTATGCTATCACGATTCGCCAGGCGGACGGCAGCGAAGTCACCCTGCAGAAACTCGCCATTGCAACCTACCGCGCGGTCAAGGAGGGGTCGGCATGAGCCTGGGCGACTATGTACGCTACCTGCGCGCATGCAAAGGCGGACCCACACCCTGGCAGATCGAAGAAGCGACCGGGGTGCCGTCCGGCGTCTACCGCCAGATCGAGCAGCGCTATCGGGCCGTTGGGGAGGATGATATCCTCGAACGACTTGCCGCGTACTACGAGGTGCCCGTGGAGAACCTCACCTGGCGCCATGCCTGGTCACGCAAGGCCTTGAATGCAGCGCTGGCCTATGCCCAGGAGAACAAGGCGCCGGTCTCTCTCGAGCTGCGTGGCGGCGAAGTCATCGCGGGCCAGCTGCAGTGGTGGGACCTCGGCGCCGTCGCCTTGACCAACGCGGGCGGGGAAATGGTCGTCGTCCAGCGTCACATCGTCGACCGCTGGCAGGTGGCCGGGATCACGACGCCGGCCGAGTAGACGAAGGGCCTGTAAAAGAATAACTTCCCGTGCTTTTTTGATCGAATTTGGCGGTGGCGGTTGCACAGTTGCCATCTTTTTGGAAAGATGGCAACTGTGCAACCGCCACCGGAGCGACGAATTCCAGCCCGGCCGTCGTGACAACTCAGCTTCCCAGCAGATGGCTCATCACACACGGCCTGACAGCACACCGCTTGGGGCGCGTCAGGCCGTGCCAGATTCGTCGTCCGCACCAGGGGGACGCAGCGCTGACAGCATCTCGTGCGGGATACGAACGGGATGGCCGGCATGGGTGATGCAGATGTGTTTGGAGTAGCCCGTGACCAGCGTCGTGTCATCACGCACGCGTACGATCCGGTAGTCGAAACGTAAACCGCGACTGCGCAAATCACCGATTCGGGTGCGCACCAAGAGCAGGTCCTCATAACGCGCGGGCACAATGTAGCGAGCCAGCACCTCCGCCACCGTAAAATACAGGCCGCTCGCCTCGACCTGGCTGTACGGAAACCCCCGGCAGCGCATGTAACTGCTGCGCCCCTCCTCGAACCAGACCACGTAGTTGCTGTGATGCACAATGCCCATGGCATCGGTTTCAGCATACCGCACCGAAACCAGCGCACACGCTTCATCCCCTTCCAGCCACTCGCGCCGGGTCAGCATCGTTTCAGACACAAAGCCTCCATCATCTCGTGCATTCACTCTGCCAGCCAGCATAACACAGCCCACGTGAGCTGTCAAAGCCAACCGCCAATTCAGGT